>JANYJV010000127.1 GCA_025361725.1 Acidimicrobiia bacterium | reverse complement strand
GTCGCAGACATCACCCGGCTCTTCACCATGAGCATCGCCGATCTCGTCGAAGAGGAGTTCGAGTCCGACGCCATGCGTGGCGTGCTGTCCGTCAGTGGAGTCATCGGAACGTGGGCCGGACCACGGTCAGCGGGCACGGCGTACGTGATGGCGCATCACAAGATCGGCGACGTCGGCGACGGCCAGCTCGGCGCGTGGGGTTTCCCCGAGGGCGGCATGGGTGCGGTCACGCGCGCGCTGCGCGATGCGGCCGAATCGTTCGGCGCCGAAGTGCGAACCGACACCGGCGTGGCGAAGATTCTCGTTCGCAACGGCGCCGCGATCGGCGTGGTCACCGAATCGGGAGAGGAGATCCTCGCCGACACCGTGGTGGCCGCCACCCATCCCCAGATCACGTTTCTCCACCAACTCGATCCGGCTGAGCTCCCCGACGATTTCCTCGCAGACATCCGGCGGTGGAAGACCCGGAGCGGCACGGTCAAGATCAACCTCGCCCTCGATCGGCTTCCCGAGTTCCGCGCCGCTCCCGGGTTCAACCCGGACATCCACGGCGGCACCATCGTCCTGGCGCCGAGCCTCGACCACGTGGAACACGCGTTTCAGGACGCCGTCTCCGGGCACGCGGCCGCGGCACCGTTCGCCGACATCTGCATTCCGTCGGTGTTCGACCGGACGCTCGCGCCGGAGGGAAAGCACGTCATGTCGATGTTCACGCAGTGGGTCCCGAGCACGTGGTCCGAGGAGCCGCACCGCGACGAACTCGATGCCTACGGACGACGTGTCATCGAACAGATGGACGTGGTGGCGCCCGGATTCACCGATTCGATCCTGCACAGCCAGATCATCGGGCCGTACGACATGGAACACACCTACGGGCTCATCGGCGGCAACATCTTCCACGGCGAGTTGTCACCGTCGCAGCTGTTCCACATGCGGCCGGCGCCGGGGTACGCGGACTACCGCACACCCATCCACGGTCTGTACCAAGCGTCGAGCGCGACCCACGGAGGCGGTGGCGTCACCGGCATCCCCGGTCTCAAAGTGGTCGAGGCGATCACACGCGACCGACGGAACGAACGCCTTCGTCGCGCGGTCTCGCGCCGGCGCTGAGCGCCAAGCAGCGGCACGCCCGTCGCGCTACGCAGTGGCTGTGAGTGCGGCGCCGAACGCGTCGAGCGCGGTGGTGATCTCCGCCTCGGACACCACGAGCGGCGGCATCCACCGCAGCACGTTGCCGGCGGTTCCGGCGTTCATCAACAGCAACCGGCCTTCGTCGCGACAATGCGCGGCGACGGCCGCTACGCGCGCCGCGTCCGGCTGACCACCCGCGTCGAAAATCTCGCAGCCGACCATGAGGCCGGGTCCACGCACGTCGCCGATCACCGGATGCGTGACCGCGAGGTGCCGAAGGCCCGCTCGAAGTTGTTCACCCCGGTCACGGACGTTCTCCATGAAGCCCGGCGCGGTCAGCACATCGATGGTGGCGAGCGCCGCGGCGCACCCGATCGGGTTCCCGCCGTAGGTGCCTCCGTGCGCGCCGACGGGCCAGCGGCCCATGATCTCGGCCGACGCGCCGATCGCGGAGATCGGGAAGCCGGACGCAATTCCCTTGGCCATCACCACGATGTCCGGGTCGATCCCGGAACTCTCGATGGCGAACATCGTGCCGCAGCGCCCGAAACCGGACTGCACTTCGTCGGCCACGAAGAGGATGCCGTGCTGCTCGCAGCGCACCTTGATCCCCTCCACGAACGCGCGCGGAGCCGGGAGATAGCCACCTTCGCCGAGCACCGGTTCCATCACGACGGCCGCGGTCTCCGCTGGTGCGGTCTGGGTGACCAACAACAGGTCGAACGCTGCGAGTGCGCGCTTCACGGCATCCGCCTCGGTGCCACCATCGCGCACTGCGTAGGGAAACGGCGTGACGAAGATCCCGCTTGGCAGCGGCTGATACCCGGCGCGGTACCCGGTCTTCGATGTCGTCATCGCCATCGTCAGATGCGACCGACCGTGAAACGATCCCTGGAACACCACGACGTTCGGACGCGCCGTCGCGTGCTTTGCCAACTTCACTGCCGCCTCCGTGGCCTCGGCGCCCGAGTTCGCGAAGAAGAACGTGTCGATCCCACTCGGTGCGATGTCGGCCAAGCGCGTCGCCAGCTGCTCGAGCAACGGATGGCGGTAGCAGTTCACCTGCGCGTGAATGAACTTCGTCGCCTGCTCTTGGATCGCCGCAACGACGGTCGGATGGCAGTGACCGGTGCTGGTAACCGCGATGCCACTGGTGAAATCGAGGTACTCGGTGCCGTCTTCGGTGGTGACGGTGCACCCCGATCCGGAGACAACCGCGAGATCTGTGACCTGGAACCAAACGTCGGCAAGATGTGAACCCATGCGGGCAGGCTAGATCCGAGCTCGCGTCCTACCGCGGCCGTGCGGCCCACGCCGCGTTCGCTTCGGTGAACTGCCGAGCAGTGTTCGCGAGGTCGCGGGGACGTTCCTCGAAGGTCGCCGGATCCCATTCGGAGCGCTCGGCGTCGAAGAAATCACCGCCGTACACGTGGAGCGCCACGGCGTACTCGCTGCGGGTGTTGGAAACCGCGTGGATTGCGTCGTGGCCCATGACGTGCACATCACCGGCGACGAGGTCTCGTCCACCAGCTGATTCGAGGCCCCGCTCAGCACGCCGGAAGAACGCGTTGTCCTCCTGACCGCCGTACATCCCGACGACCGCGAACATGGCGTGGTTGTGAGGTTGCAACTTCATCCCCGGCGTCCACACGATGCGGAGCACGGTCAGGTCGGGTGACCGATACAACGCCTGGATCCCACCCTCGTGCACCGGTCCGAGCGCAGCCGCCACCGCGTCGGCATCCGCCACCAACTCCGCCAAGACGTCACGGATCGCGAGTTGGGGCGTGTGCTCATCACGCGCCGTCCGGCACCGTGCGACGACTTCGTCGACGTCCAACAACATGTGCGGAGTTTAGAGGTCGTGTCTCACGGACGCAGGCGGCGGAGGGGCGCACCGCCTGTCCACGCCGCCGGGTCCCCAGGCTCCCAGCGACCGGTGCCGAAGGGTTCCCGCTCGATCCGCTCCCGCGCCATGCGCAGGGCCGCCTGTCCGGGCGGGATCTCCCACGCGCGAGCGAGCGCGAACACGCGCGTCGTCGTGCACTCAATACCTGCAGCGGCCGCAAAGGCACGATCCCTCGAATAGCCGGTGAACTCTTCCGCAATGTTGAGGATGCCACCTGCGTTGACGACGAAATCCGGCGCGTAGAGCACGCCTCGGGCCACCAACGCGTCGTCCATTGCATCCGAAGCCAGTTGGTTGTTCGCGCCGCCGCAGAGCACCTCACACTGCAGCCGGTCGATCGAATCCGCATTGACGAATCCGCCGAGCGCACAGGGCGCCAGCACGTCGCACTCCGCGCCCGGTATGTCGTCCGGATCGAGCGGCGCCACTCCGATCTCGACGGCAAGGTCTCGCACGCGTTGCGCGTCGACATCGCCGATCGAGACCCGGGCACCGTCGGCAACCAACAGTCGGGCGAGACCCGATCCGACCTTGCCCGCACCCTGGATGACCACCCGTCGACCTTCGAGCGAATCGACACCCCAGCGTTCCTGCGCCGCAGCACGCATTCCCGCAAGGACGCCAAAGGCGGTGACCGGCGACGGATCACCGGATCCACCCAGGGACGCCGACACCCCCGTGGCCCACGGCGTCGACGCCGCGATGCCGTCCATGTCTGCGGTCGTCGCGCCGACGTCTTCCGCTGCGATGTACCGGCCGCCCAACTCGTCGATGGCTCGCCCGAGCGCAGCCAGTTGCTCCGGTGTCCGCCGCTGGGTCGGGTCCGTCCACTGCACGACGGCTTTCCCACCACCCTGGTGGAGCCCGGCCGCCGAAGCCTTCCAGGACATCGCCTCGGACAGCCGCAGTGCGTCGGCAATCGCGTCGGCGTCGTCGGCGTAGTTCCAAAACCGGATGCCACCGAGGGCCGGACCGAGCGCGGTCGAGTGGATAGCGATGACGGCACGGAGACCGATCTCGGGTTCGGACAGCAGCACCACCTGCTCGTGGCCTTGCGCTGCCATCACCTCGGAGATCCGCACCCCCGGATCGTAGAACTGGATCGGCACCTCGACGTCCTACGATCCGGACCGTGACCAACCCCGCCGACATGGAGCACGCCACCACGCTGCCGGCGGCGACGTATTCCGATCCCGAGTGGTTCGAGCGTGAGCGCCACGCGATCTTCGCGGCCACGTGGCAGTTGGCCGGATTTCGCACGCAGCTTCGCGGGCCCGGCGACTACGTCACGCATGCGTTCGCCGGATTCCGGATCCTCGTTGTGGTGAACGGCGACGGAGCACTCCGCGCGTTTCACAATGTGTGTCGCCATCGGGCCGGACCCCTCGCCACCGAACCCCATGGCCATTGTCAGGTCATCATCTGCGGGTACCACGGGTGGACCTACGACCTCGACGGCGGTCTCACTCGCGCGCGTGACTTCGGCGCGGACGACTTCGACCCCGAGGAGTTCGGCCTGCTGCCCGTGGCCGTCGACGAGTGGCGGGGTCTGGTGTTCGTACGCGTCTCGCCGCACGGTCCGACCCTGCTGAACGAACTCGGTGGCTTCGCCGAGCGGTGTGCGGACCAACCCGTCGAGTCCCTTACCTACAGCCAACGTCTCACGCACACGATCGACGTGAACTGGAAGACCTACACCGACAACTACAGCGAGGGCTACCACATCCCGTTCGTTCACCCGGGGCTGCACGCGCAGATCCGGACCAGCGAATATCGCGTCGACGTCGGCGACGGTTTCACCGAGCACCGGGTGCCCACCCGAGACGGTGCCACTGCCTCCGGTGTGTGGCTCTGGCGCTTTCCCAACCTCGCGCTCAATATCTACCCCGAAGGCATGAACGTGGAGCGGTGGATCCCCGACGGCCCGCGCCGCACCACCGTCATCTACGACTGCTTCGTCGCGGACCCGGCCGCAACCGAGACCAACGCGGAGATCGTCCGACTCGGCGTCGCAGTCCTCGACGAGGATCAGAGGATCTGTGAACAGGTCCAGGGGAATCTCGAGTCAGGGATCTATGACCGCGGCCGCCTGAGTCCCCGCCACGAGAACGGCGTGTACGCGTTCCAAACGTGGGTGCGTGACGCGATGGACGCGAACCCTCAGGACGCGTCGGCGGGATCGAGTTCCAAGGCGAGCGAGTTCACGCAGTAGCGCAACCCGGTGGGGTTCGGGCCGTCGGGAAAGACGTGGCCGAGGTGTCCACCACACCGAGCGCACACGACCTCGGTCCGGCTCATGCCGTGGCTCACGTCGGTCCGCTCTTCCACGGCGCCCTCTTTGGCGGCGGCCCAGAACGACGGCCATCCCGAACCCGAATGGAACTTCGTGTCCGAGGCGAACAGCTCCGCTCCGCACCCGGCGCAGTGGTACAGCCCGTCGACCTCGGTGTCGGTGTATTCACCGGAAAAGGCTCGCTCGGTTCCGGCCCCGCGCAGCACGCCGTACTGCTCGGGAGTCAACCGCTCCCGCCACTCGGCGTCGGTGAGAGCTTGAGGATCAGTGTCTTCGGCCATTTCCCCAGGTTAGAGGGCGAAGTGACCACCATCTCCACAGAATCTCCACACACCAAGGGGGACCTTTTCACGGCGGGTTTCGTATCCTTGAACGGTGACTTCGGCATCGATCGGTTCGCCCTCCGCGCGGACAATCCTCGTCATCGAGGATGAAAGTGCCATCGCCGACGCCATCGCCGCCCGCCTCCGGTCTGAGGGCTACGCCGTCGAGATCGCGGCGAACGGTCCCGCGGGAGTCAGCCGCTGTGCCGAACTGCAACCGGATGCGGTCGTACTGGACCTGATGCTTCCTGGTCTTGACGGTCTGGAGGTCTGCGAGCGCATCCAAGCCGACCGTGCCGTGCCCGTCCTGATGCTCACGGCGCGCGACTCCGAACAGGATCTGCTGGTCGGCCTCAGCGTGGGGGCGGACGACTACATGACCAAGCCGTTCAGCAGTCGCGAACTCGTAGCGCGTGTCCACGCGCTGTTGCGCCGAGTCGATCGCGCTCGTGCCGAAGGTGGTCCCGCCAAGGCGCGTCAACCCATCCTCGTCGCCCACATCGGGATTGACCCCGCTACCCGCCGCGTGAGTCGAGACGGCGAAAGCGTGCATCTCACCCCGACCGAGTTCGATCTCGTGCTGTTCCTCGCCGAGTCGCCGGGAGCCGTCTACACGCGTGAGGATCTGCTCGAACAGGTCTGGGGCTACTCCATCACCTCCGGCGTCCGCACCGTCGACTCACACATTCGTGCGCTGCGTCGGAAACTCGGCAACGACGTGATCCGCACCGTCCACGGCGTCGGCTACGCCCTGGAGGACGCTGCGTGAGGCGCAGGCCCCAAGTCCCCCACGTTCCGGACCGCCCGCTGGACGCGGTGACGTCGATCAAAGTCAAGCTCGCCACCCTCATCGTGGGCGCCGTCAGCATCACCGTGTTCGTCTTCTGGTTCTGCATCCGGATCGTGCACCTCTGGCCCAGTGCCGCCGGCGTCATCGCCGGCGCTGTCGCGCTGATTCTCGTCAGCCGGCTGGCGCGCGGCATGACGTCGCCGCTCCGAGAGATGGCCTCCGCCACCCAGGCCATGGCCAAGGGTGACTACTCCCAGACCATTACCGCGACCTCGCATGACGAAGTCGGCCGGCTCGCCGCGGCTTTCAACCGGATGGCCGCGGAGTTGGCCGAGACCGATCGGGTGCGCCGCGATCTGGTGGCGAACGTGAGCCACGAACTCCGAACACCACTGACCGCGCTGCAAGCAACGCTCGAGAACCTCATCGACGGCGTCGCGCCTGCGGACCCCCGAACGCTGCAGACGATGTTGACCCAGGTAGAACGGCTGGGCCGATTGGTCACGCAGCTCCTCGACCTCTCTCGCTTGGAAGCCGGCACGGTGCCGCTCGATCGTCATGCCTTCGCAATCGAACCGGTGTTGGCCCACGCCGTGCGAGAACAGGAACTCACCAACTCAGGAATCGCAATCGACATGAGCGTCGCCGATGCCGGCCTCGCCGCCGACGGCGACGCCGAGCGGGTCCACCAAGTGGTCACCAACCTGCTCGAGAATGCCGTGCGCCACTCTCCTCAGGGAGGGTCGGTGCAGGTGCGAGCGCGTCGGACCGAGAACAACGTCACGATCGAAATCATCGACGAAGGCCCCGGCATTGCCGCGGCCGATGCGGAACGGGTCTTCGAACGCTTCTACCGGGCCGATACCGCGCGCGCCTCCTCGGACGGCGGCGCCGGTCTCGGCCTTGCGATTGCACGATGGATCGTCGACCTCCACGGCGGCGAGATCCATCCCGAGCCGCACGAACCGCACGGGTGCCGCATGGTCGTCACCCTGCCCGGAGCCCATTCCTTACCCCGCCGACCCCAGGAGATCACCCAATGAAGTTCGCAACTGTGGACGAGGCGCTCCGTCGCATCCGTCGCGGCGAAATGGTCCTCGTCGCTGATGACGAGGACCGAGAGAACGAGGGTGACCTCACGATGGCCGCCGAGTGGGTGACGCCCGACGCCGTGAACTTCATGTTGCGCTGGGCGCGCGGGCTCGTGTGTATGCCAACGCATTCGAGTTACCTCGAGCGGCTCGACGTTCCGCCGATGGTCCCGCCTGGCACGGCCGGCTGCGACACCGCGTTCTCCATCTCGATCGACCACGTCGAGTCGGGAAGCGGCATCGGCGCGGCCGATCGGGCCCACACCGTCCGGAAGTTCCTCGACCCGAGTTCCACGCCGGGCGACTTCATCCGCCCTGGTCACGTCTTCCCCTTGCGCGCGCGTGACGGCGGGGTTCGGGAGCGACGCGGTCACACCGAAGCTGCGGTGGATTTGGCGCGGCTCGCCGGTCTGGCGCCGGTCGCGGTGATCTGCGAGGTGCTCCACGACGACGGCTCCCCCGCCCGCATGCCGTTCCTCCAACTCTTCGCCGAGGAACACCGCATCGCGATCATCACCGTGGAGCACATCGCAACCCATCTCGACACCGTCCTGGACCGCGGTGCCAATTCGGCCGCCACTGCCGGGCGCGCGCCACTGCTGCTCTGACGCAGCCTCTGACCAACCCCCTCGGAGCCACGCTCAGGGACCCGGTTCTTCTCCGACCTCCCGGAGCGCGGCTGCGACCGCCATCCGCAACCGCCGTGCCGTGGCGGGCGCGAGGTGCGCAACGAGGCCGTACCCGGCACCACCACGCTCCTCGAGGGTGAGGCTCACGCGCGGTTCGCCGTCGTCGGACGCGTTCGGATCGTCGGTCAGACCGACCATCCACGAAATTGGTGGGAACTCGTCGTCGGCGGGGTGGTCGTCGACGGCATCATCGATCGAACGGCGCATAGGCGCGGACGCTAGCGGTCGAGCTGCAACGTGAGTCGCAACCGTTACGAACGACGACCGAGGTACGCGACCAACTTCTCAGTCGGCGTGGCGTTCACGTCCGGCTCGATGGCCGCACCGATTCCCGCAAAGTTCCGGATGTCATCGTTGAGAAACGTCTGCGCAACGGCGAGCACCGTCGTCGCCAGATCGGCCGGGAGTTCCTCCGGCTGACCGGTCGCTCGCGCGAGGTCCCACGCGTGGGTCGTCGTGTCGACGAGGTTGATGCCGGCCGCCATGCTCGCCGGCATCGGTCCGGCCCCGATATTGGTTTCGCCGTCGATGCCGGCAGAATGCCATGCCGCCAACGTGGCGGCGGCCGCAGTTCGGAACTGTGCCTCGACGTCGTCCTCGAGCGCGATTGCGTTGGGATCAACCATCTGGTCACCGCGAACCCCATTGCCGATGTTGGTCACGACACCGACCGTATGGGTCAGCAATGCCCGAACATCCCACTCCGAACACGGCGTCGCTTCGCTCATCTGATCGGGGCGCACGCCGCCGATCACCAAAGTCGCGTGATCGAAGGTCTGGGCCAGTGCATCGAGCGTCTCCATGGAACCGTCTCCTGATCGTCGGTGTGGGCTTGCGCCCGAGGGATCTCTGTAAGAAGATGCTTACATGAATCGAGCCGCGACGCAACTGGCCGGTACCAATCTCGACGCCACCGCCCACGCGCTGGCCGACCCGACGCGGCGACACATTCTTCGCCTGGTCCGAGACGACGAGCGTTCGGCCGGCGCGCTTGCTTCCGAGTTCGCCCATCTCAGCCGCCCCGCCGTCTCGCAACACCTTCGCGTTCTCCAGTCTGCCGATCTCGTCACGGTCCGGCGCGTGGGCAATCGCCGGCTCTACCGGGTTCACCCGAAGGCCCTCGACGACCTGCGCACGTTCATCGACGAGATGTGGACCGACGGGCTCGCACGCCTGAAGCAGGCAGCCGAATTGGCGGAGCGCTCAGCACCTTCTCCTCACCGACGAAAAGGACAATCCCAATGACCGAGGCCGCCCAACTGACTGAGACCGTCGAGCAGGTTGTCCACATCGATGCCCCACCGGAGACGGTGTGGAGTTTCTGGACCGAGCCCGCGCGGTTGTGCGAATGGTGGGGCGTTGAAGCCGACGCCGTGGCCGAGACCGGTGGAATCTTCCGGGTCGTCATGGACGGTGGACCGGTGATGCTCGGAGAGTTCCTCGAACTCGAACCACCTCGCCGGTTGCTCTTCAGCTTCGGATGGGAAGGCGGTGCGCCGGGCGGTCCACTCCCGCCGGGTTCTTCACGCGTGGAGGTGGTACTCGACGATCAGGCCGGCGGGACGCTGCTCACGTTGCGTCATGAACTCCCCGCGATCCACGCGCCGGATCACCTCGAGGGGTGGGCCTTCTTCGTCGGCGACCGAATGGTCGAGCTCGCCCGAACCACGGCTCGATGAGTCGGCGGCCCCGGCTCCCCGCTCGGAGGCAGTGACGATGGAATTGGACGTGGCAGTCGAACGATCCATGTCGGTGCCCGCCGATCGGGTCGCCGCGGTGATGTTCGATCCGACCCAGGATCGAACCTGGATGCAGGCGCTGACCGCAGTCGACGTCTTGGATCAACCGGTTGCGATTGGCGCCCGAGTCCGCCGCCAAGCCCGCTTCATGGGCAAGGACATCTCGTGGATCACGGTGGTGCGCACGTACGAGCCGGGACGCTGCCTCAAGTTGGACATTGCCGAGGGACCGTTCGTCGGGGTCGTCACCTACGAGATCGAGCCGGCAGGCGATTCCTCGAAGGTCCGCATCCGCAACGTCGGTGCCCCTGGGCAGTTCGCATGGATGCCGAGCGGTCTCGTCCGGATGGCGATGCGCCGGTCGTTGGTCAAGGACCTGCAACGGCTCGAGGCGGCTGTCACCGGCTAAGAGGGCACCCGAGCCATTTGGCGCGCGTTCTCAGGAGTTCGGAACCGCTACGTCGTGAGTGAGACGACGAGCAGTGCTTGGGCGACGTGATACGTCACGATGATCGCGAGTGGTTGCCAACGGCGTTGCTGCACGAATCGATCCTCGCCGATCAACGCGTCCGAGGTCATGAAGAACCCGGCACCGATCGCGCCGAGGGCGTTGCCACTCGCGAGCGCGCTGCTCACCATGACGAGAATGGTGAGCACATACGCCACGACCGGCGCGACCAACTCGGGATGGCCGGAGGTGCGAATCCCGCGCACCAGTCGCGTCGCGAGCACCGCCGCGATCAGCACCGCCGGGAGCGCAAAGAACCAGCGACCGTCCGACACCTGGTTCAGACCCACCACGTACGCAACGTGCGCAAGGAGAAACGAAGCGAGACCGGGTACGAACGCGTCGGTCGGCAACATGAGGAACACGTCGCCGGCGAGTGAGAGCGCAAGCGCGATGACGAACCAAACTCGTGCGGTCGACGACACCGGGTCGAGCGTGACGGCGGCGCCGATCATGAGGACGACCGTGAGCGGCTTGAAGCGATAGATACCGGCCGGTCGCTGCCGGACGACCGAGATCCAGTTCCCGAGGGCGGCCACCCCGGCCATCACGAGCACCCCGACGGCCAGGGCGTTCATCGGCGCTCCATCGTCGGCACCGTGGCACGATAGGCGCTGTGACTGTTCGCACTCGTCGTGATCGCGCCTGGCGTGACGGACGCGAGGTGCAACGTCAGTTCGGTTCCCTCCGAGGCGGCAACCTCGCCGCCGCGATCAGCATGCGCGCGTTCCTCGCGCTGTTCCCGATTGCGCTGTTGACGATCGCGTTCGTCGGATTCGCAGGCGGCGACGCGCATTCGGTCGCACGCAGCCTCGGAAATGCGCTCGGTCTCGGAGACGATCTGAGCGAAGGGTTGGTGCGCGCCGTGGCGAGCGCCCAACACCGCCGCGTCGAGTCCAGCATCGTCGGGGTGCTCGGGTTGGTCTGGACCGGCACCGGCCTCACGGCGTCCGTCAATGCAGCTTGGGACGAGGCGTGGAACGTCAAGGGCGGGGCTTGGCGCGGCCGGGCCGTCGGCGTCGTATGGCTGCTCGGCGGGCTCGTATTCCTGATGCTCATCGCGGGAACCGGCATCCTCCTACGCCAGGAGAACATCCTGTTGGAGTTCGGGATCCTCGGCGGCGTTGCGGCCAACTCGCTGTTCTTCTACTGGACCGCGATCGTCCTCCCGGCTCGTCACATCCCTCGACGCGCGATGCGTTTTCCTGCGATCGCGGCCGGCGTTACGCTTGAGATCCTCAAAGTCGTCGGCAGCCGGGTCGTCCCCGAGCTGGTCCTGAGATCGTCGGCGCTCTATGGCACCATCGGCGCGGTATTTGCACTGCTCGTCTGGCTCTTGGTGCTCGGGCGGCTCATCGTGTACACCGCGCTGCTCGAACGAGTCCGATGGACCGGCGCGCCTGCGGTGTCGCACGCGGTTTCCTGAGCGATCAGGGACTCAGCCGACGGATCGTCCACGTCTCGCCGGCTCGGGTGTACTCCACCCGGTCGTGGATCCGGTCGGTCCCGCTCTTCCAGAACTCGATGCGCGCCGGCACGATTCGGTAGCCGCCCCAGTGCGGCGGAAGGGGGACGGCGCCCGGGTACTCCGCCTCGGCCGCGTCGACCTGGCGTTCCAGCGTCGCCCGGTCCGACACCGGTTCACTCTGATGAGAAGCCCAGGCTCCGATCTGGTGACCGCGCGGTCGTTGCGCGAAGTACTGCTCGGACTCGGCCCGCGACACGCGCGTCGCCGTTCCCTCGATGCGGACCTGCGCATCGAGCTGGTGCCAGTACAAGACGGCGGCGACCGCCGGGTTCCCGTCGATCTCTTGACCCTTGTGACTCTCGTAGTTCGTGTAGAAGACGAAACCGCGGGTGTCGAAACCTCGAAGCAACACGACGCGTGCGGAGGGGCGACCGTCGGGGGTGGCCGTCGCTACCGTCATCGCCGCAGCTCGGTCCGCGGTGACATCGACCGCGGCCGCGTACCAGCGTGCGAACTGCACGAACGGGTCGGCGTCCACTCGCTGTTCATCCGGTGCCGCAATCGCCATGCATCAAACCCTAGAACCCGCACTCTGGCGTCAGCAGCGCCGCGCCCGTCGGACTGTACGACGCCAGAAGGTGGGGGAAGGGGGTCGCTACGATCCTGCGCTGATGAACGCTGGTCCCCCGGACGCGACCGTGCTCGCTCAAGCACGTTCGATCTACCGAGACGCCGCCGCGTTGTACCGAGCTCATACCCGAGCCGTGATCGGCAGCGCCACCGTCGTGCTGGTGCCGTTCGCGCTGCTCGACGGCGCCGGCCTCCTCACCGCTGATACACGTGACACCCACCCGATCGCCGCGGTGATCCTGGTCATGATCGCGGTCGGCACCAGCGGCCTGAGCGGACTGGCGTCGATCTTCTACGCGGGATACCTCGACCACACCGCCGAGGCCTGGCGTGAGGCTTCGCCGGCACCCATGCGAAGCCACGTCGTCCGTGCACTTCCCTGGCGTCACCTGGTCGTTGCGAGCCTCGCCGTCTATTTCTTCGAGACCGTCGGCTTCGCCCTGTTCGTCGTACCCGGTCTCATCGCCTCGACGTTGGTATGCCTGACCGGACCGCTGGTCGTCAGCGAAGACCTCGATGCCAGGCATGCTCTCCGCCGGAGCGCGGCACTCGTGCGCCGCCAACCGACGCTCGTCGCGATCACCGTCGTGATCCCGTTACTCATCGAGGGTTCGCTCGCGGACTTCGCCGGGATTCTGCTCGGACGCAACGTCATCATCGAGATCGGCCTCGAGGTCATCATCACGCTGTTCTTGGCGTCGTTCTTGGGGATCGTCGAGGTCACCACCGCCCACCACCTCCAGCACGCGTACGCCCAGGAACCCTCCGCGGACCGAGCGGGTGACACGCAGGAGTGAAATGAGCGAAACTGGCGCCATGGGATTTCACCACCTCGCCATCGCCACGCGTGACCTCGACGCCACCCACGCCTTCTACACCGGGGCCATGGGCTTCACCTTGGAACGCGTCAGCGCGGCGCCGACCGCGGACCAGGGGTGGGCCCGCCACGTCTTCTACGACACCGGCAATGGTGAGCAGATCGCGTTCTGGGACATCCACGACGACCCGACCATCGGCGACTTCAATCCATCCATCTCGAAGGGCCTCGGCCTCCCGGAGTGGACCAACCACATCGCCTTCGACGCGCCGACCCTCGACGACATCGCGAGTGCACGTCAACGCTGGTTGGACCACGGCCTGTACGTGTACGAGATCGACCACGGCTGGTGCACGTCGATTTACACCACCGACCCGAACGGGATCATGGTCGAGTTCTGCTCGACCACCGAACCGGCGACGGACGCGATCCGCGCCGAGGCGTTCCGCCTCCTCACTGCGGAGATGCCCGAACTCGAAGCCGCCCCCACCGGCAAGCTGTACGCGCCCGAGGGCGCACCCGTCTGACCAACGCGCTCACTGCGCGCCCGCGTCCGCGGATCGGCCGGGACTACGCCACCACGTGCGCAGCGCGGAGTTCGTCGATCGCGTTCTCGCCGAGGCCGAGCACCTCGCGCAACACGATGTCGGTGTGTTCACCGAGTTCCGGACCGACCGTGCGTACGGCGCCTGGCGTGCGGGAGAATTTCGGCACGATGCCGGCCATCGGAACGGCGCGCTCGAATCCCGCTGCGAGCCGCAGAATCATGTCTCGTGCCGCGATGTGGGAATCAGCCGCCAGGTCCGGCGCGGTGTTGATCAGTCCGGACGGCACCGAGTGTGCTTCGAGCCGAGCCAACACGTCCTCAGCGTCGAGGCGCCGAGTCCAGTCCGCCACGAGGGCGTCCAGTTCGAGCTGACGTTCCGCGCGCGCGGCGTGCGTCGCGTACGGCAGCGCAAGGTCGGGCCGTTCCATCGCGTCGACCAATCGAGCGAACACTGCGTCGGCATTCGCCGCGATGACCACGTCACGTCCATCGGCCGTGGGATACGCGTTCGACGGAGCCACTCCGGGGAGAAGCCCGCCGCTGCGCCCCCGAATCACACCAGCCAGTTCGAAGTCCGCGACCGTCGACTCCATGAGGGCGAGCACGGCCTCGTAGATCGCAACGTCCACCTCTTGCCCGCGTCCGGATCGGTGGCGTTCGTTGACCGCAGCCAACGTCCCGATCACGGCGAACAGTGCCGCCAGTGCGTCCCCGAGCGAGATCCCCGCACGCGCCGGTGCGAGGCCGGGGTCACCGGTGGTGTGGCGAATCCCGCCCATCGCCTCACCGATCGCGCCGAATCCCGGTTCGTGCGCACGGGGTCCCGACTGGCCGAACCCGGAGACATGCGTGAGCACCAACCCCGGGTTCTTCGCCGCCAGTTCGTCGTAGGGAAGTCCCCACTTCACCAGGGTCCCCGGTTTGAAGTTCTCGATCACGATGTCCACGTGAGCGACGAGATCCCGCATGAGCAGCCGGCCCCGATCGGTACGAAGGTCGACCGCGACCGACTGTTTGTTCCGCGCGATCGCCGGCCACCACAGCGAACGGCCGTCGATCGTGACACCCCACGCCCGCATCGGATCGCCGGTACCGGGCGGTTCCACCTTGATGATGTCAGCGCCGAGATCGCCGAGGAGTTGACCCGCGAACGGGCCGGCGATGAACGATCCGAGTTCGAGGACACGAAGACCGGCGAGGGGAAGCGAATCGTCAGGCACGACACCTAGCCTGCCATCCATGTCACAACCTGGTTCGACTCGGATCGGTCGGTACGAGAACGCGTATCGCGTCGCCACCTGGCATCGCGATCCACCGAGCGGCACCGTCTGCACACCGCTGGTCCTGGACACCGCCGATCGCGCGGTCGCGCACGGCTGGCTGTACGGGAAGGGCGACGAAGAAACGGTGGCCGTCCTCATGCACCCGCGCGCAGACTTCTCGCACCACTACGTGGTCCCCGGGCTCGTGGAATCCGGGATCGCGGTGCTCTGTGTCAACAGCCGATGGTTGAACAACGACGCCACGCTGCTTCACGAACAGGTACTTCTCGATGTTGCCGCCGCGGTCGCTGCGGCGCACGAGCGCTACGGCCGCGTCGTGCTCGTGGGGAACAGCGGCGGCGCGGCGCTGTTCACCTTCTATCTGCACCAAGCGGTGGCGCCGGAGCGCGAACGGCTGACTCATACCGCCGCGGGTGACCCGTTCGATTTGAACCGATTCGAGCTCCCGAGTGCGGACCTCATGGTGTATCTCGCGGGTCACGCCGGCGAGGGGCACTACCTCCTTCACGCCATCGATCCGTCGGTCACCGACGAAGACGACCCCGTCGCGTGCGACGCCGACCTCGACCTCTACGACGAGCGCAACGGTTTCGTGGCGCCGCCAGACGAGCCGCGCTACACGGGCGCGTTTCTCGATCGGTATCGCACCGCGCAACGAGCACGTATCGAACGCATCGATCAACGCGCTCGCGACCTCGTGGCAGCCAAGCGGGCGGCCAAGGCTGCCTGGACCAGTGGTACCGGCACCACCGCTGACCGCCGCCGCGCCATCGCCACGCACTTCATGCACGTCTACCGCACTGACGCCGACCCGCGAGCCGTGGACCGGTCGATCGATCCCTCCGAACGCGACTACGGATCACTGTGGGGTCGGCGGCCCGATTGGATCAACTACGGCGCGGTGGGTTTTGGTCGCGTCGTCGCGCCAGAGGCGTGGCTCTCGACGTGGTCGGGTATCTCGTCTCAGGCTGATATCGAGACCACCGGTGCCCGCATGACCCTCCCCGCACTACAGGTGGTCTACGCCGCCGACAACTGCATCTATCCAAGTGACGACGAGCTCATCGCGTCGTCGCTCGGCACGACCCAACTCGATCGCGTCACCGTGACCGGCGACCACTATGGCTTTCCGGTGAAAGTCGGCCGCGACGGTGCCACCACCGTCGTCGCTGACTGGATTCACGCGCAGCCGTGACGATCATCCCCACGTGCGATTGTCGCATCAACCGTCGCCCAGGTGCCTCAGACGACAAACGCTCGGGGAAAGCGCAGCGGTAGGGTCACGCGCCGTTGGAGGGAGTGCGCGGCATGAAGGTTCGGATCGGATACGGCTTCGGCACCCAACGCGGGTTCGACGCGTCGCAGTTCAACGCAATGGTCGACGCGCTCGACGAGCTGGGCTTCGATTCTCTGTGGCTCTCCGAACGCATCACCGCCGACGCGCCGGATCCGATCATCGGCCTCGCCGTTGCCGCCGGTCGGTCCGCACGGCTCAAGCTCGGCACGAGTGTGCAGGTGCTCCCGGGGCGAAACCCCGCGCTGCTCGCCAAGGAACTTGCCACCCTCGACGTGTTGTCCGGTGGTCGCTTCTTGCCGGCGTTCGGCCTCGGCATTGCTCATCCCGCCGAGCAGCAGGCGTTCGGCATCGATCGCAAGCAACGGGCCGCGTACTTCGAAGAAGCTCTTCCACTCCTTCGCCGGTTCTGGCTCGAGGATTCCGTCGACCACGACGGCGAACGGTTCCGCTACGAAGGCCTCTCGGTCCGACCGAAGCCGGTTCAGCAACCGCCCGACATCTGGCTTGGTGGTCGTGCACCGGTCGAGCTCCGCCGAGTCGGGAGACTGGCTGATGGTTGGTTGGCATCATTCTCGATGCCGGATGAGTGTGCAGCGGGTCGAGTTGCCATCGAAGCGACGGCCGCGGAACACGATCGGGAGATCGACCCCGAACACTTTGGCGCAATGATCTTGTACTCCCCCGGCCCTCTGCCGGATGCCGTCGCCACGCTCATCGACAGTCGATCACCCGACGTCGATCCGAACGTGCTCGTCCCGTCGGATCTCGACGCGCTCGAGCGACGCATCAACGAATACATCAGCGTCGGCTTCTCGAAGTTGGTCCTCGTGCCGCTCCATCAGCCCGAGAACTGGACGGAGGAACTTCGGCCGATTGCGGCGCGCGTGCAGCCCCTTCACACCTGAGCGCGCGCCCTCCAATCAGGGAGATGCCGGCGTCACCGGCGGGTGACCGATCGCGTCGTCCTCTCCGGCCACGAACGGTGAGCGCGCCAACCGGATCACGCCGCCCAGCATCACGAGGACTGCCCCTGCCACGATGAGGTACTGCAACACCCCGTGCGCCTTGAGATGCTCCTCGAAGAGGAAGATCCCGAGGAACGAGGACAAGATCGGATTCGTGACGGCCAACGCGGGCAACGATGCTGCGAGGTGACCGGCGTTGAACGCGCTCTGGTTCAGCAGCAAACCCATCACGGAGAAAACCGCAAGGGCGTAGACCGGCCAGCGCAGGAAGAGGTGCGCAAAGCTGTGGTGTCCCAAGATGTTCACCACCTGCTTGGTGAGTGCGGCAGTGCACGCGTAACACGCGCCGGTCGCAACGGCGAGGCCGAGAGCTCGGTTGTGTGGTTGGGCACCACGCGTGACCACGATCATGACGAACGCAATCGACAAGCAGAACCCGAAGCCGAGCGCCCACTCCCAGCCCGTCGCACTGCCGGAGCGTCCGATCGGCTCACCCACCGCGAGGAACACGGCGATGCCGACCGCGAGCGCGCCGGCGGCGAACCACTCTGATCGTCTTGGCCGAACCGTTCGCCCAATCGCCGAGAGCGGGAGCGCGAACAACAAGCCGCTCACCAATAGCGTCTGCACCAGCACGATCGAGCCGACCGACAATGCGGCGGCTTCGAGGAAATACGCACCGATGTCAAGCCCGATTCCGAAGAGAAACATCGGGTGGCGGAAGAGTTCGATCAGTAGACGCGGCCGGAGGGACATGTGTTCGGGGGCGGCGGCGGCCACCCGGTGTTGGAACACCGACGCGATCGCGTAACACAGGCCCGCGCCGAGCGCGAAGAAGAACGCCATGGGGTCAGGCCACGCGTCGTTCGAGGTGCGAGATCCCGTGCTCGCTCAGCGGGCCGACCCGCAGCGACCGAGCGTGGAGCGCCTCCGTCAGTCTGGGCAGCGCGGCGAGCGCCGCGCGCCAACAATCGGGTGCAGACGTGCAATCGGAATCATGGAGTAACACGGTGCCGCCGTCGACGTACCCACCCAACACGTCGGCCACCACGGATTCCGAGGTCGCTTCCGCCCGCCAGTCCCGACCCCAGGCGGTCCAGAGGACCGGCCGTAGCCCCGCCATCCGTGCGGCGCGCACTCCGCCGAGCGATAACGTCCCGTAGGGCGGCCGGAACCAGATCGGCTCCACACCGGTTGCGGCGGCGATTGCGTCACGAGCCCGGGCGACGTCATCCGCTACTGCGCGCGGCGACAACCGCAGCTGTGACCGATGCTGATCACCGTGGACGCCCACTTCATGGCCGGCGGCGGCAACGTCGGCCGCGAGTCCCGGGGCGCGTCGCGCCATCGACCCCAACATGAAGAAGGTCGCTCGGAGATTCAGCTCGCTGAGCACGTCGAGGAACGCCGGCGTCGAGGCCGGGTCCGGACCATCGTCGAAGGTCAGGGCGACGTGTCCGCGCGTGCCGACGCCGGCCCAGTCCGGAGAAATCCGACGGCCGACCGCCGACAACGCGATCAATGACGGCGCCGAATGGACTGCGACCCCGGCAACCGCGAGCGCGCCGAGACCGGCGATCACCGTCGGGCGCATATTCATCGCAGATCCGACAACGGGGAAGACTTCAGGTTCTCGCGGTCCAATTCCTGCTCGAGGATCACCAGGGCGCCGTTGGTCTGTTGCGCAGAACTTCCCCGACCGTCGAGCACGTACACGCCGCGGTCGCGCAGATCTTTGGGCATCGAGGCGGGTCGGATCACATAGTCCGGCCGCACCAGGCGCTGTCCTCGCCGTCGGGCGTAGATCTGGTCGAAGGCATCGAACCGTCGGCCGGGCACGAACTCCAACACCTTGGCGCCGTTGACGGTCTTTTGGATCGCGTCCGTCGACGCGATCACATCGGTCTCGGCCCGGAGCGGCCGAAACGGGCGACCTTGTCCCCACCCGCCGTTTCCAACATCGACCCGCTGGTCCACCAAGAACTGCAGCGCCGCGCCGTCGGCGGTCGACACGGTCGCTCCGTCGAGGATGGCAGTCGCGTTCATTCGCGCCAGCGCCGCTTGGATGGCCGGCTGCTCGATTTCGGCCCGGGTGAGGTGCACGCCGAGATAGACGCGACGGTGAGCCGATCGCGGCGCCTCGGCCACCCCGACACCGAAGGCGGTGATCCCTTGTGCGCCGAGCGTCATCAGGCCGTAGATCGCGAGCGTCGAGTAGACCGCGACGCGCATCCGGTGCGGCAACTTCGGTAGCTGCACCGGTTTGACGACTTCATCGCGATCACGTCGAGTCGCCTCGCGCAACACGTCGATCGTTGGGTCGGCAACGAACAATGCGTGCGCGCGGGCAATCTGCTCTTGGCGCATCACACTCGGACGGCTGAGGTCGGTGAGCGCGGCCCGGAGCTCATCGGGATTCTGGGCGTACCGAGTGACGCCGATCTCAGACATTCCCTCAGCGTTGTCACGCCCGTGACCGGCGATCGGGAGGTAGGTGACCACGGGAAGCCCAACGGCGAACGCCTCGTTCGCGGTCAGGCCGCCGGCGTTCTCGACCATGACGTCACAGGCAGCCATGAGTCCGGGCATGTCGTCGGTCCATCCCAAGATGGTGCCGCGACCGTGCCGTTCGAGCTTGATCTTCAGGTCTTCGTCGCGCGCACACACGACGACGGGGTGGAAGTCGCCGGCGGCACAGATCGCGTCGTAGGTACCGGTGATGTCCCCGACACCCCACGAACCGGCGACGACGAGTACTGCACGCTGACCATCGGTGAGGCCCAGTGCAGCCCGCGATGCCACGCGTCCGGCGGCCGGGACGCGCTGGAATCGATCCGCCACGAGCGGACCCGGTGCACGCGCGTCTTCACCCCCACGTTCCCGAGCAGTCGCCGCGGCAAACTCACTGGTGGCCAGATGAACGTCGACGTGGGGGTGGACCCAGAGCGGGTGCACCGCAAAATCGGTGAGGTAGGTCATCACCGGCACCTTGAGCCAACGCTTCTTGCGCATGTTGCCGAGCACGAGCGACGACAGCGGGTAGGTCGACACCACGACGTCGGCGTCGGCATCCTTGATCTCGCGCCGGATCCGCCGTCCGGCGATGAACGTGTCCAAGCGGACGATGAAAATCCACGTCGAGGGCATCTTGTACCAGAGGCGGTAGGTCAGCTCATAGCTCCACGGAGCCACCCGCAACTGGACGAGGTAACTCCACTTGATGAACCAGCCGATGCCGAATGGGCAACAGTGGAGAAAGTCGACAACCTTGACGGTGTGGCCCTGGGCCTCGAGTCGTTTGCGCAGTTCATTGGCGGCGCCGTCATGCCCGGCACCCATCGACGCAGAAATGATCAGGATCCGCCGAGTCATACCTCGCCAAGCGTACATGGGGACCCCGTCGACGGGGCGGGTTCGAACGGCATCGTTACCTCAACACGGTGCGAAACGGTCGGGTTGGCCTCTACCAGCCCAACGCCACGCCGACGATCATTCCAAGGAGCAACAACCCGCCGGCTCGACGCGTGAGCAGAAACGAGTGCGGCGCGAACCAGAGCGGCCAGACCGGGTTCGGCACCGGAGACTCCGCGGGCTTGGGCTCGCCGTAGACCTTCCACACCCGCGCCAGCAGTGGGAGCGACGCAAAGACCAACAGGGTGGCGACCGGAAGGA
>JANYJV010000113.1 GCA_025361725.1 Acidimicrobiia bacterium | reverse complement strand
GAAGATCTCTTCGCTCACGATCAGGTACACCTCACCGTGCTGCTCGAGGAGGGCGCGCATCCCGATGCGTCCGGTGTAGGTGTCCTCGTTCACGAACCGTTCGCCGCGTGCGTTCACGAGGATGCCGCGCGCCAAGCGATGCGGTGGACCCAGCGGGAGCGCGCACTCGACGGCGTCCATGTTCTTGAGTGCGGCGCCACACCCTTGGCCGAGCCGGATACCGCGACCGTCGTCATTGGGTTGACCGACGCGCCACGCCACGTTCGGCGCCAGTGCGGGCGGGCAGTAGTGCGCCAGCATGTCGTCGTTGAAAATGAAGCCACCCGCGGCGAGGACCACGCCACCGCGCGTTCGGATCGCGCGAGTCTCGTCGTCCACCTTCACGATCGCGCCGGCCACCGATCCGTCTCGATCGACCACGAGCCGCTCGACGCGGGCGTCGGTCATCGTGCGCGTGGCCGTGTTGGTCAGTGCGTTCCCGAGCCGCTCCATCAGGAAGCCGCCCGCGGTGTCGGGGAACTGTGGGTGATGACCGCGTGGCACCGGGTCCGCGATGTCGATGAACGGCCACGAGTCCTCACCGCCGGAGAACACCAGGCCGGAGTCGTCGAGCGGCTCGCGGTTGGGTTCGTCGTTGAACTGAGCTTTGAACGGCACACCGTGATCCACGAGCCAGTGATAGTGCGCGACCGAGTCCTCGCAGTACGCGTGGATCTTGGTGGGATCGGTCCGCGGGCCGCACGCCGCGAGCAGGAACCGCTCCATGTTTTCTGCGGTATCGGTGTACCCGCACGCCTTCTGGATCGGGGTTCCACCACCGAGATAGATGAGACCACCGGACAGCGCGGAGGTGCCGCCTGCTGCCACCGCCCGCTCGACCGCGAGCACTGAGGCCCCGGATTCGCTGGCCGCGATAGCGGCGCACGTGCCCGCAACGCCGAGGCCCGCCACCACGACGTCGACGGTCTCGGCGAAGGTGACCTCCTCGGCGCGTGCTGGTTCGATCGCTTCGATGTCCGCCACGTGAAACCGCCTTTTTCAGAACTTGGTGATGATCGTGTCCGCAAATTTTGCCAGTGAGTCGATGCGCACGCCGAGGTCGTCCGGGTCGCCGCCGAAGAAGTACCACGGCACGGCTTGGAGCTCGGTGACGCCGGCATCGGCCAGGCGGTGGTAGCCGTCGAGATCGAATGCGTCGGTGGCGAGGGCGTTGATCTCGAACGGAAGATCCGAGCGCTCGTACTCCTTGCGGTACTGATCGATTGCGGTGATCGCATCGACGATTTCCGCGGTGCTGTTCTGCACCGAGATCCAACCGTCGGCCAGCCGAGCGGCGCGCCGGAAGCCGGGCTCGGACAGGCCGCCCACGTAGATCGGCACCGGCTGGTCGGGTGCGGGGGCCATCATCAGGCGATCGAAGTCGTAGTGATTCCCGTGGTACTCGACCCACTGCGGACCGTCACCCGCACACACCAACTTGAGGATCTCGATCATCTCGTCGGCGCGCTTGCCGCGGGTGCGCATCTCGGTGTGGGTCCACGCGAACTCTTCCGGGATCCACGAGAGCCCGACACCGAGTCCGACGCGGTTGTTCGCGAGCACCGCCATCGACGACAGCTGCTTGGCGACGAGCAAGGGATCGCGGATGGGCAGCTTGACCACGTTGGTGAGGAAGCGGATGTTCTCGGTCACTGCCGCCATCGCGCTGATGGCCACGAACGGGTCCACGAACGGCGTTTCCGGCGCCCAGAAACGGCCACCATCCTTGGAGTACGGATACTCGGCCGAGACACGTTCCGGGAAGAACACCGAGTCCGGCACCGTGATGGTGTCGAATCCGGCCTCCTCGGCCGCACGAGCCATCGGCACGAGATGATCGGCCGGGAACATCGGGAACGCAACGGTCCAACGCATGACGTCCTATCCGCTCTTGGCGCCTGCGGCGCCGGGCCGCTCGGGCCCCGTTCGGCGAGTGCGATATCGGTTCATCGGAGTCGACGCCTCACTCACGTCAGAGGTCCGGGAGACCGAGGGCGAGGTTGGCTTCTTCGAGGCCGCCGTCGATCTCGAAGATCTTGCCGGTAACGAAACTCGCGGCCGGCGACGCGAGGTACAGCGCGCAGAGGGCGATGTCGTCGGGTTCGCCGAGCCGTTTCAGCGGCGTGCCGGTCACCATCTCGGTACGGATGCCGTCGTCGGTGAGCACGGTCTCGAGTGCGCTCGTGGCAACCGACCCGACCGCGATCCCGTTGACCCGGACCTTGGGTGCGAGATCGGCAGCCATCAGGCGCGTGAGGTGCGTCAGCGCCGCTTTGGCGGTGCCGTAGGCGGTGAAGCCGCGGTCGCGAAGACGGCCGATCGCGGAGGAGATGTTGACGATCGTGCCCTCACCCTGCTCGATCATGTGCGGCACCGCCGCCTTGGAGAGCACGAACGCAGTGGTGGTGTTGAAGTGAAATGCGCGTTCGAAGTACCCGGGACTCGTGTCGAGGAACGGGCGCGGCGGGGTCCCTCCCGCGTTGTTGACGACGATGTCGATGCGGCCGAACTCTTCGATGGTCGCCTGGGCGAGCGCTTCGATGTTCGCGTTCTCGTTGACGTCGGTGGGAACGACCAGCGCCTGACCACCGAAGGCGCGCACGTCCGCAGCGACGGCTTCGAGCTGTTCGGCGGTGCGTGATGCGAGCACCACATTGGCGCCGGCCTCTCCCATCGCCCGGGCAGTGGCCGCGCCGATCCCGCGGCCGGCGCCGGTGACGATCGCTATTTTTCCGTCGAGTCTGAATCGTTCGAGCACGTGTCTCCCTTGGTTGTGCGAGGAAGGTAGCGGACGACGGTTTGCGCGGGTTGTTGACGTTGTCCGAGTGGTTCCGTCAGGATGCGATCTTCTGCATCATTTCGGTGCGGCTGCTGGGGGGCGTCATGGCTGGGAATCGTCGGGTGAGCCGCGGGTTGACGGGTGCAATCGCGATCGGATGCGCGCTCGTGACGACCTCGGGCGTCACGAGTGCCGGCGCCGTCGGGATCACTGTCAAGCCGAACTCGAATCTTGTGGTCGGCGCTGGTTCGTACGTGGCCACCGTGTCTGCCCCGGTCGGCAGTTTCCCCAAGGTTCCCAACCCCGCGGCCACCCCGTCGCCGCGGTCCGGGGTGACGAAAGTTGCGAGCAAGGCACTCGTCGGAGCGCCCGGCACCTTCACGGCCGCCGACATCGGCCGGTTCGTGGATGACGGCGTCGGTGGCCGGATCCCGGACGGCGTCTCGGTCTCACCCCTCACCGTGCTGGTGCCCGTGTACCCGCGTCAGGGTCTGCCGGCCATCACGGCGGTGAACCTCACTGGGAGCACGGCAACGATGAGCATCGCTGCGACCGCAGCCGGTCCCGGATCCGCTGACCTCATCGCACCGGCTCCGGCTCAGCTGCTGGTCAGCCAGTCGACGGGCTCGGTTGCGTGGCTGGCACCGGTACCCACTGGCTTGTGTTGGATTTTCGATTTCCCTGGCAATGTGTGCGGCTACGACATCGGCAACATCGCGTACGGACCCACCAAGCAGGTGGTGACCGCCGATGCCGACGGCAGTCTGGGTGTCACACCGTTCACGATCACTGAGGGCATCGCCGATGGCAGCTTGGGAACCAACCCCGGCCCGGTGATGGTGCGCAGCTTCGACCCGGACGGGCCCGGTGGGTATCCCGTCCTGCCGTTCGCGGTCTCGCCAATAGACCCGGCGGCGACGGCGCGCCGGTGCGCGCCGGACGCACTGGACCGGTCCATCCCGGACGGTGTGAGTGGCGTTGACTACTGCATGGTCACGGCCATCGCGTTGAACGCCGGCGCGCAGTCCAACAAGCTCCCCTACGCGTTGTCATCGTTCCCGTTGACGTGGGCCGCATCGGCGAGCGGCTCCGTGTTCGGGTCGAGTCTCGTCATCGGCGGCGCGGACTTCGCGAACAACGATGTGATCGTCAAGATCGTTGTCGCGAACGGTAAAGCGAAACTGAGTTCCAACCCGCTCGTGAAGTGTCCGGCGTTGAACCAATCGATCACGGGTGTGACGGCTGACGCGCTCGGCAACGTGCTGAGCGCGATCCCGAACTACGCCACCGGATGCACCGTGCCCACAAACTCGTTCACCAAGGTGACGCTGATCGGTTCCAAGGACGTGCAACGGAGCGAGATCCCGCCGAACCCGGTGATCGGCACCAGTCTGGCGAAGAAGGCTTCGGCGCTCATCTCGATGGCGTCGCTCGGCTGACTCCTGCGCACGCTCCGGCCCGGCTCCTAGGGTTCGGTCCGAATGGGGACGATGGATCCGGCGAACAGCACGCCCGCAGTCACGATTCGTGACGTGACGAAACGGTTCGGCTCGGTGGCGGCCGTCGACGGCGTATCGCTCGCCATCGCGCCCGGAGAGTTCTTCTCGTTGCTGGGGCCCTCGGGCTCGGGCAAGACCACCATGCTGCGGATGATTGCCGGGTTCGAACTGCCGACGTCGGGGCGGATCGAGCTCGACGGCCGGGACGTGACCCAGTCGCCGCCGTTCGACCGAGATGTCAACACCGTCTTCCAGGACTACGCGCTCTTCCCGCACATGAACGTGATGAGGAACGTCGAATACGGCCTGCGGATGAAACGGGTGCCGAAGGACGAACGTCGAACTCGGGCCGCACACGCGCTCGCCACGGTCCGGCTCGAGCAGTTCGGCGACCGCAAGCCGGATCAGCTCTCGGGCGGCCAGCGTCAGCGGGTGGCATTGGCGCGCGCGTTGGTGAACGAGCCGAAGGTGTTGCTCCTCGACGAACCGCTCGGCGCGCTGGATCTCAAGCTGCGCGAAGAGATGCAGTCCGAGTTGGCGCGCATCCAACGCGACGTCGGGATCACGTTCATCTTCGTGACCCACGATCAGGGCGAAGCGTTGACGTTGAGCTCGCGGGTTGCGGTCTTCAACCACGGTCGGATCGAGCAGGTGGGGACACCGCGCGAGATCTACGAGACGCCCGGTTCGGCGTTCGTGGCCGGCTTCGTCGGCTCGGCCAGCGTCATCGAGGGCGCAGCCGCTCGTGCGTTGGTGGGAGACGACGGTCCGTATTCGATCCGGCCCGAACGGGTGACCATCCTGGCCGCCGAAACGGCGTCTTCGGACGCCAACACGATTCGGGCAAACGGTCAGGTCACCGATGTCCAGTACCACGGGGACGGGACGCGGGTTCAGTTGCAACTGGAGGCCGGCGCGTCGATGCTGGCCGAGGTTCCGAACGTCGGCGATCAGACCTCGTTGCCGGAGCGGGGCGCGAAAGTCACCGTCGGGTTCCGTCGCTCTGACATGCTCTCGCTTCACCACGCCGGGGCAGAGCCAGATCAGGCCCGGGCTCACGTATCAAGGACTCACGAATCAGGGGAGACACCATGAATCGATTCCTACGTTGGGGCGCGTTGGGCGCCATTGCGGTGTTCGTGTTCGCCGCGTGTGGCAGCAGTAGCGGATCGGCGGCGAAGAAGAAGCCGACGAGCGGGAAGACGACCGGTGGCTCGGTCTCCATCCTGGCGTGGCCCGGATACGCGGAGAACGGGTCGACCTCGAAGGACGTCAACTGGGTCACGCCGTTCGAAACCGAGTCCGGTTGCAAGGCGTCGGTGAAGACGTTCGGTACCTCGGACGAAGCGTTCCAGCTGTTCAACACCGGCCAATACGACGTCGTGTCCGCCTCGGGTGACTCGTCGTTGCGCAGCGTGGCCAACGGCGACGCCGCAGTCATCGACACCGCCAAGGTCACCACCTACGGCGAGCTCGCGCCATTCCTCAAATCCAAGCCTTGGAACAGCGTCGACGGCAAGGTCTACGGCGTCCCTCACGGCTGGGGTGCCAACCTGCTCATGTACAACGACGCGGCGGTGACGCCCGCGCCGGACAGCTGGAGTGTGGTCTTCGAGGCGACCTCGCCGTACAAGGGCAAGGTCACCGCGTACGACTCGCCGATCTACATCGCGGATGCTGCGCTGTACCTGTCCAAGACGAAGCCCGAGTTGAAGATCACGAACCCGTACGCACTCGATGACACGCAGTTCGCCGCGGCGGTGGCGTTGCTAAAGCAGCAGAAGCCGAACATCGGCGAGTACTGGAGCGATTACCTCAAGGAGCAGGAGGGCTTCACGAAGTCCAGCCTGGTCCTCGGGACCACGTGGCAGGTCATCACCAACGGTGTGCAGGCCGATACCGCGTCGCCGAAGGTGACCGCCATCATCCCGAAGGAAGGCTCCACGGCGTGGTCGGACAGTTGGATGGTCTCGACCAAGTCGAAGAACGTGGACTGCGCGTACAAGTGGATCAACTGGATCACCAGTGCGAAGGTCCAAGCGCAGGTGGCCGAGTACTTCGGTGAGGCGCCGGCGAACCTCAGTGCCTGCACGCTCACGACCACGAAGGATTTCTGCACCACCTTCCACGCCGATGACAAGACCTTCTACGGCCAGCTGGCCTACTGGACGACGCCGACCACGAAGTGTCTCGACGGCCGCACGAACGTCCAGTGCAAGGCGTACAAGGACTGGACCGCAGCGTGGGACGAGATCAAGGGAAGTTGACGCCCGCGGAAAGCCCGTCGCCGCGGTCTGGTCTGCGGCGGCGGGCTTCCCGGTTCTTCGCTCGGCATCCGGGAGCGCGCGTCGGCGCGCAGATCGGTGCACCCGGCGGTTGGCTCCTCGTCGTCTACATCGGTTCGCTCACGGCGCTGATCGTCACCGCGCTCTACCGGCTGGCCGATGACCCCACGGGTCTCGTCACCAAGCTCGACACCACGATCGGGTTCGCGAACTTCGACCGGCTGATCTCCGAGCCCGTTTATCGCAACGTCGCGCTCCGCACCCTGCAGGCGGCGGCGACGGTGACGATCATCGACGCGATCATCGCGTTCCCCGTCGCCTTCTTCATGGGAAAGGTCGCGACTCCGCGTACGCGGCGGGCGCTGGTGGTGGCGGTGACGCTGCCACTGTGGGCGGGCTATCTCGTGAAGGGGTACGCGTGGCGATCGCTGCTTGACCCGGGTGGCGGGGCCTTGAAGCAGGTGCTCGGCCACACGCCCGGCTTCGGATACGCGAGTTCGATTCTCGTGCTCGCGTACTTGTGGTTCCCGTTCATGGTCATCCCGCTCTTCTCCGGGTTCGAGCGATTGCCGACCTCGCTCCTCGAAGCGTCGACCGATCTCGGTGCCAAAGCCGGCCGGACGATGCGGAGCGTGGTGCTGCCCCAGATCGTGCCGTCGCTCGTCGCCGGGTCGATCTTCACCTTCTCCCTGACTCTTGGCGACTTCTACATGAACCGCATCGTGGGAGGAACCACGGAGTTCATCGGCAATGTGGTCTACCGGCAGTTCTCGGTGGACCTCCCGTTCGCCGCGGCGTACGCGGTGGTGCCGATCGTGATCATGGTCGGCTACCTCCTCGCGGTGCGCCGGACCGGCGCGTTGGACGAGCTGTAGCCGTGTACCTCTCGTCGTTCTCGCGCTGGATGTTGCGGGGCTTCACCGCGCTGGTGCTGGTGGTGCTGTACGCGCCGATCCTGTACGTGGCTCGGCTCAGTGTGAACACCTCGAAGAACTACGCATGGCCGCCGCGCGGGTTCACGTTCTCGACGTGGAACCACGCCGTTCACGAAGCTGGACCGCGCGAAGCCTTGACCCACTCACTGCAGACCGGCGCGGTGGCCACCGCCATCGCGTTGGTGCTCGGCACCCTCGCCGCGTTCGCTTTGACGCGTTCACGGTTCTTCGGCCGCAACGCGGTGAACATCTTCATTGTGTTGCCGATCGCGCTGCCCGGCATCGTGACCGGCATCGCGTTGCTCTCCGGTTTCCAGCGGGTCGGAATCACGTTGTCCTTCACCACGCTGGTGGTCGCGCACGCCACCTTCTGCGTGGTCATCGTCTACAACAACTCCGCAGCGCGCCTTCGGCGACTCTCGCCCGCGGTGCGGGACGCGTCGGCGGACCTCGGCGCCGACGGCTGGCAGACGTTCTGGTACATCACCTTCCCGTTGATGCGGACCGCGCTGGTCGCCGGCGGTCTCCTGGCGTTCGCACTGTCCTTCGACGAGATCATCGTGACTACGTTCACCGCTGGGGTCGGATACAAGACGCTGCCGCTCTGGTTCGCCGACAACTTCTCCCGGCCCAACGCCATCCCGACCGTCAACGTGGTGGCCACCTTCGTGGTGCTGGCCTCGATCATCCCGGTGTGGGTCGCCCAGCGTCTCACCGACTCGGACAGCGCCAACCGCTGAGCCTGGGTTTCTGGGACTGTCGATTGGTGTGCGGACCATGACGTGCCGAATCGTTGATGGCAGTGATATCGTTGGTTTCACTGAGTGCGTCACTGGTCGAGGAGGGTTTCATGGCATCGATCACGATCCGCAATCTCGACGATGAGGTGAAGGCGCAACTTCGGATTGCTGCGGCGCGAGCGGGCCACTCGATGGAAGAGCATGTCCGGCAGTTGATCGTTGAGTCCGTCGAACCTGAGCCGCAGTCCCGGGGCATCGGATCGTGGCTCCATGCTCAGTTTCGGGGATCGGGCGGAGACCGGCTCGAAATCCCGGCGCGCACCGAGATGGCTGACCCGATCACGCTCCGCTCATGATCGTCCTCGACACGAACGTCGTATCCGAAACGATGGCGAAACAGCCAGATCAGGGCGTGATCCGGTTCCTCGACGCGCTCGAGGAGCGTGCGGCCGTGACGGTGATCACGGTGGCGGAGATCCGCTACGGGATTGCGGTGCTGCCGGCCGGTGCCCGGAAGCGGAACCTGGCAGCGTCGTCCGAGCGAGTCTTCGCCGCGCTCGGATCGGCAGGAGTGCTGCCCTTCGATGAGCCGGCAGCTTCGGACTACGCCAACATCGCCGCGGCCCGACGACAAGCAGGGAAGCCGATCAGTCAGGCCGACGCAATTATCGCGGCGATCTGTCGACACCACGAAGTGGCACTCGCCACCCGGAACGTCGACGACTTCGCGGGAACGGGCATCGTCGTCGTCAACCCCTGGGACATGTCACGAAGCGCGGGCGGGCCGGACCTTCCGGGGCGGTAACCAGGCGCGTCTGGGCGTGGTTGGTACCGTCGACGCCATGGCGGAGTCGGAGGTCGAGTTCGTCGGGCGCGTGATCGGGACCGAGGACAGCACACCGCTGTCGTTCTGGGTGGCGATCGCGCCCGACCAGTATCTCCAACTCGACGACGTCGTCGTCACGGATCGTGAGCTTCCCGGTGACGCCGAGTCGGTACGCCTCGCGGGTGTGGTCACCCAAGTGCGGGCCCGCCATGAAGGTGCCCGTTTCGACTCGGACGTGTTTCTGATCGCCGATGGTGTCCTGCCCGCGGAGACCGTCGAAGCCGCTGAGGTCAGCACCACGCGGGTGGAGCCCGAGACCTTCGTACCACCTCGTCCCGGTGCGCCCGTGCGGCGGGCCGTCGGCGAAGAACGTGACCGAGCGCTGCTGTTCGACACGATGGATCGCCGGCTCCCGATCGGTCTTGGCCGCGACGGCGAGGCGTTGTTCGCGAACGTCGACTTCCTCGACGGCACGCGCGGCGCACACGTGAGCATCAGCGGAGTGTCCGGCGTGGCGACCAAGACCACCTACGCCACCTTCCTGTTGTACTCGATGTTCCGATCCGGCGTGCTCGGGTCGGAAACGGCGAACACCAAGGCGTTGATCTTCAACGTGAAGGGTGAGGATCTGCTGTTCCTCGATCGCGCCAACCTGCGCCTCGACGAGGAGAGCATCGAGCGGTACCGCAAGCTCGGCTTGCCGGCGGATCACTTCTCCGATGTTGCCTTCAAGGCGCCACCGCGTCGCAACGACCCGAACGCCGGCCCGGACACCGCGTCGCGCACCACTGGGGTGTCCTCGTTCTACTGGACGATCGCGGACTTCGTCACTGGTGAGTTGTTGCCGTTCGTCTTCGCCGATGCGGAGGACGAGCGCCAGCAGTACACGATGGTCATCCACCAGGTGATGCGCCGGCTGTCGGAGGGCGAGCCGGTGGGCGAGGACGGCAAGTGGCGCGTCGACGACGTGACCTTGACGACCTATCACGATCTCGTGGAGCTCGTGGTGGAGCGGCTCAACCACGAAGACCCCCAGGTGGCATCGGACTGGGCGGGCCGCGCCGTCGGCATGGGAACCATCAACGCGTTCGTACGGCGGCTGCTGTCCTCCCAACGCGCGATGGGGTGGTTGATCCGTGCCGATATCGCGCGTCGCGACGATCGCGCCATCGACACCACCGGCGGCAAGCAGGTGACGGTCGTGGACATCCACAACCTCACCGACCGGGCGCAGCGCTTCGTGGTGGGTGTGACCATCAAGCGCGCGTTCGAGGCGAAGGAGGAGACCGGCCAACGCAAGCCTTTGCTTTTCATCGTGCTCGACGAGTTGAACAAGTACGCGCCGCGCGAAGGCACGAGTCCGATCAAGGAGATCCTCCTCGACGTCGCCGAGCGCGGCCGCAGTCTCGGCATGATCCTGATCGGCGCGCAGCAGACCGCGAGCGAGGTGGAGCGGCGCGTGATCGCGAACTGTGCGATTCGAGTGGCGGGTCGGTTGGACCCGGCTGAGGCGACCCGCCCGGAGTACGGGTTCCTGCCGACCGCGCATCGCGAACGGGCTCGTATCGCCAAGCCCGGCACGATGTTCGTGTCCCAACCGCAGCTGCCGGTGCCGCTCGTCGTCGAGTTCCCGTTCCCAGCCTGGGCGACCCGACCCGAGGAAGCCGCCCCCGATCCCGACGCCCCCGACCCCTTCTCCGGCCTCCCGGGGTCCTGAGTCGTGCGCATCCTGCACACGTCGGATTGGCACGTGGGGAAGACGATCCGAGGTGAGTCACGGATCGAGGAACACCGGGCCGTCCTCGCCGAGATCGGCGAGGTGGCGCGCGCCGAAGGTGCCGAGCTGATCCTGGTGGCCGGCGATCTGTACGAGACCGCCGCGCCCGGCCCCGAGTCCGTCGCCCTGGTGAACCAGACGCTGTTGGACCTTCGGGCGATCGCACCGCTCGTGGTGATCGCCGGCAACCACGACAACGCGGCCGCGTTCGAAGCCTTGCGCCCGTGGGCCGAAGGTCTCGGCATTGTCATGCGCGGCCGGGTTGCCGGGCCCGATGCCGGTGGGGTCGTCGAGGTCGACACCGTCGCCGGTGAGCGCGCCCGTATCGTGCTGCTCCCGTTCTGCTCGCCCCGGTATTCGGTGCGCGCCGCGGAGTTGATGGCGCTCGATGCGGCGCAGACCGCGGGCATGTACGCGGACCGTCTCGCCGCGATCGTGCGGGCCCTGTGCGCGGATCCGGATCCGGACGCGGTCAACCTGCTGGTGGCCCACTGCATGGTGCGCGGCGGTCTCTCCGGTGGGGGCGAGCGGGAAGCCCAGACCGGGTTCGAGCCGTACTGGATGTCCGCCACTGCGTTTCCGCCGTCGCTCGCGTACACCGCGCTCGGGCATCTCCACCTCGCGCAACGTGTCGCGTCCGGGAGTCCGGTGTGGTACTCGGGTTCCCCGGTGCAGGTGGACTTCGGCGAGGCGGGGGCCGGCAAGCACGCGCTCCTGGTCGACGTCACCGCCACGACGCCGGCTCAGGTGCGCGAGGTGCCACTCACCGCGGGTTCAGAGTTGCGCACGGTGACCGCGAACCTGGCCGAGTTGGAAGCCGTGGCCGGGACGGACTTCGGTGATACGTGGCTGCGGGTGCGGGTCGACGATGCCGCGCGCGCCGGCATCGTGGAAGACGTGCGCTCCTGGCTCGGTGATCGCGTGGTGGAGGTGCGGGTGCTCGGTACCGGGCGGGCCGCGATCCGATCGGTCGAACGGCACGGCAGTACGCCGCACGAACTCTTCGACGAGTACCTGCGCGCCGAAGGAGTGGAGGACGCGCGGCTGACTGGCCTGTTCGCGGATCTGCTCGACGCGGAGACCAACGCGTGAGGCCCGTCGCGATCACGATGATGGGGTTCGGCGCGTTCGCCGATCCGGTCACGATCGACTTCGAGGATGCTGACCTGTTCGCACTTGTTGGGCCGACGGGTTCGGGGAAGTCCACCGTCATCGATGCAATGTGTTTCGCGCTCTACGGCACGATCCCGCGGTACGAGGACCGGCGCGCGGTGGGTGCAGCAGTCAACTCACTGGCGGCGGAGGCACGCGTGTCGCTCACGTTCGAGTTGGGTGGTCGCCGCTATGTCGCCGTGCGGGTCGTGCGTCGGGACAAGCACGGGAAGGCATCCACGAAAGATGCGCGCCTGGAAGTCCAGGGCGGTGATGTCCTCGCCGGGACGGCTCGTGAGATGGAGACTGCGGTCCCCGAGCTGCTGGGTCTCGGCTTCGATCAGTTCACGCGCGCCGTCGTCCTGCCCCAGGGTGCGTTCGCGCGGTTCCTGCACGACAAGCCCGCGGCGCGTCAAGACCTGCTCGTACAGCTACTCGGCCTCGACGTCTACGAGCGCATGATGCAACGGGCGCGGGCGCTCGCGGCCGAGACCACGGCATCGCTGGCTCGAGATCGCGAACGGATCGAACAGTTGCGGGCCGTGACGCCCGAGGTGCGGGCTGAGGCTGAGGCGAAGGTGGCTGCATGCGTTGCCGCACGCGCACACTGGCGCGCGGTGCAGCCCGAACTGGATGCGGCCGAGGCCGAGGCCGCCGCGGCGGTCCGTGCGAGCGAGAGGGCCGCGACCGTGGCACGCCGACTTGATTTGGTCTCGGTGCCCGCCGGTTTCGCGGCGTTGGGCGCCGCGCTGAACGCGGCCGAGACCGAACTTGTTGCGGCCGAAGCCGTCGCCGACGCGGCTGCCCGTGTGGCCTCGGCCGCGGACGCGGACGCTGCGCTCGCGGCCGCCGGCGATCGTGAGGCATTGACGGCGTTGCGTGACGCGCACGCGGCGCTGGCGGTGTTGACCGTCGACGCGGTCGAAGCCGCGGCGAAGCGTGCCGAAGTTGCGGGGTCGGATGCGGCCGCTCAGATGGCGGCGCGCGACGCCGAGGCCCGCATGGAGCAGATGCGGACGGCGAGCGCCGCGCACGTCGTCCGCCAACATCTGGTTCAGGACGCGCCGTGCCCGGTCTGCGAGCAGTTGGTGCAGGAGGTTCCCACCGCCGATCCGCCACCGGACTGGACCGACGCCCGGACGGCGGCTCGGACGGCGCGGGAGACGGCGGATCAGACCGGCCGCGCCTTGGGTCGGGCCGACCATCGGGTGGAAGAAACTGAGGGCCGGCTCGCGGCGGCCCGGGTCGCAGTGGAGGGAAGGCCGACCGCTGATGCGGTCGCGCAGGCGCTCGCCGAACTCGAACGACTGGTGAAGCTGGCGGTGCAAGCTCGGGCGGAAGAGCAACAACTCCGCCGCCGGATCCGCGCCGCGCGCGAGGCGCGTGACACCGTCCACCGCGATGCGGAGCACGCGCGCACGGGATTTCGCGCGACCCGAGACGAGCTCGCCGGTCTGAGCCTGTCGCCGCCCGCCGAGTCCGGCGACCTCGCCCGAGATTGGGCTGCGCTGGTCGAGTGGAGCGCGGTCGAGGCGAGTGCGCAACGCCAGGTGACCGACGACGCGAAGCGCCGCGCCGAACTGACGCGCGCCGCGCTGAGGGAACGCCTGGGCAAGCTGGTGGCGGAAGCATCCGCACTCGGACTGGATGTTGATGACGCGGCCGTCGGCGTTGGGTGGTTGCTCGAGGCGGTGGCGGTGGAGGAGCGGGTGAGCCGGGACCGGGTCGAGCGCATCGATGCGGACTTGAAGGAGCGCGCGTCCCTCGAGCAAACGGTGGCGGCCCGCTCCGGAGATGCCGAGGTTGCGGCCGAGCTCGCTCGGTTGCTGGACGCGAATCACTTCGAGCGTTGGCTCGTCAGTGAGGCGCTCAGCCGGCTCGTCGACGGTGGTTCGGAGCGTTTTCACGAACTCTCGAACGGCCGGTTCTCGTTCGCCTTCGAGGACTCCGGCCGTGACCTCCTGGTGGTGGATCACACCCAGGGCGACGAACGGCGGTCGGTCCGCACGCTGTCGGGCGGCGAGACGTTCCAGGCTTCGCTGGCTCTCGCGTTGGCACTCTCGGATCAGCTTGCGCATTTCTCCGCGGCGGGAACCGCGCGGCTCGAATCGATCTTCCTCGACGAAGGCTTTGGCACCCTCGATGCGGAGACGCTCGAGATGGTGGCCACCACCATCGAGAACCTGGGCGCGTCGGACCGGATGGTCGGCATCGTGACTCACGTCCCCGAACTCGCGCAGCGCATGCCGGTGCAGTTCCGCGTGACCAAAGGCGCGCGATCGTCCCATGTGGAGCGGGTGGCGTCGTGAAGTTCAGCGTCGACCCGTGGGATCCGAGCTACGGCAGTGCGCTCGATGATGTCCTTGACCCGACCGAGGTCACGGTGGAGACCGACTTTGAGGTCGCGTCGAGCAAGTGGGAACCCATTGCAGTGTCGGACTCGGACCGCAACCGCGCGTCGGTGGTGCTGTTCGTCGACGGGGTGCGTCGTATCGACGCGCAAGTCTGGATCGAGGACGACGAGAGCAATGTGGCGCCCGGGGTCTGTGCCACCTACGCGGCCGGCGTGGTCCGCGCGGGTGATAAGGCCGAGATCGTCGCGACATCGGTGCGGCGCGGCATCTTCAGTGCGTCACGCTCGACTCGTCCGATCACCACCAAATTTCCGGACGTCGTGTACCTGCCGTTCGCAGCAACGGAGTCCACGCCTGAGGCGCTCTGGATCGCGATCCAGAACCAGATGGGCGAACGGGAAGTGGAAATGGCCGAGGTGGCGCGCCGGGACGCGCCCGACGACGCGTTGGTGCTGCTCGATGGTCCCGTGACGAACCGGACGCATGTGCCGCGTGCCGTCGGCATCATCAAGACCCACGCCGCCGCCTATCTGCCGCCGGATCTGCACCGACTCGTCGGTGGCCTGCCCGAGGGTGCGCGCACGCCGGTGTTCACGATCGGTGGACGGGGCAGCCGGCACTCGTGGTATCTGCGGTTGCCGGGTGGACGTGACGCGCCGTGGGCAGGCGTGATCCGGTGTGAGTGCTCGGCGGACATGGATCCGGCCGACGCGGTCCAGTTGGCTGAGGTCGTCGGTGCCACCGTGCCGCGCTACGCGAGTGAGCCCCACAAGGACCCACGAGCCCCGCAGAACCTGTATCCGGTCGGCGGACTCGAACGGGAACTCCGCCGTCGCCTCGGCGACCCCCACCTGCTCTACCGCGCGCTGTTGGTGTCCGCGGCTCACACCGCTTGATCCACGGGACGGGCCCGGTCAGTTGGCGCGACGTGCTTCGATCCCGCGGGTATCGCCGTCGTCGTCCACGAGCACGGTCACGTCTCGGTAGCCATTGTGTTCGAGGTCGTCCCGGAGCGCTTGGTCTTGGTCTCCACCCACCTCGAGCAGCAGCGCGCCGCCGGGGCGCAGGAAGCGGGGCGCCTCGGCGATCACGCGGCGGAGGAGGTCCAGCCCGCCCTCACCACCGTCGTACGCGAGTCGGGTCTCGAAGGCGAAGATGTCCCGTTGCAAGCGGATGAGTTCTTCTGAGGGCACGTACGGCACGACGCCGATGACGACGTCGACTGCGCCTTCGAGATCGTGCGGCAGCCCGTCGAACGAATCGCCGACGACGGCATCAACACCGTTGGTCCGGGCGCACGCCACCGCCACCGGATCGAGATCACTCGCGATGATCCGGGCCCCGGTTCGGGCGAGCATCAGGGTGCGGGCAATGGCACCCGTGCCCGTGCAGAGGTCGATGGCGGTGCCCGTTGTCGGGAGGAGTTCGACGGCACGTTCGGCGAGCCGCTCGCTGAACCCCCGGGGGACGTACACGCCGGGCTCGACGTTGATCCGATGTCCACAAAAGACCGTCGACCCAATGATCCACGCCAGCGGTTCGCCGGTCAGCCGCCGTTCGACCGCGCGCGTGAGGGCGGTTCCGTTGTCACCGGCGAATGCCATGAGCTGCTCCGCTTCCTCGCCCGCCGCCAGGAACCCGGCGCGCGCGAGCTGTTCGATCAGCGGCTCGAGCCGACGGTCGTGCGGCTGCCTCCTTGCCATGCCCGGAAGTAGATCACGCGGCTCACCCCACGCTCTGGCGTCGCTGAGGCCGACCTGCCCAGCGCTGGTGACGCCAGACGGTGGGCAGTTCAAGCCTCGTAGAGGTCAAGCAGACGTTCCAGCCAGGCTCTCGAGTCGGGAAGGCCGCCGGGTCGGTTGCGGAGGAGCCAGAGCCGTTCGTGTTCGGCGATGACGGGTCGCAACGCCTCGGCCAGTTCGGCCCGCTCAGCCATGCAGACGTCCGCCAACGCGCCGCCCACTGCAAGGCGCGCCCGCGCGTCCGCGCTCAACACGCGAACCAATGCAATCGCGTTCCGAAGTTCGGCGACGATGAGATCGGCGTCGGGTCGAGTCGAGCGAATCCCGGCGAGGCGCGACTCGTAGGCGTCGAGATCGGCGTCGACCGCTTCGTACTGATCCACGGTCGCGCCCTTCAACGGTCCGCGGCCCACATCGATCTGTGGGAAGTACAACGGCAACACGAGGGTCGAGACGTTCCACATCTGGGGCTCCAGCCGGAGATGCACATCACCGAGTTCCGCGACGATCGCGCCCAGCTCACCACTCGAATCCTTGTAACAGTGACGCGAGAGCGCGTCGGCCAGATCGAGATCGCGGTTCGTGGACGCGCACCAACTCATCGCCGCGCCGAATGCGAGACCGGGGTCGCTGACCGCCGGGTACTGCAGGTGCCCGTTGTCGCCCCAGTCGGTGTTCAACATGCCGGTCGCGCCGTGCGCGATGGCCGCGTCGATGGCCTCGCTGATGTCAGTGCGCATGTTCCTGGTGCGGCCGAGGATCGTCAGCCAACTCGACGTCCCTGGCGCGACCCAGCGCGGAATCCCCGCCCGGGCGAGGGCCTCCAACCGTGCGGCCCAGGGGTGGCCGGCGTCGTAGCCCCACTCGCACACGACCACGTCAGTGGGCAGTTCGCCGAGTCGGTCCGGGTGCGCCGCGAGGATGTCGCCCCACATCACGATCGTGCGGCCGTCCAGCTCCGGAAGGGCGCGCAAGGTGGTCACCCAGGCGAGGTAGTCGTCGAAGCGCGCGCTCGGCATCTCCCACGGTTCATCGAGTCCGAGGTTGACGAACTGACCGTCGGAGAAGTGTGGGAGCAGCTCGTCGAACAGCGAACGCACCAGTGAAAGCGAGCCGGGATGGGTCGGTTCGATGGTGCTCGGCGGATACTGCATCCCCATCATCACGTAACCGTCGGGATCCATCGCGAGCTCCGCGTACTCGGCGTGGGCCAGCCACCGGTTCATGTGTCCGAGACAGTTCTGGTTCGGCACCAACGCAATGTGGCGAGCGGCGCAGTACGCGTCCAGATCGTCGATCTCGGCGGCGGTGAACGGGCTCGCATCGCGCCACACCACCTCGTGGTCGGCGTACGCGTACGTATGCTCCGCGTAGAGCTCGATGTGGTTGATCTTCCACTCGGCCAGGCGGTCGACGAGCGCAAGCAACGTCTCCGTCGTCGGCACCTTGTCGCGTGAAACGTCGAGCATCACGCCTCGGATCGGAAGGTCCGGCCAGTCGCGGATCGTTCCGGTCGGCGGTCCCTCCGGGTGCAGCCGACGGAGTTGGCGCAGCGTCATCCGCCCGTAGAACTCGCCCGCCGCGTCGGCCGCGGCCAACCGGATGCCCGAGTCGGCGATGATGAGTGCGTAACCCTGCGCGGGCAGGTCGGGCGTGGTGGACACGACGGGTTCGGACCACGCCACCGTGGCGGCACGCAACGACTGCTCGCGCGGTTCGGGGAGCAGGGTCACCGGAGTTCCTTTCGGTAGACGAGGAACGATCGGCCCATCGTTGCGCCAACCCTCGCGTAGGGCACGACGGGGCTCACCCACGCGATCTCGGCGTGGTCGCGCCCGGTCGTACGGAGTCGATGCAGCGCGCCGAGCAGTGGCGCCCAGCCGTCGCCGCGCCCGAGTCGATCGGGCCGGACCGCCACCGGCCCGACGAAGCCGGCCCGGTTCACGTTGTAGGCGCACACTGCGGTGATGCCGGTGGCGTCCTCGGCAAGCACCAGACCGTCTTGGTCACACGCCCGCAGCATCTCGGCGCACCAGAAGCTCCAATGTTCGGTGGCCCACTCCGCAACTGCGTCACGGTCGGCGGTGACCGCGGCACGCCAGCCGCCCGGGTCTGGCGGAATGGCGCCCAAGTTCACGTCCATGTTGAGGTGCACGTCGACCCGCGAGAAGTGCAGCCGTTCGACCAGGCAAATCGCGGCGAGTTCACGCGCGTCGATACCCGGCCACAAGTAGTACGGGGCGTCGGCCCCGACGGTCATGCTGGTCGCGCCGGAATCGCGCAGATCCGCCTCGGCCGCACCGAGCAACGCGCGCCCGAGGCCCCGCCCGCGCCGGCTCGGATCGACGGCGAGGAAGCGGACGAACCCCGCGGGTCCTTCGGTCACTGTGGCCACGACCCCCACTGCAGGATCGCCGCGCAACACCGCCGGTTGGCCCGTCGCAGTGAGCGAGCGCCGCAGTTCGTCGAGGCTGGGGGGATCGAGCAGGGACCGGTGCGCGAGGGCGGCGACCGCGTCGATGGCGTCGGCCTCCAGGGTCCCAAGATCCACCGCCCGAAACTAGGCCGGTTCTCGAATCAGAGCGGAGGCTGAAGAAATGACCACCCAGAGTGGTCAAGCTCCTGTGTGGATCCGTCGATACCGGGCGATGAGCATCAACCGTGTCGAGGGGACCATTGCTGTGAGTGGCATCGAGGCAACGCTTCGCGAAGACATCGCCCGAGATCAGCAGCGCGCCGACCTCCCCAAACGGGGAATCGCGACGGCCCAGGCAATCATGCGCCGCCGCCACCAGATCGCGTTCGTGGTGGCGACGGTCACCTGCGGGCTCGTCTTCGCCACTCTGGTGTCGGAGAACATCATCGACCTCGGTGCCAAGAGTTGGATCGACACCGAGGTGACGCGGTTCGCGCTGGCCGCCCTGAGTGTCTTCGTCATCCTCTACGCCTTCGACAAGGAACGCGTGCTCCGTCGCGTGGTGCGCGAGCGAGAACAACTGCTCGCGCTCGAGAGTGAACTCGCCGGCAGCCTGTTGAGCGCAGGACTCGTGCTCGACGCGGTCACCGCGATGCACGCACACCTCGAGCTGGCCGACGTTCTGCCGTGCATCGTGGATCAAGGCCGATACCTCGTGGGCGGTGAGCGCGGTGTGCTCTTCCTGGAGGAAGACCGTCAACCAATGCAGCCCGTCGTCGATGCGAACTCGATGGCGGCCGAAGTCCAGACCATGGTGGATCTGGTGAGCGACCGGCGCGTGGTCGTCGCCCAGGCGCGTGAGACGTCAGGCGCCAAGCATGCCCTGGACATCGGCGTCCCCATCGGCGTCAACGGTGAACTCCTCGCGGTCCTCGTCCTTCCGAGGATCGTGGCGTCGGCGTTGACAACCGACATGAACGCGCTCCTGACCCGATTCGGTGACGCGGCCGGCGCGGCCTTGTTGAACGCGCGGCGGTACGAAGCCGCAATGTTCCTCCTCGACGTCGCCCACTGAGCCAAGCCCTCTGCGCCACGCGCCGTCGCCGACGAAGCCCACCGACGGGGCTCAGACCACCCAGGGGTATTCGTCACCCGGCCAGTTGACGACGTTCTCGGCCCGCAACGCGTCGATGGTCGCGGGGTCTTTACCGAGCCACTCGAGGATCTCACGGGTGTGTTCGCCCACGAGCGGCGGCGGGCTCGACGGCGTGGCCGGGGTGTCGGAGAACTGGACGAGTTCGCCGAACTGACGCATGAGCCCCATCATCGGGTGCTCGTACTCGGCCACCATGCCGAGCGCGACGTTGTCGGCGTCGTTCAGTACGAGGTCACCGCCGAGTGAATCCAACGGGACCTCGTTCGGCACGCCGGCGTCGTCGAGCGCATGGGACCACGACATGCTCGCGCGGGTGAGAAAGCGGGGCGCGAGCAGTGCCTCGAGGGCGTCGCGGTTCTCGCGCCGGAGTGCTGCGACCGCGAAGCGAGCATCGTCGGCGAGTTCGGCGACACCGAGCGCAGCGCACAGCGCGATCCACTCGGTCTCCTTCACCGCCGCGATCTGGATCCACCCGTCCTGGGTTTCGTACAGCCGGTAACACGCACTGGTCCCGTGCAGACCGTGGTCCATCCGGGGCCGTTCGACGGCCTCGCCGTTCACGAGCAACGCGTCCGACGCGAACACCGCGCCACCGTCCATCAGGGACGTCCAGAGTTCCTGGCCCTCGCCGGTGACGCGCTGGTGATAGAGCGCCGCCAGCGAGCCGACCACCGACAGCATCGCGTTCGCCGCGTCGCACATACCGAACCGGTAGTAGAGCGGATCGTTGCCGGTGTGGACCGCGCCCAACTCGTACTCGAGCCCGGCGGATGCTTGGTACAGCGGATCGAGACCACCGAAGTGTGCGAGCGGACCCTCGAGTCCGTACGCCCACGTGTTGCAGTACACGACGTCGGGGTTCACGCGCTTGGAGTCCTCGTACCCGATGCCGAGTCGATTCGCGACGCCCGCGGTCATGTTGTGATGGACCACGTCCGCGCGCTGAATGAGCTCGAGCGCAATCTCCAAGCCGAGCGGATGCTTCACGTCGAGCGCGATGGCCTGCTTGCCGCGCTGGCAACCGAAGAACGGCTTCCCGGCGAGGCGCATACCGTCGCCCGTCACCGGCTCCACCTTGATCACGCGCGCGCCGAGGTCGCCCATGATCATCGGACCGAACGGACCGGCGAGGTACTGCCCGAAGTCGACGACGAGCACATCTTCGAGTGCCGGCATCAGACCACTGCTCCCGCAATCGTGTGGATCTCGGTATCGGAGTATCCGAGCGCGCCGAACACCTCGGTGTTGTGTTGGCCCGGCATTGGTTGCGGTCCCTTGATCCCGCCCGGCGTTCCGTGCAAGTTGATGGGCACGCCGATCTGAGTGGTGGTGCCGAGCTCGGGGTCCTCCACGGTAGCCACCATCCCGTTGGCTACGAGCTGCGGGTGGGGGTGCCCCGTCGATCCAAGCGCTTCCTCCATCGTGATGACGGCCTCGATCGCGTGGTTGTGCGCCTGGAAGTTCGCGACGAGCTCCGCGCGATCGTGGGTCTTGTACGCGGCGCGTCGCCGTTGGGTGAACGCCTCTCGTTCCTCTGGCGGCAACGCCATGAACGCGAACGGGTCGGGCGCGTCATCGAGACCCAGCAGTGCGTCCTGACTCCGGGTGGGGGTGAGGCCGCTCATCACCGACGTGTGCACCCACTCCTCGTTGGCACACTCGAACAGGAACTGCTGGTGGACCCCGGGTGGATAGCTCTTGCCCATCAGGTCGTGGAAGGCCGCGGGAGCCTTCTCCACCTGCTGCCAGATCTGGGTCGAGTACAGCAGCGCACCCTGGAACAGCGACGTGCGCACGTGTTGGCCGCGTCCCGTCCGTTCCCGCGCGATCAGCGCCGCCAGGATGCCGCTCGGAATCAAGAATGCGGCACCCATACTCGGCATCGGCATGGCCAGGAAAATCGGTCCGAGCCGCCAGCCCGGCTGCTCCCACTGCTGGCCACTACTGGCCTGGATGAGGGCGTCGTAGCCCGGGCGTGGCGCGTGACGATGTCCCTCCGGATAGCCGGGGCACGAGGTGTAGACCAAGCGCGGGTTGCGAGCGAGCATCGGCTCCGCGCCGATGCCGAGGCGACTGGTCACGCCGGGTCGGAACGTCTCGACGAGCACATCCGACTCGTCGACGAGGTGGAGGAACGCCTCGAGCCCGGCCTCGGACTTGAGGTCGACCGTCACCGATCGCCGCGACCGATTCCAGACCGCATATCCGCTGTACGCCCGAAACGGATCACCGCCCGGTGGTTCGACTTTGATGACATCGGCGCCCTGTTCGGCGAGCAGCATCACGCCGAGCGGCCCGGCGATGCCCCACGACAGGTCGAGGATCTTGACTCCGTTCAAAGCACCCATAGGTCCCTTCCTCCAGCGGCTCAGCCTCGCGCATCTCTGACGCTCGTGTCAGGAAGTGTCGGAGCACGGCCGTCCGTCCGCGCCCATCGACCACTCCGTCCCAGTACGTTGCGCGAATGGACAGGACGCTAAGGGCAGCGGCG
>JANYJV010000111.1 GCA_025361725.1 Acidimicrobiia bacterium | reverse complement strand
TCTCGAATGATGGTGTAGCCGTCTCGTGTAATCGCCGCGACATGCTCAGCGGTGGTCACGGGCGCGCTCGAATCATCGACGGAGAGATCGGACATCCGATCCACGGTAGCCCTGGGCTCCATAAGATCGCCCGCTTCTCGATGAAGGAGCCGACATGGCCATCTACGCGCTCGGTGACCGCGTGCCCCAGATCGACCCGACTGCCTTTGTGCACCCGGACGCAACCGTGATCGGCGACGTCGTCATCGGCCCCGAGTCCACGGTGTGGCCGCAGGCGGTGTTGCGGGGCGACTACGGCCGGATCACGGTCGGGGCGCGCACGAGCATCCAGGACGGCAGTGTGATCCACTCGACAATGTTGCACCCGACGGTGATCGGTGACGATTGCGTCATCGGCCATCTCGTGCACATGGAGTGCTGCACGATCGAGAACGGTGCCCTGGTGGGTTCGGGGTCGATCGTCTTGCATCGAGCCATCGTCAGGGAACAGGCGCTCGTGGGCGCGGCCGCGTTGGTGCCAAACGACATGGAAGTCCCGGCTCGAGCGATGGCCCTCGGCATACCAGCCAAGATCAAGCTCGACGCGGTCGACCCGGACCTGATGATCAAGCCCGGCGCCGGCCAGTACGTGCAGAACGGTGCCCGCTACCGCGCCGGTCTCCGCCGCATCGACACCGACGAATAGTCTCCTCGGGTCGTCGTTTTCCCTGAGGAGTTCCTGCCATGCCCGAAGCCGTGATCGTCGCCACCGCCCGCACCCCGATCGGTCGTGCGTTCAAGGGTTCCTTCGTCGACGAGCGCGCCGACGACATGGCGGCGTTCATCGTCGACGCCGCGCTGAAGAAGGTCCCGGAGCTCGACCGCAGCCTCGTCAACGACCTGATGCTCGGCTGCGGGCTTCCTGGCGGTGAGCAGGGGTTCAACATGGGTCGGGTCGTGGCGATCCTCGCCGGCATGCCCACAGTCCCCGGTTGCACGATCACCCGGTACTGCTCATCGAGTTTGCAGACGCTGCGGATGGCGTCGCACGCGATCAAGGCCGGCGAGGGCGACGTGTTCATCGCCGCCGGCGTCGAGGGTGTCAGCCGGTTCATGGTCGGCGGGAGCTCGGACCACACGCCCGGCACGCAGAACCACAAGTTCGACGGTCCCGCCGAACGCAGTGCCGCGCGCGCCGCGGGTGACCAGGGCACCTGGACCCCGCCGAGTGGGCTCCCGGACGTGTACATCGCGATGGGCGAGACCGCAGAGAACGTCGCCGAGGTGGCGAGCGTCAGCCGGGAAGCAATGGACGACTACGCGTTCCAGTCGCAGCAGCGCTGCGGTGCGGCCATCGAGCGCGGATTCTTCGAGCGCGAAATCACGCCGTACACCACCGCCGCGGGAACCGTCGTCAGCGCGGACGACTGTCCGCGTCCGAACACCGACCGTGAGAAGCTCAGATCACTCGCGCCGGCCTTCCGTCCGACCGGCCGGGTCACCGCCGGCAACGCGTGTCCATTGAACGACGGCGCGGCAGCGGTGGTCGTGATGAGCGACACGAAGGCCAGGGACCTCGGCATCACGCCGTTGGCGCGCATCGTGTCCTCCGGCGTCACCGGCCTGGACCCCGAGATCATGGGACTCGGGCCGATCGAGGCGAGCCGGCAAGCGTTGGCCTTTGCCGGCATGACGATCGACGACATCGACCTCGTCGAGATCAACGAAGCGTTCGCGGCGCAGGTGATGCCATCGGCGAAAGCGCTCGGGATCCCGATGGACAAGCTCAACGTCAACGGCGGCGCGATTGCACTGGGCCACCCGTTCGGGATGACCGGTGCGCGCATTATGACCACCTTGTTGAACGGACTCGAGGACGCGGACAAGACCTTTGGTCTCGAGACCATGTGCGTCGGTGGCGGTCAGGGCATGGCGATGATCGTCGAGCGCCTGCGCTGAGCCACTGAGCCATCGAGCGCGTCACCGCGCAGGGACGACCCGCCAGATGACGCGCTCGGGAATCTTGGACTCGGCCTGCTTGTCACGCAATGTCACCGTCCGATGCGCTCGTGAGACCAGCACGCCGCTGTTGCGACGCCCCTCGCCCCAGCACACGACAAAGGGACGGCCGCGTCCGAGTCGGAGGCGTTCGTCCCAGCCGTAGTCGAACCCGCCGTCGGGACCGACTCGGGGCGGAGGGGCGACGTGCACCTGGTGCTCGACGTAGGCGGCGGCCAGTCGCTCCCGTTTGGCTGGACCCATGAACTCGCCGGTGGCGTCGAGGAGCAGACGGGTGAAGGTCCGGCCGTGATTCGGGAGATCGAGAGCATCACCCAGTGCCCAGTGGACGAGTTCATGGATCACGACACCCGTGGTTCGGTATCGGCGTGGGAGGGTGATGGTCGGCCCGTCGGTGTCCTCCCGGTAGAACGCCTGCCGGGCTCCGTTGCCGGGTCGGAGTCGGGGCACGCGCTCGAGATCATGATTCGGAAAGCGGGCGGCCCACCACAACGATCCAACGACGTCGTCGGCGAAGTCCGCGCAGTCGGCCAACTCAGGGAGGCGCCGCCCACCGAGAGGTGTCTCGGCTCGATATACGCGACTGCGTTGCGAGTCGCGTGGGGGAGTCACCGCCGGGATTTCAGCGCGGCGCGCACCGCAGGGACGAACTGGCGAGCGATGAACGCATGCCCCTTCTCGTTTGGGGAAAAGTCGTTGCCGACCCAGAACGCGTCCTCCTCGCCGCGGGCGCGTGCGGCGAGAAATGCGGCACTGAGGTCAACCAGGGTTGCTCCATTCGCTGCGGCCACCCGTGCGATCGCCGCATTGAACGATGCGTCCCGCGCGCTCTCGGCCTGCGGATCGAAGGTGGAGCCGAGCTGGCACGGCTTGGAGCCGGCGGGCGGGTTCGGCGAGCAGGCGAGGATCCCGGGCTCCCGGTCTCCGGGAGGGATGTTCCCGATGATGACCGCGGTCTTGCCGCTTCGCCGGAGTTGGCGGATCAACGTGCTGAACCGGGACTCGAAGTTGGTCACATTGCGGGTCAGGAAGGTGTCCTCGGTGAGGTTCACCGTGGCGACGGTCGGCTCGAGCGTCAACGCCGGTTGCAACTGCGAGGTCAAGGCCTCCTCGACGGTGACGTTGGTCTGACCGAAGTTTGCAAAGACCGTGGCGCGCGGAAACGCACTGCGGTAGAGCAACTGCGGCCACGCATCCCGGATGCGATTCTTCACCCCGTTGCCCGCGGTCTCGCCGTTGCCGATGGCGACGTAGACCGCTTTGCGGCCGGCATTGGTCGCGGCGGGAACTGACGCAGTTGAACCCGAGCACGCGGCTCCGGCCACGCTGGTGAGGACGAGCAGTGAGATGGCGCGCCAGCGCAGGTACGGATGCGTCGTCATCCGTCTCCCATAGCTTGGCGGGCCGGCAGGCGAGCGGCGCGCTGCGCCGGAACCACGCCGGCGATCACGGCGAGGGCGGCGGCGCCGAGCACTCCACCGACCAGGACCGGGAGCGGCAGGCCGATGGCGACACCAGGGAGCCCCTGCTCCACGAGGTATTGGTTGACGACTGCGCCGAGGATCCGGGCGATGCCGTAGCCGATGACGGTGCCGAGTGCGCCGCCCACGAGCCCGGTCATGCCGGCTTCGAGGAGGAAGATGCGGCGCACGTCACGGTCGCGAGCGCCGATTGCCTTCAGGACCCCGATCTCGCGCCGACGTTCGCGGATCGCAGCGAGCAACGCGTTGGTGATCCCGAGCGACGCGATGGCGAGTGCGATGATCCCGATCCCCGCGAGCACGATCTCGACCACGCGCAGGTAGCGACGAACGGTCTCGATCAGGTTTTCTGGCGCGCTCGTGGAGTAGCCGAGCCGGGTGATCCGAGCCCGGACCGCACCGACATGGTCCAGGCCGTCGGCGACCACAAAGACGCCGGCGTAACGCGAACTCGGGAGCTGGAAGCCACCGGCCGGATCTGATGCCGCACTCCACGCCCGGGCGTCTCGCACCATTTCGGCGGAACCGAGGAACTGGGCGCTCACCACCTGTTGCGCGACGACGCCGACGATCTCGGCACGCGTCCAGCGGCCGCGCACGTCGGTGCGACCGTTGCGGCTCGGAAACACCCGAGGCGCACCCAACTCGACTTCGGTGCCGATCACCTTCGCTGCGGTCTTGCGGTCCAGTCCGAGGCGCCGCAGGTAACCGTCCGTGACCGCGATCTCGGTGCGGCTCCCGATCGCGGGCGTGCGGCCGACGATCACGGTGATGGGAAGGGTCTTGACCCGGCGCAGGTCAATGCCGACGAGCGTCTCGCGGAACGGATCGAGCGTCGTGGCCGGTACCTCGACGAGGACGGGATTCGATTCGATCGGCACAACGCTGCGGACCCCGCGGAGGCCTCTGATCTGACGCAGTGTCGTGGCATCGAGATCACGGGCTCGACCGGGACTTGGTGAGTCGGTGTCCAAGGCCGCGGGTCCGGGCGCGGCGGCGGCGACCTGGATGCCGGCGAGCGGTCCACCCTTGGCAAGCTGATCGAGCACGCGCGTGCGCGCCGATGTGGAGATGATGAGCAGCGCACTCAACAGTGCAGCCGCGAGCGCAACGGCGAGGACGGTCAACGCGGTCCGCCCCGCCCGCCGTCCCAACGATCGAGTCGCCGCAAGCCACGCGTCTTTCCAACTCACCGATATCTCCGCTCTTGCGACTGCGTCGCAGGCCGCTCGGGCCCCGTTCCGCCCGCAGTGCGTGAGGTTGTTGCGCGTTGGGGCGTCACTTCGGTTCCCGCTCTTGCGACTGCGTCGCAGGCCGCTCGGGCCCCGTTCCGCCCGCAGTGCGTGAGGTTGTTGCGCGTTGGGGCGTCACTTCGGGGCGGTGCCTGACGCGAGACGGACGATGCGGTCGGAGCGGTTGGCGACGCGTGGGTCGTGGGTCACGGTGATGACCGTGCACTCGTGATCTCGGGCGACGGTGTCCAACAGGTCGAGAACCTGTTCGGCGGTGGTGCCGTCGAGGTTGCCGGTGGGTTCGTCCGCCAGGAGAAGGCTCGGTTCGTTCGCCAGCGCTCGCGCCAACGCCACCCGCTGCGCTTCTCCGCCGCTCAGCTCGGCCGGGCGATGGTGTGAGCGAGCCGCGACGCCGACCGCATCGAGCAGGAAGCCGGCGCGTTCACGCCGCACCCGAGATGAACCGGTCGAGAAACTCATTGCGAGTTCCACGTTCTCGAGTGCCGTCAGGTTGCCGAGTAACCCGAAGTGTTGGAACACGAACCCAACGGTGCGATGTCGGTAGTTCGCCAGTGCGTCACCGTGCAGGGTCGAGAGTTCGAGGTCCCCGACGGTGATCGTGCCCGCCTGCACGGCTTCTAGCCCACCGATCAACGCGAGCAGGGTCGTCTTGCCTGCGCCCGACGGCCCCATGACCGAGATGCGTTCGCCGGTCTGGATATCGAGAGAAAAATCGCGGAGGACCTCGACGTCGCCACCTCGAGCGCGGTAGGTCATCGAGACACCGCGCGCAGTGATGGGAACGCCGGCCATGATCGGCGCACCGTATCGGCATCGGGTGGCGGACCGGACGCGGTCTATCGCCCGAGCGGCGAAGTCGTCACCATGTCGGGTGCCTGAACGTGCGGGCGCTCCGCCCGACTCGCCATGATCTGTTGCTCGGCTCGCAATGCCGCCATGCCCCGGTTCTGGCCGGTGAACTCGGGCGGCTGCTCGAGCATCCAGATGATGCCCTCGGCGGCAACCTCGGGTGGTTCCCAGTCCGAGTGGTCGATATCGGGCATCGCCGCCAGGAATCCTTCGGAGGCGACGGGCACGTCGATGCGGAAGGTGTTGACGGCGATGCCGGCCGGGCGCACCTGCGCGGCGAGCGAGACCGTGAAATGTTCGAGCGCGGCCTTGGCCATGCCGTACGCCATCTGACCCGGGTAGTAGTTGAGCGCCGCCGCCGAGGACACGTTGAGGATCGCCCCGGTCTTCCGTCGGGTCATGCTGGGGAGGGCGCGCTGCGAGGCGATCACCGCCGCACGTAGGTCGACACCAAAGATCAGGTCGAACCGTTTCATGGATAACTCGATGTCACCCGGGAACGTGATCGCGGCGTTGTTGACCAGGATGTCCACACGGCCGTGGCGAGCGATGGTGTCGTCGATGAGATGTTCGACGTCGGCGTCGACCGCCAGATTCGTCGGACATGCAGTGGCGTGACCGCTGGCCGCCTCGATGGCGCGCACCGTATCGTCGAGCGTGCCCGGAATCGAGCGCGGCGCGTCATCGGTGGCGCGGGCCGCGCACACCACGGTGGCTCCGCGCGAGGCCAACGCGAACGCAGTGGCGGCACCGACCCCGCGACTCGCGCCGGTGACGATTGCGACCGCGCCATCGAGATTCACGAGCCGAGGCTACGCAAGGGTGGGGAGTGTCTGCTCGGACTCGAGGTTCGCGGCGAAGAGATCCCCGAGTGTTGCGATCCGCTCCAGCACGGCGTCGGTTTCGAACTGGAGGCGGGTCGGATCAGCGGCATCCATCGCATCCTCGACCTCGTCCCAGGCCACCGGCGTCGAGACGGTCGGCCGCGGTCGCGCGCGCAGTGAATACGCAGCGACGGTCGTCTTGTGTCGGTCGTTCTGACTCCAGTCCACGAAGACCTTTCCGTGGCGTTGTTCCTTGGCCATGGTGACGGTGACGCGATCAGGGGCGGCATCGGCGAGAAGGCGCCCAAGGCTGAGGGCGAAGGACTTGGTGGTCTCGTCCTCGGCGCTCTCCGACGCTATCGGTACGGACAGATGGAGACCCTTGGAACCGCTCGTCTTGACCGTGGCCACGAGGTCCAACCGGTCCAACATCTGTCGGAGGTCCAACGCGACCCGAGCACAGTCGAGGACGGTGGCGGGCGGTCCGGGATCGAGGTCGATGAGGACGGCCGTGGGCGCGTCGGGTGAGCTCACCCTGGCCTGATGGGTGTGCAGCTCCAGGGCGGCGAGGTTGGCGAGCCAGACGAGCGTGGCCGCTTCGTCGCACAGCACCGAACCCAACTCGCCCCCGATCTCCACCCAGTCCGGCGCCGAGGGCGGACGACGTTTCTCGAAGAACGACGTGCCGTCCACGCCGTCGGGGTGCCGGACGAGGGTGAGTGGGCGCCCTCGAAGGTGGGGCAGAATCGTCGGCGCGATGCGTACGTAGTAGTCCACGACCTGGGCTTTCGTGAAGCCGGTTTCAGGGTACAGCACCTTGTCGAGATTCGACAGCGTGAGGGTTCGCCCTTCGAGGTGCACGGGCACGTCGGCCATTGTGCGAACCTAGTGGGTCGTCCCCGGACCGGAGGTCGTTGCTGTGCCCACCGCAGTGTGGACCGGAAACATCAGCTTTGGACTCGTCACCGTGCCGGTGAAGTTGACGCCGGCCACGAAATCTCGTGACGTGTCGTTCAACCAACTCGAGGCCGGGACCGGCTCCCGCGTGCGAAATCGGCGCGTTTCGGAGCAGACCGGAGAGGAGATCACGAGCGACAAGATCGTCAAGGGCTACGAGATCGAGAAGGGCCGCTACGTCATCGTCGAGAAGCAAGAACTCGATGCGCTCGCTCCGAAGGCGAGTCACACGATCGAGATCGAAGACTTCGTCGACCTCGTGGACATCGACCCGATCTTCTTCGACTCGCCGTACTACGTGATGGTCGACGAGAAGGCGGCGAAGCCCTACCGGCTACTGGTCGACGCGATGACCGAGCTCGGCAAGGTGGCGGTCGGACGCGTGGTGCTACGAGCGAAAGAACGGCTCGTGGCGATCCGGCCGTTGAACGGAATGCTGTGCGTCGAGACGATGCGCTACGCGGATGAGATCGTGGATCCGGCCACGCTTGGTCTGCCGGACGACGAGATCGAGTTCACAGGTCGCGAGGTCTCGATGGCTCGTCAGTTGGTGGAGATGTTGTCGGCCGACTTCGACGCTTCGAAATATCGCGATGAGTATCGCGAACAACTCCTTGCGTTGATCGACAAAAAGGCCGCCGGCGAAGAGATCGTGGCGCAGCCCCAACCCGACGCGCCGGCGAAGGTGCTGGACTTGATGGCTGCGCTCGAGGCCAGCCTGGCTCGTGCCGGCCGGGGCGATGCGGCGCAGAGTGGTACGTCAGACGACGGTGCGGTCGACCTGGACAGTGCGGCCGCCGCGCCAGGCGCGTAACACGAGGAACTGGCCCTTCAACGCGGCGTGGTCCTGCACGCCGAATCCCATCAGGGTGCCCTCGTAGCCCGACGTCGCCGGGAGCTGTTTCACGCGTTCGAGACCTTCACGCAGCCCGGCCGGATCGATTCGATCCGCGCGTTGGGCGGCGAAACCGAGGAGTCGGCCGATGTCGTACGCACAGCAACCGATTGGACTCCCGGCGGTCCGGGGATCCACGGTCCGGAGTGCGAGCCGGGTTTCGTTGTCGTCCGCGATCGTGTCGACGTACTCCCAGGTGGCCCAGGCTTCGTGCCACTCGGGTTTGATGTAGCCGAAGATGAGGGCGGAGTTCGCGTGCACGGGGATGTCCCAGCGCGCATCGATGATCGCCGTGGCGACCGCGTGTGACGCGGCGCCGAGGCCGAGATAGACGAGAACGTCAGGTTCGTGGTGGCGCAACTGGGCCACGACGGCATCGACGTCGCTGGCGAGGGGATCGATCCCCACCGACGCCGCGATCGTGATGCCTCCTGCCGTAGCACTCCATCCGAAGACTTCGCGGTACCGCTCGCCGACCACGGAGATGTCGTGGATCACCACGCAGGTACGCATAGCTCGCTCGCGCATGCGAGCAACGAGAAGAGGTGGCTCGTCTTCGAGTGAACCCACTTGGTAGTGGAACATCCACTCGGAACGGGTGCGCTCGCCGCCGGAGTAGTTGATCGCCGGCACCTCGGCGCGATCGGCGGCGTCTCGTGCCCCGAGACAGTTGTCCGAGATGGAGGGCCCCACGATCAGGTCCACCCCCTCGGCGACCAAGCGGTCGAAGCCCGCGGTCACGGATTCGACGGTTCCGGATGGGTGACCCAAGGTCTCGCACCGAGCAAACGAGATCGCATCGAGATCGGCTCCGCTCGCCTGCAGTCCGAGCCGGACCGCATGCTCGAGGCCGTCGCCGCCGTCGCCCTGGGGATAGTCGAACAACAACCCGATGCGCATCGCCAGGAGAGTACGTGGCCCGGCGCGGACGTGCGCGTGAGGTCCCTCACGACGGCGGGCACTACATTCCGACGGTGCTCGGGCGCCAGGAAGTCTTCGAGGGGGCGTACCGGTGGTACGCCAAGCAGGCGAGCATCGGACCTCGCAGCCGCCGGGCCCAGCAGTTCGGTGCGTTCGGCATCGGCAGCGGCATCCTTTTTCCCACGATCGCGTTGTACGGCGAGCCCTACATCCACATCGGCGAGCAGGTCATCATCGGCCCGTACTGCTCGCTGTCGGCCGGTGTCATGCCCGGTCATGTGCCCGATGCCGATCCGGTCGTGACCATCGGTGACCGGGTACTCATCGGGAGGGGGAGTGGCATCGTGGGCCATCGATCGGTCTCCATCGGCGATGGTGTGTTCACGGGGCACAACGTCTACGTCACCGACGCGAATCACGGCTACGAAGATGTCACGCTCACGATCGGCGAGCAGTTTGCGCCGCCGAAGCCGGTGGTGGTGGGTGCCGGTTCATGGCTGGGTCACGGTTCGATCGTGTTGCCCGGCGCAACAATCGGGGAGCACGTCGCGGTCGGCGCCGGCTCAGTGGTGACCGGCGATCTGCCGAGTTTCTCGGTGGCGGTGGGAAGTCCCGCGCGCGTTGTACGCCGCTACGACACGGAGATCCAGGCGTGGATCAACGTGCTGCGATCGAAGTCCGATGCTCAGCGCGCCGGCGACGGGTACGTGGGCGGTCCGTCACCGGCAGGAAACTGATCGAACTGGGTCACCGAGGAGGACGGGCTGAAGAGCTTCGGTGCCGCCTTGGGCCATTGGGAGGGCAGGTACCGCTTGCCGCCATCCGCGTACTCCCACATCCCGGTCCCGGCGTTGCCCACCTCGTCGATGCCCTTCGCGTCCGGATTCCACCAGATGAGCGTGGCGTCGTCCGAGCCGAAATAGTCCGTCCCCGGCCAGATGTCGTGGTGACCCCATGAGAGGTGGAGTTGGCTCGGGTCGGTTCTGGCCGAGGGGTATCGGAACAGGGCGTCTCGGAAGGTTGCGGGCGTCAGATCCGGACCGGCGAGGTGGAGCGCGGTGTAGAAGATCAGCGGAGCCTGCACGAGGAGCTTGTAGGTCTTGGCCTTCGGCGGCGCACCGGTCTGCCACTGGATGATGTCGGAATACTGGTCCAACCGGGTCGGGGTCGGAACGTAGAGCGACGACACGCCGAACGCGTGCTTCCACTGGGCCTTGTCGTAGGTGCGCCCGAAGAGCGAGGTATCGCTGTACGCGGCGCCGAGAATGACCCACTCGGGGAAATACTTCTGCGCCGTCGCCTCGGTCGTGAGATAGGTCGGGGTGAGCGGATCGCCCGCGAACATCACGGTGGTCACGTGGGCCGACTTCAGCTTCGCAATCGTGTTGCGCGCGTTCTCCTGCGCACGGCCGAGGTCGAGTTGGTACGGGGCGTCGACGGCCACCTTGATGCCGGCGCCCGTCAGACGGTTCCGGAACTGTTTGCCCGCCTCTTGGAAACCGGCGAAAGTCTCGTCGAATCGGACGAGACCGAAGACGCGTTTGCGTTTGGTCATCGTCGCGTCGCCCGAGTACTGGGCCGGATGTCCGTTCAGCGCACCGATGAACTTCGACCAGTGCACTGCCGATTGGTCCACCGCCGCCAGCGTCAGCCAGATGTTGGGTGCACGCTGGTCCACGAACTTCTGCGAAGACGCGAGCATGCAGTCTCCGAGGCAGAGCACCCCGCGTGCTGCGAGTTCCTGGGCGTAGGCCTCGGTCTGAGAAGGGCCGCCGAACGACGCGAAGGCCTTGACCTCGGTGGCGACCTTGATGGCATCGGCACGCCCGGCTTCGTCGCTCCCCGGGTCTCCGCTGCCCTTCACCACGACGAGCTTCACTTTGCGGCCGTAGGTCTCATAATGGGCTTCGAAGAAGTCGATGTACTGCTGGACCGTCGCGGCTTCGTTCACGAGCGATTCGTCGGAACCACTGCGCTGGAGCGCGACGTTCTCGAGGATGTCGGGTTGGGCCTGGTAGAGGGCGATGGTGATGGTGTCCGCAGTGACGCCCGGGCTCGTGGCCCCACTGTTGTCACCGGAAAACGGCTTCACGCACGGCGGCGCGTACGTCAGCGGGATCGCGACGGTTCCTCGCTTCACGTCGCAGTTCGGTCCCCACTTCACGGAGTTGCGATTCGCTGCGCTCAAGGTGACCGGGCCGCCGCGAGTGGAGGGGACCGCAGCCTTCGGGGCACGGGAGTTCTTCTTGCTTCCGCCGCTCGAGACGTTGAGGATCACGACCACCACGGCGATGACGACCAAGCCGACAACGAACGGCAGGTAGCGTCGGAGAGTGCTGGTCGGCGGCTTCGGTGTACGCGCGGTCGGTTCCACGACGCGCAGGGTATCGGGCGGACCTCCCGGCGCCGCGGAACGGCGCCGGGAGGTGACGAAGACTTACTTGGCCGGGGAGGGGTACTTCGGTGTCTGGAATGCCTTCGGCACGGTCGTGAAGATCGTGACGGACTTCGACGGGTCGAAGAAACCGGGGTCCGTGGCCGGGATATCCGCCAACGCCCACCGCTTGCCCATCTGGGTGTACTGGTACAGGCCGTCGCCCACGACACCGATCTCGTTTTCGCCCCGGGCCTTGGGGTCCCACCAGATCAGGCCGGTGTCGTCGGTCCCTCCGAGGTCCGTGCCCGGCCAGAGTCCGTGGCTGCCGCGAGACGTCCGGGGTGCGATCGGGGTTCCACCGGCGACCGGGGCGTTGAAGATAGCGTCCTTGAAGGTCCCAGGCGTGAGGTTCGGGCCAGTCTCGTGCAGGCCGGTCACCAGCTGGGCGAGGTCCGCCAGGATCACGCCGTAGGTGTTGTCCGGCGGCCGCACGCCGTTGAACCACTGGTACACCGTGTAGGCCGGGTTGGAGTCCTGGTTGACTCGTGAGCCGGTGAGGGCGAGCCCGAACGCGTGCTTCCACTGCTCCTGGTCGTAGGTGCGTCCGAACACTGCGATGTCGACGAGCACGTTGGACCCGATCACCCACTCGGGGAAGTAGTTCTGCGCAGTCGCTTCCTTGGTGAGGTTTCCCGGGGTCAAGGGGTCTCCCGTGTAGATCACGGTGGTGACGCCCGCTTCCTTCAGCTTTGCGATTTGGGTGCGCGCGTTTTCCTGCCCGCGACCCAGGTCGAGCTGAAAGGGGAGGTCAGCGGCGATCTTCACGTTCTTCTTGGTGAGTTCACTCCTCAGGATCGCGTACGCATCGCGCTGCTGCCCGTCGACGGTGTCGTAGTGCGTGATCCCGAAGACCCGCTTCTTGTTCTTGACGTCATCGCCGCCGTACACGGCGTTCTTGCCTGCGAGTTCGCTGGTCACGAGCTTCGCCGTCATGAGTCCGGCTTGCTCCGGGGTGGGCCCGTATCCCATGAGATAGGGCGCGTTGGCCTCGATCGTCTTGGTCGGTACTGCGAGGGAGCAGTTGCCGAGGCAGAACACCTTGCGCGCGGTGAGCGTCTCGGCCCAGACCGGAGTTTGGTTCGGACCGGAGATCACCGCGAACGGATGCATGTCGGCGATCGCGTTGGCATCGGCGCGCGCCGTCACCTCGTCCATAGGCCCGCCGGAACCGAAGAAGTATTTGATGTCCAACTTGCGACCGTAGAAGTTGTAGTACTTCTCGAACATCTTGAAGTAGCCCTCGTACGTCGCGCGAGCCGTCGCGGGGCTCACGTCGGCACCGGCTTTCGAGACCGAGGCCGCCTGCAGTGGGTTCTTCGCCGGGTCGCCCTGGTACACGACGATCTTGATCGCGTCCTTGGTCACGCCGTCGGCCGTGGCGCCGCCGTTGTCGCCGCTGAATGCCTTGGCGCACGGCGCAGCGTAGGTCCACGGGATCTTGATCTTGCCCGTGGACTTGTCGCAGTTCGGACCCCAGTCCGTCTTAATGTCCGCCTTGTCGAACAGCAGCCACGGCGCTTTCCCGGTGCCGCCACCGTTGGCGGACGTGGTGGCCGTCGCCGCCTTCTTGCTCTTGTCGTCTTTCTTGAACAGCAAGAAGCCGCCGACAATCAATGCGACCACCACGACGATCGCGATCACCGGGCCGTACCGCTTGGCCGCACTCGGCTTGTTCGATCCGCCGGAGCGAGTCTGGGTCGGTTCCATTGTTCCCCCTAGGTCCGGTCGCCCGAACGAGCGATCGCGGCTTGGTTGTCACCGAGGTAGGACGCCACGACGCGCGGGTCGTGGACGACTTCCTCGGGTGATCCTTGCGCTATCACCGCGCCCAGGTCCATCGCGATCATGCGATCGGAGACGGACGAGAGCAGTGGTAGGTCATGTTCGATGACGAGCAGACTCGCCCCGAGTTGGTCTCGGATCTTCACCATGAGCGGGCCGAGTGCTTCGGACTCGCGTTGCGCGATCCCGCTCGACGGCTCATCCAACAACAAGACGGTGGGCTGGTGAGCCAGGATGCACGCTAGGTCCACGATGCGGCGGCTGCCCGTCGAGAGTTCGTTGGTGAACTTGTCACGGAAGGCGCCGAGGTTCATGAACTCGATGAGCTGCTCCACACGTTCGAAGACCGCGGCCTCGGAATCGATGACGGCGGGAAGATAGAGCGCTGCCGCGATCGGGTCCTTGACGTGCACGCTGCACTCGAGCGCAACTGCGATGGTCTCGCGCACGGTGAGGGCCGGGAACAGCCGGCCGTCCTGGAAGGACCGGCCTAAACCGAGCCGTGAACGAATCTGGGCCGGCCGCTCGGTGAGGTCGTAGATCTCGCCGTCGTTCGCGGCCATCAAGATCCGCCCACCGTCGATGGGGAGGAACCCGGAGATCGCGTCGAACAGGGATGTCTTGCCGGCGCCGTTGGGACCGATGAAGCCGACGATCTCCCCCGCCTTCACCGTGAGTGACACGTCGTCGAGGGCCACCACACCGCCGTAGCGCTTCCGCAGGCCGCGCACCTCGAGTCGATCTTCACTCCCGCTCTCGGCCCGGATGGCCGGGCCGCTCGGGCCCCGCTCGGCCTGAATTCGGTGCTCCGGATCGCCCTGGCCTCGCTCACGACTCCCGCTCTGGGCAGCGCGCTCGGCGCTGCCATTGGGTGCGGGATCGCGGTCCTGCACGGACGCGACGGGTGTCACGGGAGCGCTTGTCGGGCGGTTGGCGCCACCGTCCTTGGCGCCCGCGCCCTTGAGGAACACCGATCGCAACACGTCGGGGCGTTCGAGGAGTTCGGCGGTCGGTCCGTGGAAACGGATCTCGCCCTTCTCCATGAAGTAGGCGGTCTCGGCGACCGTCAGCGCCACATTGACGGACTGCTCGACGAGAATGATCGTCGTCCCCGCATCACGAAGCTCGCGCACGATACCTAGCAGTTGGCCGACCACGGCCGGCGCGAGACCGAGCGACAGCTCGTCGATCATCAGCAGTCGCGGCTTCTCGATGAAGGCCATGCCGAGGGTGAGCATCTGTTGCTGGCCGCCGGAGAGGTTGCCGGCCGCCTGGTCGAGCCGTTCGCGCAGCACCGGAAAGAGCTCGAGGACGTGGTTCGTGGCATCGCGGATGTGCTGCTTTTCCTTACGGTGGAGCCAACCGGCGAGGCTGAGGTTTTCGCGCACGGTGAGCGCGGGGAACACACCCTGTCCGCCGGGCACCATGGTGACGCCGCGGCCGGCGGTCTCGTTTGGCGGCGTGTAGGTCATGTCCTGGCCGTCGAAGATGATGGAACCGTCGCTCGGTTCGACGAGACCGGCCACTGCTCTCAACAGCGTGGACTTGCCCGCCCCGTTCGTGCCGAGCAATGCGACGATTTCGCCTTCGTCGATGTCGAAGTCGACGTTGAACAGCACCTGCACGTTGTCGTACTTCACGCTGATGTTGCGACAGAGCAGCAGCTTCACCCGGCCCTGCCGCCGCTCGTAGAGGACCTCGGACTGCGCGGCGGCCTGGCCCCACACGCGGCGGATGTCGTTGTCGATCTCGAGCCCCGCCGCGGCGATCATTGCGGCACCGATGAGGAAGATGGGTGCGTTGAGAAGCACGGCGGTCCGGAGACCGATCGAGTCCGCCAGCGCGCCGATGACGCCGTAGATGAAGACGCCGGGCAGGAACCACAACGCGGCGGCCGCGTATCCGAACGAACGCACCTTCGGAGGGATCGTCAGCGAGAGCGCGACGAAGATGACGGGTGTGATGAGCACCGCGCCGGCGATGAGCACCGCGTTCAGCGCGATCGCAATCGGGAGCGAAGGGCTGAGCGCGAACCCGGCCCAGGCTGCGGCCACCACCAGACTCACGCCGGCGACGAACCGCGGGATGAGCGCTGGTCCACGGGCGAGCAGTCGGGTGGCGATCGGGGTCCCGATCAGGAGACCGATCAACTGGGCCGGGGCGAGCGCGGCGGCGAGGTAGCCGCGATCGGCGGTGCCGACGTGGAAGATCCGGTCGTAGAACAACGCGCTCATCTCTCCGAGGCCGATGAAGGCGGTGGAGATGAACGGGAGCGCGAAGAAGATGCGGCGGAGTGTCCCGACGTTCCAGACGATGCGCCAGGACTCGGCGAAGCTCGGCGGCACATCCTCGGTCGCGATGGTCTCCTCCGAGGCGCCCATCGCGGCGCGCTCGAAGTGGCCTCGGATCGGTTCACGCATGCGGAGAGCGAGGATGACCATGATCGCGGTCGGGAACGCGAAGACGACGAAGGGAACGCGCCAGCCGTAGGCGGCGGCGACCGGGCCGGCAATGAGGGGGCCGAGCCCTGCGCCGACGGCCAACGCCGACCGCTGGAAGGAGAACACGCCGTTGCGGGCGTCGAACGGGTAGTAGTCCGCGAGGAGCGAGTTGTGAGTCGGCCCGTTGGCGGCTTCACCGAGTTGCGAGCCGGCGCGCGCGATCAACACGACCCAGGTGGCGGTGGCGAAACCGGTGAGAAGCGAGAAGACACCCCAGACGACTGCGCCGCCGATGGCAATCGGGACGCGACGGTGGCGGTCGGCGAGGAACCCGATCGGGACCGACAGCAGGATCGCCGCCGCGGCGATGACCGCGACGAGTTGCAGCGCAGTGCCGCTACTGAGATTGAGATCCTTCGCGATATCCGGCAACAAGATGCGGAACGCCGTCTTGTCCAGCTGGTCGACCGCAGTGAGCCCGAACAGGATCAAGACCGGATACAGCGGCGCGCTACCCCCGAGCGACCCGAGCCAATGGCGAACGCGGGCGACGCCGCTCGGCGAGGCCGGTGCGGGAGTCGCAGTCATCGGTCGACCTCAGGTGCACCGGCGGCGACGGGTAACGGCACATCGGCCTGAGGGAGCGGAACGGCCTCGGGAGTAGCCGCCTCGACTTTGCGGTCGGCGAGCAGACTGGCGACGACGATGCCGCGCCGCTCGGCGACCCACCGTAGGTAGCCATCACGGACCCGCGCGATCGCCGCGGCGAGTCCACCGGGTAAAATCCAGAGCACCACGAGCACGCCGAGTCCGCTGGCGATGAGTTGCCAATTGCCCGGCAGGAAGTACTGCGCGCCACGGATGTAGACCGCTCCGAGGACTGCGCCCGGGAGCGAGCCCATGCCCCCGATCACCACCGTCGAGAAGGCGGTCAGACTCTCGCGCGGATCGAACGGTGCGGTTCCCAGTCCGTTCTCGAGATGCACGAAGAGCACACCGGCGACCGCGGCCATGAACCCCGAGATCGCGAACGCCGCAACGGTGGTACGCACCGCGTCGACGCCGTAGGAACGAGCAGCGTTCTCGTTTTCGCGGATCGCGATAAGGGCCCGACCCGTGCGGCTGTTCCGGATTCCGCGCGCAGCGATCATCATCAGGCCGAGTACCACGAGCGAGAAGTAATAGAAACGCGTTTCGGAGCGGATGTCGATGACGCCGAAGAGATCGGGTCGCTCGATGCGCGATGCCGGCAGCCAATCTCCGAAGAACTCGCGATTCAGGAGGAAGGTCTGGGTGACCAGCGCGAACGCGAGAGTGATCACCGCGAGCGTCAGGCCTCGACGACGAATCGCCGGATACCCGATCACCACGGCCACGATCGCGCCGACGAGACCGGCGACGATGATGGCGATGGAGAGATCCCATCCCTCGTTGGCCGTGAGTGCACCCCCGACCGCGCCGCCGATGCCCATGAACGCCACTTGACCGAGGCTGACCTGACCGGCCCATCCGGTGAGCACGACCAGTGAGAGCGCGACGATGGAGAAGATGGCGATGACCGCAGCGAGACCGACCTTGGACTCGGAGAGATACGCCGGCAGCGTCACCAAGAACCCGACGACCACGATGCCGACACCCCAGCCGGCGTAGCGCACCTCCGGAAGGCGGGCGAGTTCGGGTGGGATCCGTCGGACCTCGCCGACCGCCCGCCACGTGCTCACGTCGCCGGCTCGCGTCGAGGACGCGCGCTTGGCGAACAGCAACGCCATGAGCACGATGAGAAAGAGTGCGACGTCGTTGAACGCCGGTCGGTTGCCCGACTGGAACGTGTTGGACTGATCCAAGATCCCGATCGCAACCGACGCCACCGCGATGGTCGGGAATCGTTCGAAGCTGCCGATGACCGCCGCGCCGATTGCTTGGATCAGGAACGCGGGGCCGAGTGCCTGTCCGATCGGAAGGCCGACCGATCCGGCCCGGAGGAAGATGGCGATGAACGCCAGGGTGGACGCGATGATCCACACGATCGTCTGCACGCGGCCGACGGGAATGCCCAACATCGCGGCACGGTCGGATCGCTCGGCCGCGGCTCGCACTGCCGTGCCGGTATGGGTCCGGGTCAAGAACAGGGTGAGGGCGATCAGGCACGCAGGCACCGTCACCAACGTCACGATGTCGTTCGAGTTGAAGATGGTGCCGCCGAAAGACCAGTTGATCGTGAACGGCGGGCTGAGCCGCTGACCGAGGCCACTCAACGTGTCGCCCCCGAGCCAGCCGGGGATCCCGAACGCTACGAACAGGAGCGTTTGGGACAAACCGATGGTCGCCACGGTCAAGATCAGACGGGGCGCGTTGCGGAATCGCCGGATGATCAACATCTCGGTCACGCCGCCGAGCACGATCGCGCCGATCAAACCAATTGCGGCGCCCAGCCAGTAGTTCCAGCTGAAGCCGAGGACCAGGATCACCATCAGCGTCGCCGGCGCCACTCCGAGGTCCGCGGCGGCGAAGTTGATGACGCGATTCGACCGGTAGACGAGTGAGATACCGAGGGCGATCAGCGCGATCCGTCCGCCGACGAGCGCGCCGTTCAGCACGATGCCGAGCGGAGCGGGATACGGGTAGACCGTGACCGCGAACGCGACGACCGCGAGCGGAATCACCCAGGAGAGCACTTGGCGCACGGACGGCGAGGGCACGAGTCGAACGGCGAACGCGTTCATGCGTTGCCGCGCCGCTGGTTTCGGTGTGCATCCCCCCGGACCACTCTGGTGACCTATGCCATTCCGCGAAGAGCCGGTGGTTGGGTCATGCAGGCGTCCGTGCGATGAAGTCGTTTACCACGCGTGCGAGTTCAGGACCACGATCTTCCTGCAGGAAGTGGCCGCCGCCCTCGATGGTCGTGTGGGGTTGGTCCTTGGTTCCGGCGACGCGTGCTTGGAATGCCGTGTCGCCTCCTGCGGTGATCGCGTCCTGATCGGAGAACGCCGTCAAGAATGGTCGGTCGAACTGCTCGAGTACTTCCCACGCCGCGCGGTTGGGTGCCGACTCCGGATCGTCCAGGGAGGTCGGGACGAGCAGCGGGAACTGTCGGGCGCCCTCCTTGAAGGATTCGTCGGGAAACGGTGCGTCGTAGCCGGCCATGACGTCGGCGCTCAGCTCCGTGGTGCACCCGCCGTTGATGATCACGCCGGTGGGAAACGTCTCCACCTCTTGCGAGAACTTCTGCCATGCGAGGAACGCGGCGCCCGGGGAACTCTCGCCGGTGGGCAGAAAGGTGTTCGCAACGACGACCCTTCGGAATCGCTCCGGCATCGCCGCAACGAGCCGGAGACCGAGCAGCCCTCCCCAGTCCTGACACACCAGGGTCAGGTTCTGGAGGTCCAGGCTGGTGAGCCACGCCGTCAACCAGGCGACGTGACGGGCGTAGGTGTACTCGGAGCGCGGCGTTGGTTTGTCCGATCGGCCGAAGCCGATGAGGTCCGGTGCGAGCACCCGGTGGCCCGCTCCGGTGAGGACCGGAATCATGTGGCGATAGAGGAAACACCACGACGGTTCGCCGTGCATGCACAGCAAGGTCTCGGGAGCGTCGCTCGGACCCTCGTCGAGGTAGTGGAGCCGAAGCTCGCTGCCGTCGCCGCTCGGAATGTTCTGGTAGTGCGGAGCGAACGGAAAATCGGGAAGTCCGGCGAACCGGTCATCGGGCGTACGCAGGACATCCATCAGCGCGTCTCCAAGAGTCTGGTCATGGTGTGGACGATAATTTCGTTGGCGGCCTCGACCGAGAGCCCCTCGGCCCGGAGACTGTCCCAGGCACTGGCCCCCAACAACAGCGTCAACGCCGCGAGGACGACGTCCTCGTCGGCGCGCCCGGCCAGCACCGGACCGAACAGGCGCTCGAGGTCGTGTCGGCCCACTTCTCGACCGGTACTGAGGACCTCGGTCAACGCCGGAGAGAGAGGCGCCCACTGCTCGGCGGCTCGACGGACGGCGCCGAAGTTCTCGTGGATCGCGACCCGCTGATTGGTTGCGGCCGCGATCCGATGGGCGAGCGGCAAGGTGGCGTCGACTGGCTGGAGCAGGGTCGCCATCTGTTCGAAGTGGCGCGATGCGGCTGCGCGGAACAGGTCGTCGAGATCGTCGAAGTGCACGTACACCGACCGCACCGAAATCCCGGCGCAGTCGGCGACTTCCTTGGCGGTCGGGCGAGCATCGCCGCTCTTGGCCAGCTCAAGTACCGCATTGACGACCGAATCGCGCGTGCGCTGGGCGCGTGCGGAACGACCGTCGACCGCGTGGGTGCTCATCGGGCGGCACGGTAGAGGTTCTTGCAGAGTGCCTGCAACGTCGTCATTGCTCGTACGTTCGCCGTCTCGGTGCTCGCGTGCTGTCCTCATGGCTCCTTCGCTCGAGAGGGTCAAGGCGATGCCGGTCGGGATGCTGCGGAGCTGCTCGCCTCCACCTTGATGGCTCGTACGTTTGCCGTGTCGCTGCTCGCGATCTTCTTGGGCTCACTGCCTCGCTGCTCGCTCCGCGGGCTCCGCTCGGTCTCGGTGCTCGCGTGCTCACTCACAGCGCGTGGGCTCGAGAGGCACCGACGTTGATTCGGGACTTGAGCCTGCGCACACGCTCTACCGACACGAGAGCCGGAGCGCAGCGGAGGCGTACAGCTCGGGAGCGTCCCTACCAGGCACGCGCTTTTCAACCACGGAGCGGACCAGCCAAACGGGAGGCCAGCTCGCGGAGTTGGAACTTGAGGACTTTGCCGGTGGCGTTGAGGGGAAGTTCGTCGACGATGACCACGCGGCGGGGGGCCTTGAAGTTGGCCATCGTGTCCCGACACCACGCGACGATCTCCGCCGGGGTCGGCGACGCGCCGGGGCGGGGGACCACGAAGGCCATGCCGACCTCCCCCATGCGGTCATCGGGGACGCCGATCACCGCCACCTGGGCAATGGCGTCGTTGCCGAGCATGAGATTCTCGATCTCGGCCGGATACGCGTTGAACCCACCGACGATGAACATGTCCTTCGTCCGGTCCGTGATCCGCAGGTAGCCGCGCTCGTCCATGATCCCGATGTCGCCCGAGTGCAGCCAACCGTCCGGGTCAATCGCCGCCGCGGTCTCCTCGGGATCCTCGAAGTAGCCGCGCATGACGTTGTAGCCCCGGATGACGACCTCGCCGGCCTCGCCGCGTGGGACTTCGTTGCCGGCGTCGTCGACGACGAGTACCTCCACATCCGGGATCGCGCGCCCACTCGTGGTGGCGATCGTCTCGGGGTCGTCGTCGTAGCGACACATCGTTGCGATGCCGGAGGCTTCGGTCAGGCCGTAGCCGGTGATGATGGTTTCGAAGGTGAGTTCGTCGCGCATACGCGTGATCAGTTCGACGGGGATCGCCGCCGCGCCGGTGACTGCGAGTCGCAGTGACGACAGGTCGTACTCAGCGCGTCGTGGGTGGTCGAGGATGGTGTGGAACAGCGTCGGCGGTCCGGGGAGCATGGTGATCTGTTCTGCGCTCACCCGCTCGAGCACCTGATCGACGTCGAAGACCGCTTGGGGATGGATCGTGGCGCCGGTCATGAGCGCGCTGAGCCACCCGGCTTTGTAGCCGAAGGCATGAAAGAAAGGATTGACGATGAGGTACCGATCGCCGGCGCGTAGCCCGACGACGTCGCTCCATGCTTGGAAGGCGCGCAACGTCGCGCCGTGGGTCTCCATCACGCCCTTCGGATTCCCGGTGGTTCCAGACGTGAACAGGATGTCGGAGAGATCGTCGGCGGTCAGCGCAGCGACTCGTGCGTCGATCTCGGCGTCCGCATCGATCGCACCCGAATCGAGGAACTCGTCCCAACTCTCTGGACCGGCCGTCCGCAACCGCACGACGGCACCGAGATCAGGGAGGTCCTGCTCGCGGTCGACGGCCGCGTCGAGCAGGCCGGCGTAGTCGGTCCCGAGAAACTCGCCCATCGTCACGAGCACGCGCGCGTGACTGCGCTGGAGGATGTAGCCGGCCTCGACGCCCTTGTACCGCGTGTTCAACGGGACGAGCACGCCGCCGGCAAGGTGGATGCCGAGCGCGGCGGGGATCCACTCCCACACGTTCGGCGCCCAGATCGCCACCCGATCGCCCACCTGAACTCCGGCCGCGATGTAGGCCGCCGCGGCGCGGCGTGCGACCCGTTCCAACTCGGTCCACGAGACGACCGTCGGTCCATCGAAGATTGCGGGGGCGTCCCCCCGGGTGGCCGCAGCGTGGCGGAGCAGTTGGGGGATCGTTCCCCATTCGATGTCCGCGCGGGTCACGGGTACTCCTCGGTGTTGGGAAGCAGGCGCGGGAGATTACCGGGCGGCATCACGTGGGCTCGGTGGAACGTCGTGCGCTCGCGACCCGAGCCGTGGGAACGGTTGAGACGACGCTATAGCCTCGCAACCTCGAAATGGGCCGGACAATCGAGGGGAGTCGGCGCGGATGGTTGACCTGGTGGTTCGAGGTGGGACGGTCGTCGACGGCACGGGTGCGCCTGCTCGGCAGGCGGATGTGGCCGTGCACGAAGGTCGCGTCGTCGCCGTGGGAACCGTCGAGGACGCCGGCGATCGTGAACTCGATGCCGACGGTCTCATGGTGACGCCGGGCTTCGTGGATCCGCACACGCACTACGACGCTCAACTCTTCTGGGACCCGAGCGCATCACCCAGCAGTGTGCACGGTGTCACGAGCGTCATCGGCGGGAACTGCGGGTTCACGCTCGCGCCGCTGCACGCGGAGGACGCCGATTACCTGCGCCGCATGATGGCCAAGGTCGAGGGAATGCCGCTCGCTGCGCTCGAGCAGGGCGTGGACTGGCAGTGGGAGTCCTTCGACGAATACCTGGACCGACTCGAAGGCAATATCGCCGTGAATGCCGGTTTCTTGGTGGGTCACTGCGCATTACGGCGCTACGTCATGGGTGCCGAGGCGGTCGGTCGGGAAGCAACCGACGATGAGCTCGGCGCGATGGTGCGCGAGCTGCACTCGGCGATCGAGGCGGGCGGCCTCGGGTTCTCGACGACGCTGTCCAAGACCCACTCGGACGGCGACGGGCAGCCGGTGGCATCACGGTGGGCGAGCGAAGCGGAGGTGCTCGCGCTCTGCGGTGCAGTCAGGGACCACGAGGGCACCACGCTCGAAGGAATCATCGACGGTTGCCTGGACCAGTTCGATGACGCCGAGATCGACCTCCTCGCGCGCATGTCGGCTGCGGGTGATCGTCCGCTCAACTGGAACGTCCTCACCGTCGACTCGCGCGTGCCGGCGCGAGTGCCGCGCCAGCTCTCGGCGGGGGATCGGGCGGCGACGCTCGGTGGCCGGGTCGTCGCGCTGACCATGCCCGTCATCGTGCCGATGAACATGAGCTTCCTCAATTATTGTGCGCTGTTCATGCTCCCCGGCTGGAGCGACGTCATGGGTCTGCCGGTGAGCGAACGCATCACGAAGTTGCGGGACCCCGAGACGCGCGCGTGGATGGATGCACGCGCGAACAGCGACGAGGCCGGTGTGTTCCGCCGGCTCGCCGACTGGACGAACTACGTCATCGGCGACACGTACTCCGCCGCCAACGATGGCTTGAAGGGCCGGACAGTGGCCGACGTCGTGTCCGAACGAGGGACCGCTCCGTTCGCCACCCTGTTGGACATCGTGATCGCCGACGACCTACGCACCATCCTCTGGCCCATCGCGCCCGACGGCGATCCGGCGTCCTGGGATCTGCGCAAGACGGTGTGGGAAGACGACCGCGCCATGCTCGGCGGGTCCGATGCCGGCGCGCACTTGGACCGGATGTGCGGCGCTCCCTACACGACACGGTTCGTCGGGGACATGCTGCGCGGCCGGCAGCTGGTCTCGATCGAGGACGCGGTGCGCATGATCACCTCCGATCCGGCGAACCTCTTCGGTCTGCGGGACCGTGGGGTCCTCGCTCCGGGCGCGTGGGCCGATCTCGTGGTTCTGGATCCGGCGACCGTCGGCGCAGGTCCGGCCACCCTCGTGATGGATCTCCCCGGCGGCTCGGCCCGACTTACCTCGGATGCCCTCGGAATTGAGCACGTCTTCGTGAACGGAGTGGAAACCGTGACCGACAACGCAGTGACCGGTGCCATTCCCGGAACCGTGTTGCGCTCCGGCCGCGACACGCGCACGGTCTCCACGAGCTGAGCTGTCTCTGTCCGGTTTCTTGGGCGCAGGCGGCAGGCGGCGGTATCAGGCCCTAGGGTGCCGCCGGACCGGGGAGGTCGAGATGCCGAAGAAGATGTTGGGCGTGCTGTGCGCGTGTGCGATCGGCGTGGCTGCCTGTGGCAGCAGTAGTAGCAGCAGCGCGACGAAGACGCCCGAGCCGACGCCGTCGACCAAGCCCGCGAGTTCGAGCAGCACCAGCGGTTCGTCAGATCCCGCCTCCACCACGCTGCAGTTGGTGAGTACCCCGCTCGGCAAGGTCGTGGCCGACTCCGCGGGCAAGGTGCTGTACCTCTACGTGCCGGACGGCACGGCCACGGTGTCGACGGTCCCGGCCGGGGTGCTCGCGTTGTGGCCGGCCGTGCAGGCGACCGGGGTGCCGACGCTTGGTCCTGGTCTCACGGCAAAGTCGTCCACCGGCGCGCAGCCCAACGGCCAGCAGTGGGTGCTGTACAACGGTCACCTGCTCTACCGCTACACCGGCGACACCAAGACCGGTGATGTGAACGGCAACGCACTCGGCAACGTGTGGTACGCCGTCACCGCCGCCGGCGAACCCGTTCAGTCGTGAGCTGAGCTGGTCGGACCGTGCGCCTCGCAGACTCCTTCGACTCGGCACGATCAGAGTTCCTCGACGGTGCCACCGCCGCCGGTGCCTCCATCATCAGCCACGAGCATCCAGGGCGAGGACCTGAGGGCGCGGTGCTGGCGAGCGACGTGGCGGTCCTCGGTCGCCCCGATGCACCGAATCGTCTCTTGGTCATCTCGGGGACACACGGCGTCGAAGGGTTCGCCGGGAGCATGTGCCAGAGCGCGTGGCTGCGCGATGGTGTCGCGGTCTCGGATGCGGTCAGTGTCGTCGTGGTGCATGCCATCAACCCGTACGGCTTTGCCTGGGTGCGGCGCGTCAACGAAGACAATGTGGATCTCAATCGCAACTGCATCGACTTCGACGGGGACGTGCCGACGAACCCCGGGTACGACGAACTTGCGCCGGCACTGGTCCCCGAATCCTGGGACGACGCCACCCGCCAGACGACCGCGGAACAACTCCTCGAATACGCCGGTCGTCACGGCTTCGACGGACTCCAGGCCGCGGTCAGTGCCGGTCAGTACCGGCACCCTCAAGGCATCTTCTTCGGGGGGTCGGAGCCCGTGTGGTCGCAGCGCACGCTGGAGTCGATCGTGCGGCGCCACCTCGCGAGCGCGGAGCGCGTCGCCATTTTGGACCTCCACACGGGCCTCGGAGAGTTCGGCCACGGCGAACTGATCGCGAGTCACCCCGATGACCTGGGCAAGGCGCGCCTCGACGCGTGCTTCGACGACTACCGGATCCCGTCGGAAGGGACGTCGGTCTCGGCCGATGTGCAGGGTGACGTGCTCGACGCGATGGTGTCGTGGTTACCGGGCGTGGCGGTGGCGGGTGTCGCCATCGAGTGGGGAACGGTCGACATCGTGGCCGTCTCGGACGCGCTCCGAGCGGACGCATGGTTGCACGCGCACAGTGATCCACTCGGAAGCGCAGCGGCACCGATCAAAGAACAGATCCGAGCCGCGTTCGCACCCGACGATCCGCGGTGGTCGGAGATGGTCTTCGATCGCTTCGTCGCGATCCGTGAACGCGCGGTGGAAGGGCTCGTCGGCAGTTTCATCTGACGAGAAGCAACGAGCGCCGTCTCAGGTGATCGAGGAACGCACCGGTGTCCGACCTACGGGCGTCGGAATGACCGCCAGTTCCCGACGACGCGCATGGGTCTCACCGGCGTTGCCGAGCACCAGGATCGCCACTCCGAACGCCGCGAGCACCGACGCAGGCATCGTGAGCCAGTCGCCCGTGGCCAGCAAGATTCCGACGACCCCGATCCAGCCGCCGAGCGGAAGGAACGCCAACGTCGGCAGGGCCCAGAAGATGAGCACGGTCAGAAGCCCAGTGGTGATGAGCCAGCGACCGATGCGCATCACCGCGCGACCTCGGTGCGGTGCGATCGACAGGCCGAGTCCGATGAAGAGCGCAGCGAGCGCAGCGAAGGGGAAGCTCAGTGTTTGCAAAACATCGAGGGTGCTTCGGAGGTCTGGGACCTGCGTACGTCGGGCGACGAGAGCGAGGTTCGGGGGCGCAGTGACACCGACGGACGCGAACGCTTGGTCCACGAGGGCGGGGTCGAGTACGACATCACCGGGGTTGCCCTTCACAATCTGACCGTAGATCGCCGGCAACGCGGCCGTCACTGCTTGCTGAAACGCGGCCGACTTGACGACGCGGTTGGAGATGTCATTGGCCAGCTGGAGTGCCGTCGACGCAGTGGCGGCCGAGTGAGGCGCGATCGCCTCGGCGATCTGCCACGCGAACCCTTCACGAACCGGTTCGCTCTTGGCGATCGCCGACGCCTCGTTCGTGATCGCATGTTCGTCGTTGAGCGTTGCTGCGATCCCCCAGCACCCGCCGGCGAGGACCGCACAGAGAAGACCGATGACCAAGGTCGTGACCGGTGAGGGTCGGCGGGTGAACATGATCACTTCATCGGCAGGCAACTCGTCGGAGTTGACCGGAACGGAACCACGATCATCTCGGGTCAAAAAGTGCCCCCGGGACTGGCCGGCGGACCGGGCAGGGAGGCCCGCGGCCCACGCCCCGGGGGCAGTGAGAAGGATAAACCTGAAGCCTCCGCAGGGTCGAGCCGGACGATCGGTTTCTCTGAGCCGTCCGGCACGCGCCGCTAGGGTCCGGCCTCATGGATGAAGCCGGAAGGCCGACGGGAATGGCCGAACTCGAAGCACAGTTGACCGGGCCCGGCGGCTTCTTCGAAGTTGGACGCGAGATGGTCCGGGGCGAACCGATGGCGGTATTTACAAACCGCCTGCGGTCGTTGCGCGAGGCGCTCGAGGCATCGACGGCGTTCGGGAGTCGCGAGTACCTGGTATTCGCAGACCGGGACACGCGTCGTGTGGTCACTCACGAGGAACACCGTCGGGCGGTTGCGTCCACGGCTCGAGTGCTCCAGGACGACTACGGCGTGACCGCCGGAGACCGGGTGGCGATCTTGGCGGCCAACTGTCCCGAGTGGATTGTGACCTTCTGGGCGACCGTCAGCCTGGGTGCGATCGCCGTCGGTCTGAACGGTTGGTGGGTCGGAGACGAGATCAGATACGGCATCGCGGACAGCGATCCCAAGGTGTTGGTTGCGGACGGCAAACGACTCGCTCGGTTGGACGGTGAGGACTCCGGGGTCCCGACGATCGTGATCGAGGACGACTTCGATCGGATCTGGCACGCGCACCCCGACGCGGAGTTGCCGACGGTGGCGATCGACGAGGACGATCCCGCGCTGATCCTGTACACGAGCGGCACCACGGGCCGGCCGAAGGGCGCGGTCAACACCCATCGGAACGTGATCGGCGCGATCGGGATGTCGTTCTTTCACGGCGCGCGCAACGCGATGCTCCATCCAGGTCCGCCGGATGCACCGCCCGTCTGCCAGCTCGTGACGTACCCGTTGTTCCACGTGAGTGGACTCCACATGGGGGCGATCGCCTTCATGCTGAGCGGAACTCGATCAGTGTGGACCCTCGGGCGGTTCGATCCCGAAGTGGTGATGACGCTTATCCAGTCCGAGGGCATCACCGGTTGGTCGTACACGGTGACGATGCTTCATCGCGTCATCAACCACCCGAAGCTGGCGGACTACGACCTGACCGGACTCCGCAACGGTGGCGGGGGCGGATCCGCGTTCTCGCCGGCCTTGCTCGAGAAAGCCCGCATCGCGATCCCGAACCTCCGCGGCGCGATGGGCGTCGGGTACGGGCAGACCGAATGCGCCGCGCTGGCCACGGTCAACGCTGGTGAAGAACTCGTGGCGTACCCGGAGTCGGCGGGACGTCCGCTTCCCACCGTCGAGCTGGAGATCCGGGACGAGTCCGGTGCGGTCCTGTCCGAAGGCGAGGACGGGGAGATCTTCCTGCGCGGTCCGATGGTCATGCCGGGATACTGGCGACGACCGGACGAAACCGCGGCGACGATCCTGGTCGGCGGCTGGTTGCGGACCGGAGACATCGGCCGGATGGATGGCGGCCGGCTGTATCTCGCCACCCGAAAACGAGACCTGATCCTTCGGGGTGGTGAGAACGTCTATCCCATCGAGATCGAGAATCGGCTCGAGGCGCACCCTGCCGTCGCCGAGGTGGCGGTGATCCCGCAGGACCACGAGGCGCTCGGGCACGAGGTCAAGGCCGTGGTGGTGGCGATGCCGGGCTCGACTCTCGATGCCGACGAGTTGACTGCCTTCTGCGCGGAGACGCTGGCGTACTACAAGGTGCCGACGGTGTGGGAGTTCCGGGTCGAATCGTTGCCGCGCAACGCCACCGGCAAGGTCGTGAAAGCGGTCCTGATGGCCGACACCGACCTGTCGTTCGCGGAGGAGTAGCGCGTGCCCGCGCTCGACGAACTCATCGCACCGGGTCACACCGCGTTGGTCCTCCAAGAAGTACAGAACGGCGTGGTGGGTTCGCCATCGGTGCTGCCGGCCCTCGCCGCTGCGGCCGAGGCAGTGGGTCTCATCGAGCACTGCGCCGCGCTTGCAGCCCGTGCGCGTCAACTCTCGATCCCCGTCTTCCACTGCACTGCAGAGACCCGCGACGACATGGTCGGCGCGAATCGCAACGCGCGGTTGTTCGCCGGGGTGCAGAAAGCGCCGCTCCGACTCTCGCCGGGTTCGCAGTCCGTGCAGGTGCCCGCTGCCATCGGCAACGATCCGCGCGACGTCGTGCTCGCGCGGTATCACGGGCTCGGACCGATGACCGGAACCCAGTTGGATCCGATGCTGCGCCACTGCGGTGTGCGCACGATCGTCGGCGTCGGCGTGTCGGTGAACATCGGGATGATCAACTTCGCGTTCGACGCGGTCAATCTCGGTTACCAGTTCGTGATGCCGACCGACGCGGTCGCGGGTGTGCCGCCGGAGTACGCCGCCGCCGTGATCGCCAACACCCTTGCGCTGGTGGCCACCCTGACTACCACCGAGGCGGTGCTCGCGGCGTGGGTGTGAGTTCGCGTCACGTGCGGGTGCTCACCTCGTCACCCACCCGGACCGAGCCTCCGGTGACGACTTCGGCGTAGACCCCGAAACACGCCGATCGACCGAGCCCGCCGAACTCTTGTTGGTTCTCGACGGCCAAAGTCTTCAGCACGTTCCGGTCCTGCGGAAGCGACCCTTGGGCCAACGTCGTCATCACACAGCGGGTGGCGTTGTCGGAAATCCGAAGCACCACGCTGTCGCCGATCTCGACGTCGTGTCCGACCCATTCCGCGTCGACGAAGCCGGTCGCGTGGCCGGTGTCGATGACGAGGTTCGGTCGGAATCGGCGCACGTCGACGGCAGATTCAGGCGCGAGCGCGGCGAGGGTGTGCAGCGAAGCGGTCGAGAGCAGATGGATCGCCGCGAGGTCCACGAACGACGTCTTCTCGGTGCTCATCGCCACTGGGAGGTCGAGACTCATGTTGGAGATGACGAGACCTTCCATGTCCGGCCACTCGGATTCATAGAGCGCGTCCACTTCGCCCGCGCGTGCGAGTGTGACCGGTCGACCGATCGCGTCCGACAGCCGCGCGGCGTGGCGAACGTCGGACGTCTGAACAGAGAAGTTGTCCGGGCCGGTGATGGTGACGGTCGCGTCCGCGGTGGGGCCGTCGACGGTGGCGGCGTACTCGAGGAGGGCACGAAACGCGCGCGGGTTCTTCGCGCTCGCAACCTTGCCGGTCGCGGATTCCTGGAGTGCCCAGCCGCGATCGTTGTCGATGCCGCCCGATCCAACAGTGGCGGCGTCGAGCGTCTCGCCGCCCATCGACTTGACCGGATACCGCCACAGTTCCTGCACAGTCCCGATATACATGCTCATCTCCCCGAAAAGACCCGCATTGACCCACACTTCCACCGCGACGGTCGCCGGGTGAAGGTGCCGGCATGATTGTGCCCGACGGTGCGCAGTTCACGGTCGAGACATTTTCCCAAGACGTGATCCACGATCCGATGCCTCACCGGTGGGACGTTGGCGCGTGATCGCGGTTTGGATCTCCTCGAGGGTTTTGCCCTTGGTCTCGGGCACCCGCAGTCGGATGAACATCAGTGAGGCGAGCCCGATCACGGCGTAGAGCGCGAAGGTGCCGGACTCGCCGAGTGCGTCGATCAGGCTCAGGAACGTGAGCGACACCAGCAGGTTGCCCGCCCACCCGGCCATCGTCGCGATGCCGTTGCCGGGACCCCGCACGTTCTGCGGGAAGACCTCGGAGATCATGATCCACACGATGGGCCCGAGCGAGAAGGCGAAGAAGATCACGTACACCCAGAGCGCTCCGATGGTGAGCGCGTCGTGCAGCGAGAAGCCGTCGCTGCGAGTGGTGGTGGCGAAGAGGGCGGACAGTCCGGCGAGGGCCACCACCATGCCGGTGATGCCGATGAACAGGAGTGGTTTTCGACCGACCCGGTCGACGAACCGAATGGCGATGAAGGTGGCGCCGACATTCACAACGCTCACCGACACCGATGCCCAGATGGCGGCGCTACTGGACCCGAGACCGGCCGCCTTGAATATGCGCGGCGCGTAGTAGATCACGGTGTTGATCCCCGTGAGTTGCTGCACCAACGCGAGCCCGACGGCGATGATGAGCGCGGATCGGGCGGACCGACCGAGCACCGCATGCCACCCCGCTCCGGTGTCTGCCGCGCGCGCGGCATCGATGGCCGCAAGCTCGGACGCAACGCCGGCGTCGTCGGCGCCGAGCATCGCGATCACCTGGTGCGCTTCGTCGCGGCGGCCGCGATCAACGAGCCAACGCGGAGACTCTGGCAGGCCTCGCATCCCGAGGACGAGCAACGCTGCGGGAACGATGCCGATCGCAAACATGATGCGCCAGGCTTCGTCGTGAGCGAAGGCTTCGTCGACGAGGTAGGCCGCGAAGATTCCGATGGTGATCGCAAGTTGGTAGATGGCAACGAGTGATCCACGGCGGTCCGCCGGCGCCATCTCCGCGACGTACAACGGGGCAGCCACGGAGACGATGCCGATGGCGACGCCAACGACAATGCGGGCGGCATCGAGGAAGCCGGCACCCGGTGCTGCGGCGGCTGCGATCGAACCCACCACGAACAACAGGCCCGAGGTCATGATCGCCACTTTTCGGCCCGCCCGGGCGACGAGCCAACCGGCGACGAGCGACCCGACGATCGCACCGATCAGGACGCACGACACCAGGAGCTCGTCGGAGAGGGACGAAAGGTGGAAGTCCTTCTGGATGAAGAGCTGCGCCCCGCCGATGACCCCGGTGTCGTAGCCGAAGAGCAACCCACCGAGCCCGGCGAGCGCGGCGATTCTGCCGGTACTCATCCTGCGCATCGCCGGACGATATGACCCCCGCCGGTACGCGACGCGGACCCCGATGCGAACCCTTGATCGTACCGGTCAGTTCTCGACCGATGCCGCCCGGTTGCGGCAGACGGCTGGGTCAGCTCGGGCGGGTGACGGTCTTCTTGGCGGTCCGCTTCGCGGTCGTGCGCTTGGCCGGGCGCTGCTTCGCCGCGGCCTGCTTTGACGGGCTCTTTTTTGCCGCGGCCTTTTTCTTCGTCGCCGGTGGTTTCGCGACGGAACGCGCGGCCGCGGCCTTCTTTGTGGCCAACTGCTGCTTGCCGGCTTGGCGCATCTTGGCGACTCGGCGCTCGACGTCGTGCAACTCGCGGCGCAGGCTCTTGATTTGGGCCTTGATCTCTTTGTCGATCGTCTTGAGCAAACGTTCGGTCGACTTCTCGCCACGGTCGACGAGCCGCTTCAACTGCTTGTCGACTTCCCGAGCCTGCTTCTCGGAAGCTTTCGTGATCTGGTCGGTCGCAGCGCTCAGCCGGTTGAGCAACGTCTCGATGCCGTCGGCGTTCGGTCGGGTGCTGGCCATGGGTTCCTCCCGGTGAAGTGGGTTGCTGCCATCACGGTACCGACGCGCGATTCGACCCGGTAGAACACAAAGTCCCGAGTCGGACACGTTCTGGTCGCATTTCGTCGATCGACATTCCACTTGAGGTCTCACATGCTTCTGGTCGCCGATTGCAGCCGCTCTCCGTCCTGACGGGTCGTCAGATGTAGCCTCCGGCCATGCAGTTCACGCCCGAAGAATTCCCCAAGATCATCTCCGTCGACGATCACGTGATGGAGCCGCCAACGGTCTGGTCGGACCGGTTGCCCGCGAAGTACAAGGCGCTCGGACCGACGATGCACCGACGCAAGGTCGCCGAGATGACGTTCGTCGGCGGGGTCTTCGCCTACCGCGAGTCCAACGCCGGCGAAGACGGAACCTGGTGCGACTGGTGGGACATCGAAGACCTCAAGTACCCGTTGACCAGGGTGATGGCGGCGGCCGGTGTGCCTCGCGAAGAGATCACGGTGACACCGATCACCATGGAGGACATGCGCCGGGGCTGCTGGGACCCCACGGCTCGGCTCGAGGACATGGACGTCAACTGGGTCGAGGCGTCACTCTCGTTTCCCACCTTCCCGAGGTTCTGTGGCCAGACGTTCCTCGAGCGTGAAGACAAGGTGCTCGCCGACCTCTGCGTGAAGGCCTACAACGACTGGCAGTTCGACGAGTGGTGTGCCGGTTCCGGTGGTCGGCTCATCCCGCTGCCGATCATCCAGCTCTGGGACGCAAACCTCGCAGCTGCGGAGATCCGTCGCAATGCCGCGCGTGGCGCCCATGCCGTGGCCTTCTCCGAAATCCCACCGTTCCTTGGTCTGCCTTCGATCCACGATCCCGACGGCTATTGGGATCCGTTCTTCGAGGCGTGTGCCGATACCGAGACCGTGGTGTCGATGCACATCGGTTCGAGTTCGAAGATGCCGTCGACCTCGGCCGACGCGCCGCCCGCGGTGAGCTCCACGCTCACGTCCATGAACGCGGCCATGTCGTTGACGGACTATCTGATGTCCGGTGTGCTCGAGCGCATTCCGAATCTGCAGCTGGCCTACTCCGAAGGCCAGATCGGTTGGATTCCGTACGTCCTCGATCGGGCCGACAAAGTCTGGGCCGAGAACCGCGGTTGGGGTGGCGTCGCCGACAAGGTCAAGGTCCCGCCGAGCCAGGCGTACCGCGAGCACGTCTTCGGTTGCTTCTTCGACGACCCGCACGGCCTGAAGTCACTCGACGAGATCGGTGTCGAGACGGTGACGTTCGAGACGGACTATCCGCACTCGGACTCCACGTGGCCGCACTCGCGCAAGGTCGCGATGGACATCATGCGGGACCTGGATGACGACACCATCGTGCAGATCGTCCGCACCAACGCCATTCGCATGCTGCGCCTGGAAGACACTTTTCCGAGTTAGAGGGCGAGCGGATCTGCTCAGAGCAAGGCGGGGGCGAGGCGGCGCCAGGCGTCGACGGGTGCTGCGAAGAAGTCTTCGGCGAGGACTTGGATGCAAACGTGGTTGGCGCCGGCTGCGTGGTGATCGTCGACGCGGGCTTTGATCGCGGACTCGTCACCCCACGCCACGATGGCGTCGACCAGCTTGTCGGTGCCACCGTCGGCAACATCCGTTTCGGTCCAGCCGAGTCGGAACAGGTTGTTCACGTAGTTGGGCAGGCTCAGGTACATCTTCATCGAGCGCCGTGCGATCGTGCGCGTCGTGTCCGGGTCGGTCTCGAGCACCACCATCTGCTCGGGGGCGAGCAGCGCATCCGGACCGAGGGCCTCGCGTGCGATGGCGGTGTGCTCCACAGGCACGAAGTACGGATGGGCACCGGCCGCCCGGTCGCGCGCGAGTTCGAGCATCTTCGGACCGAGTGCCGCGAGCACGCGCACCGGTGGCGTCCTCGGCTCGAGTGCGAAGTACGGCGCGGCGTCCATGCCGTCGAGGTACTCGCGCATCGCAGTGAGCGGCGGACCGTAGGTCTTCTTCCGCAGCCCTTCGACCGCCGGCGCATGGCTCACCCCGAGGCCGAGCACGAACCGTTCGGGGAATGCCTCCTCGATCGTCTTGTGACCGCACGCCATCGCGACGGGATCACGCCCGTAGATCCCGGCGATGCCGGTGGCCACGGGGAGCGTGGAGGTGGCGCTCAGCAACAGCGCGGCGCTGACCAGCGCGTCCCGACCTGCGGTCTCGGGGACCCACAGCGCGCCATAACCGAGCGACTCGATCTCACCCGCCAGTTCCTGCGCCCGCGTCATCGGCTGCGTCTCGAAGTGTGTCCAGATCCCCACCCGTCCCAAGTCCATCAGCCGTACTGTATGGGTGCCGGTGCCACTTTTGGCGTCCTGATGTGCTGCCACGCAGCAATACAGGACGCCAAAACGG
>JANYJV010000107.1 GCA_025361725.1 Acidimicrobiia bacterium | reverse complement strand
CCGAAATGCCGCTGGAGTCGGTTGATCTTCCACCGTGCGGTTCGCCCGTGAGCGCCGGAGCCGCGTGGACCCGGACCCGGCGAACGCCGTGGCAGTGACCGCTTCTCCGGCGCCAATCAGGCGTCTGCAGGGCCGCCGCGGACGGTGATCATTTCGTCGGCCGGAGCGTCAGTGGCACGAGGCGGCGCTGTCTCACCGCTCACGACGCAGGCCTCACAGATTGTTGCGGTGACGGACATCGCGACGGCCGCCCTGATCGGCGCAAGGCACGCCGAACTGAGCGACGACCATCCAGATGGTCCGCCCTGACGGGTGAGACTCGATCTACTGTGACAGCGTGATTGCGTCGGCGATGAACACCTTTGGTCTGTTGCTGATCTTGTTTGTTGGAGTGGGTCTCGCGTTGACGTACTCGCGGCCCACCATGCGTAGCGAGATTCCGTCCCGGGGCGACGACGTTCGTCGGATCGCGAAACGGCAGAAGGACATGGCCGCCATCTCTCGTTCGCTCCACGAACGACGACGACACGCGTGATCACGATGCCTATGGCCCGGCGTTCCCCGCAGCGCAGGTTCGCCTCACACCCTGATAGGCCGACATGCGCCGCACGGACGTGCCAGTTGACCCGGTTCCGCGCGGGTATTTCGACCAGCTGATCTGCCGCCACTACCCCTCGGCGGCAACGCAACGGCCGACCCGTCGTCGCCGCGCTGCCGGCCTTGGACGAACCGCACCAATGACCTGAACGGCTCGATATCGGATCCGGTCTCGGCACAGGCTCTCCCAAATGACGCAACACTGCCCGCGCTGGTCTGTTGCCCGACACGCTCGATGAGGATGGTGGCGACGTGTTGGGTGGGGATCTGATCGGGGCGCGTTGATGGGATCGTGTTGGTGTCGGCATCGAAGGGTGTCGTTCTCTATTCGGCGGTGATCTCGGTGACGGCGGCTCGGGCGGATGTTTCGTCGACGATTGCTTTGTTGGTGGCGTAGGCGGCGATGAGTGCTTGGACGGCGAGGTTGTTGACGGCGCGGGGCAGTCCTCGGGCGACTTGGTGGATGAGCGCGGTGGCGTCGTCGGAGAACAGGGTGTCGGCGCGGCCGGCGAGGTGGAGGTGGTGGGCGATGTAGGCGCCTGTTTCGACCGGGGTCATGGGTGGCATCGCGAAGCGGAGCGCGATTCGTTGATCGAGGGCGGCGAAGGTGCCGAGCTTGATCCGTCGGCGCAGTGTTGGTTGACCGATCAGGACACACGCGAACGGTGAGTGGGAATCCATGTCGGCGTTGGTGAGTAGGCGGAGTTCTTCGAGTTGGTCGGGGGTGAGGAGGTGGGCTTCGTCGACAACGACGACGACGTGTTTGCCGCGTTCGTTGTGTTCGGCGGCGAGCAGGTCGGCGGTTTGAGGGATCAGGTTTGCTTTGTGGAATCGGGGCACGCCACCGAGCGCGGAGACGATCGCGGCGTAGAGGCCGCGGGCTCCAATCGCAGGGTTGCCGAGGTAGATGACGGTGTGCCGGGATGCGTCGAGTGCCGCGGCCGCGGCGCGGGTGGCGACGGTTTTGCCTGAGCCGACTTCGCCGGTGATCACGCCGAGTGCTTGTTCTTGGATGCACCAGCTGATCCGGGCGACGGCTTCGTTGTGGCTGGTTGAGCGGTGCAGCATTTGCGGGGCGAGATCACGTCCGAACGGCATCCGGGTGAATCCGTAGTGGGCTTGCAGGATCTGGATCGTCATCGGGGGTCGCTTTCGATAGTCGAGGATTCGGTGGTGGGGATGTGGAGTTGACCGCGGCACTGATCCGGGTCGGTGGTCTCAACGAGCGCTGTGTCGGCGAGCGCGGTGTAGTCGATGGACGGGGCGAGAGCGGCGAGCTCGATGGCGTGACGATCGGCGAGCAGAGCGAGGTAGTCGATCCCGGTCGCGGCAGGCGCCGGGGCCTGTTCGGGTTTGGCCATCGGGTGGGTGTGCCGGCCGATCCGATGCGCGACCCCCGGGCCCATCGGCCGGTTCTGGTAGCGGACCTCGATCGCGGTCAGATCGAACGGATCGAACACGCACTCGACCTTGCAGCCCACGAGGGCGGCGTCGACTTCGAACACGTTGCCGTGGACGCTGACGGTCGCTGTTTTGGTGACGGTGCGCCGTTCGGACCAGAGGAACGCTTCGTGCAACTGGGTGGGTGTCGGGATCGGGAACGGCCCATCGGCGATGAACCGGTCCAGTGGCGCCTGTTTCGTTTCGGAGTGGACTCGACGGTGATAGGCGGTCTCGACCCAGCCGGCGAACAGCCGGTTCATCTCAACCAGATCCGTGATCTCCCGGGAGCCGATCTCGACCAGGAACTGATCGCGCACGGTGCGGAAGAACCGTTCGATCTTGCCTCTGCCTTCGGGGCGTCCAGGGCGTGAGTGGATCAGCCGGATCCCCAACACCGCGCACGCGCGTAGCAGCGGCGCGGCGACGAACGCGGAGCCGTTGTCGACATAGACGGTGCGTGGGATCCCACGCGAGGCGAGACCGTGACGCAACGCTGCTTCCAAGCGGACGGTGTCTTCTGAGTGTCCCCACCGGTAGCCGGGGATCGCCCGGGAGTGATCATCGATGAACGCGAACAGGTAAGCCTTGTGGCCGCCAACGAGCGGGCCATGCAACGCGTCACCGGTCCACCGATCGTTCGCGACGGCGGCTTCGAACCGGCCGAACGCGGCCGGTGGGGTCCCGTCCGGACGGGTGTTCAACCCGTGCCGGGCGAACAAACGTTGAATCGTGCGTTCCGACGGAGCCGTCCCGTCCACCGCGGCGATGATCGCGGTCACCTGCGCCGCGGTGCGCCCCGGTGTCTCCCGTTTCAACTTGACCGCCAACTCCAACACGCCAGCCGGCGTGGACGGCTCACTCACACGCGGGGTTGGCACCAAGGCTTCGAACCCGCCGGCACGCCACTCACGGATCCAACGATCCAACGTGGAGCGACCGACACGCACCCGTGCGCCTGTCGGGTCGGTGTGCTCACGAGCCGCGACCGCGCGGACCAACACGCCCCGATCGGCGGGCGACACTGACGGGTCCGCGGCCTCACGGATCAACGAGTAACGGAACAACCCGACATCACGATCACGGTCTGGAACATCTTGCACAAAGCCTCCTGGCGGTCCGGGGTGGACGCCGCTGAGGATGCCAGCTCAACAAACAGCCGCCCAGGGCCAACCCGTGTTGGACAACAGCCGGCCCCGACTCGCCAACGACGCGAACGACCACGGCCCCGCCGGGCCAAGCCGCAACACCGCCGCCCGAGCAGCGACACCGATCGCTTCCACCGCGTCGCCGACCACCGACCCGACCGGTTCGATCGGCCCGAGCAACGGATCGAGATCATGAGCCAACACCGTGAACCAGACCCGCACCATTCCCGCGTTGTGTGCGAACCGGCGCAGCCAACCCCGCACCGTCGACACCGGCACCCCAACCAACAACGCGATCCGGCGATGCCCTGAACCCGACACCTTTGCAACCAGCGCCGCGCCGATCACCTCGATCCCGTCACGGCGGCGCAGCAGACTGTCGCTGCTGATCAACACGTGCGTCACTGCGCACACGGTGCACCGCGAGCGACGAGCACGATGCCGCACCACGACCTCACGACAACGCAGAACCCGCCAACGCGCCCAACCCCACGGACAAAGACGACCGGCACAATCCGGGCACCCCAACTCGCCAGCCACCAGAGCGCGTTCGACTTCCAGCCGATCTGTTCCTACAATCTTCAACAGTGCCCCCGGGCATCAGGAAGAACCCTCCCGTCACCGGCAAAAGTGAGATCGGGAGGGTTCTTGCGCGTTCAGAACGAAGCACTGTCCCACGAACCCGAACACGGCAACCAAAAGGCTGCCCCACCGCACCATCCCTGCCCTCGATGTCGCTACAACACCCGCGCGTCCTCAACCAGCACGGCGTTCAACAACAGTCCCGAACGCGACCGCGCCCGCACCACCCTGCGCACCCGCACCGCGGCCAGACGCGACGCCGAACAACAACTCGCCCGCAGCCAAGCCGCCCTCAACCAGCAACTCACCCGCCACTGGCCACGACGCGACAAAACCGCGATCAACCAAGCAACCACCACACTCGACACCGCCCGCCAACACCTCACCAACACCCGCAACAACGAGAACTCGACCCGTCAACACCTCGCCGACCTCGACCAACACCAACACACCCGAGCAACAGCGCTCGCAGCCACCGCAACGGAACGGCACGCGCTCAGCCACGACATCGGCCAACTCGACGGCGCGCTGCGCCTCACACGCGTCGAACGCGTCCTCAAACTCGCCGAACACCCCACCCAGCTCCACCTCGACATCCTCGGACCCGTACCCGCCGGACCCGCCGGCCGCGCCGTCTGGTGCCACCAAGC
>JANYJV010000032.1 GCA_025361725.1 Acidimicrobiia bacterium | reverse complement strand
GCGGTCGGTACTTTTTGCCTTTTCGGAATCCGCCTGAGAGAATCGGCCACTCGGAGTGCCAATCCAGGCGGAGCTCTCGTCGTCAGACGGGTGATGGAAAGGGAAGGTACGAACGCCGATGAGTGTTCGACGCGCGCGATTCATCGCGTTGGTGGCGGCCGCATCGATGGTCATCGTCGCGTGTGGAAGTTCAACGATCGCGCGCGTCGTCCAGCCCGTGGTAGCGGTGAGCACGCAGCCCGTGCCCCACGTGGAACCGTGCGGATCGGGACCAGTCACGCCGTCCAATGAGACGGGTCTGTCCAACGAGGCGATCACCGTCGGCGTGATTGCCGACGTGACTGGCGCCCGAGCCCAGTTCCTCTCCAACTGGCAGGCGATGCAGGCCTTCGCGGCGTTCTGCAATTCGCGCGGCGGCATCGCCGGTCGCCGCCTCGATGTGAAGCTGTTCGACGCCAAGGTCTTCAACCACCGAGCTGCGGTCATCGACTCGTGTGCCTCGGTCTTCGCCCTCGTCGGTTCCGCCGCGGCGTTCGACGGTGACGGCGCGTCGATCGAATCGGATTGCGGGATCCCCGACGTTCCCGCCCTCATCGCCGAGCCCGGCCACGATCGCGTCCCCACCGTCGTCGCACCGCTGCCCAACCCACAAGACCTCTTCCTCGTCGGGCCCGAGCGCTACCTCGCGCGCACGCATCCAAACGCTGTGCGCAACGCGGCGATGGCCTACCTCGACGTCGGCGTCACTGCCGTGCGCGCGTCCCGAGAGGTGGAGGCCACCCGCCGGATCGGTTACCGCTACACGAGCATCGATCCGATCCCGGCGCTATACGGCGACCAAGACGTGAAGGCGCTCGTCGGTCACCTGAAATCGCGCTCGGTTCGGTACCTCAGTTTTCAGGGTCGGGTCACGGACCTGGCTGCGTTCCAGACTGCGATCGCGGCCTCCGGCCACCAGGTCGACGTCGTCGATGCGCCGCCGCTCTTCTACGACCCGAGCTATCCCATCGCGGCGGGTGCGGCCGCCGAAGGAACCTACGTCGTGACCCAGACGACGCCGTTCACCGACACCGCCTCTTCTCCGGAACTCCGCCGCTACACCGAATGGCTCGGCCGGGCGGTGCCGGGCGCGGTCCCCACCGCGTACGGGGCGCGGGGCTGGTCCGCCGGACTCCTCTTCGCAGAGGCCGTCCGCCGCGCCGCCGCCAAACTCGATCGCGCCAGCGTGCTCGCCCAACTCCGCGCCATCCACGCTTGGGACGGCAACGGCATCCAGGTCCCGGCCGATCCCGGCTCGGGCCGAGCGAGTTCGTGCTTCGCCTACATGCAGGTGCGGTCGGGAAGTTTCATACGTGCCTATCCGTCACGCGGTTTCGCCTGCCCACGAGACGGTTGGCTCCGACTCAACCGCAACTTCCGCCACCTCTGAGGGAGATACGAGTGCTGCGCACCATGCGGTTCCGCACCAAACTTTTGCTGATCGTCCTCATCCCGATGCTCGGCGCCGTGGCACTGGCGGTTCCAGGTGTCCGCACTCGCCTACGGGATCTTGATGTGAGCAAGAGCGCACGCGCCCAGGTCGCGCCGGCCGCGGCGGTCCAGACGTTCCTGCGGCGCTTCGACGATGAGGGCTCCCTCTCGGCGTGGTGGGTCGCGACGGCCGACCCGAAAGTCATGGAACAACTTCGCGCGGCTCGCGTCGCGACGGACCGAGCGAGTCGAGCGCTGCCGTCGGCCGAGCGCGCCGCGGCCTCGGCGGGAGCCACCGGTGCCGCGCGGGGAATCCACGACTTGCGCGACACCCTTGCGTTGCTCGGTCGTCAGCGACAGTTCGTCGAGCTCCGGTTCACGCCGGACGGATCCGTGCTCGGAAACTTTCGGGACATCTCGCGGGATGCCACCGGCATTCTCGATGCATTCGCGCGCGCCCCTCAGGGCGCAGCTGCCGCCATCATGTTCCGTGACGAGGCAACGTTCGCCCGGCTCGAGAGCGCGCTGTCGGACGAGCGGTCGATCCTTGCGCTCGCGTTCGGCCGCCACGCACTGACGGACTCGTTGACATCAGACCTCATCGCCGCAGTGACGACCCAAAACGCGGCCCGGCGCGAGCTCGAAGGCCAGGGTCGTGCCGCCACTCGCACCGAGATCCAGGCCGGCGTCGACCAGTTCCGTCGGGCGACCGACCGGGTACGAGAACAGCGCGCCCCGGTCCTCGCAAGCCAAACCCTGCGCCTCTCCGACACTGCCGGCGACTGGTACGCCACCGCGACCGCCCAGCTGCGCGGCTGGCAGACGATCGGGGATCGGGTCGCGAAGGGAATCGATCAGGACCTCGCTCAGCGCCAAGACCACGCCCGCTCCAATCTGTTGCTCGTCGGACTCGGCTCACTCGGACTCCTGATCGTCGCCGGCGGACTCGCGGTGCTCATCGCCCGGGCCACGACCCGACCGTTGCGTCAACTCGCCGATACGGCGCACGACGTCGCGACCCGCCAACTGCCCGCGCTGGTCAACGCGCTCTACGATCCGAAGGGCGAGCCGCAGACGATCACACCGATCGCCGTGCGGTCCCGAGACGAACTCGGAGCGCTGGCAAAAGCGTTCAACCACGTCGAGCGCATGACCATCGAGGTCGCCGACCAGCAACGTGAGACCGTCCGCACCGGGATCAGTGATCTGTTCATCAACCTCGCGCGGCGGAACCAGCCGTTGATCACGCGCCAGCTGAGCGTGATCGATTCTCTCGAGAGCGAAGAACGCGACCCCGATCGGCTCGGTTCGTTGTTCACGCTCGATCACCTCGCCACCCGGATGCGGCGCAACTCGGACAGCCTCTTGGTGCTCGCCGGAGTCGACGAGAAGGTCGCCGGTCGGACGGACATGCCGCTTCTCGACGTCGTGCGCGGTGCGGTCTCGGAGACCACGGACTTTGCCCGTATCGACACCGCCGGCATCGCCACTGACGTCGAGATCGTGGGATACGCAGCCACCGACGTCGCTCACTTGTTGTCCGAGCTCCTCGAGAACGCGACCTCGTTCTCGACGCCGGCGTCTCGAGTCCTCGTCACGACCCAACCCAGCGGTGACGGTATCGAGCTGGTGATCTCGGACAAGGGGATCGGGATCTCGGTCGCGCGCATGACCGCGTTGAACGAACTCCTCGCCGACCCACCGCCTCCGGGACTGGTGTTGTCGCGTTCACTCGGTCTGGTTGTCGTGGCCCGGTTGGCGCAACGAACCGGCGTGGCCGTCGCACTGCGAAGTGCGCCCACCGTCGGGACCGCCGCGGTGTTGACCCTGCCGGCCAGCATCGTGGCGCGAATCACCGCTGCCCCGGACACCGTCGATCTGGTCGAGGAAGAGAACGTTTCGTCGGTGGTGGACCTTCGCGATGAAGGAGTGAACAAGGGCGCGGCCGACCCTGCTGCCGCGAGTTCGGGGGACACGAACACACCCGAGCCAGTATCAGACCCGGCTCCCGTGGTCGCCGGAGTGGCGGGGGTCGCTCTCCCCAAGCGCTCCGACGCCACCGACTCCGGACTTCCTCGCCGCCGACCGATGAACGCGTCCATCACCGATCCGACCGAGGTCGTGCAGGCACTCGACATCACCGCGCCGCCGAGCCGACCCGCCGACGCCGTCTTAGTTCGTCGCGCGCTTCGAAGCCGGCCGGCGCCGCGCCCAAACCGACGACTCCGACCCTGAAGGTGACGAGTCGTGAACGACCCGACGAACGATCTCGGCTTTCTCCTCACGAACCTGGTCGCCCACGTTCCGGGGATTCGCGAAGCGGCGGTGGTGTCCTCGGACGGGCTGCTCATCGCGCTCTCGGACACCGTCGATCGAGAGACGGGCGACCGGCTCGCCGCCGTGGCCGCCGGACTGCTGAGCGTGGCACGCGGCGCGGGAACACCGATGCAGGCCGGAGCCGTGCACGAGATCATCGTCGAACTCGAACGCGCCCTCATCGTGGTGATGGGAATCTCGGACGGCAGCGCGCTCGCGGTTGTGGCGACGCGACCCTGCGACATCGGCCTTGTCGCGTACGAGATGGCACTGCTCACCGACCGCGCCGGTGCCGCGCTGACTCCCCAACTCGTCGCCGAACTCCGCGAGGAGCTCCCGCTATGAGCGGCCTGCCTCGACGCCGACGCCGCACCCCATTGAGCGCGCCATGACGAGCCCGTCCGAACCCGAACCGCTGCTCGCCCGGCCCTATGTACTCACGGGTGGCCGCACCCTTGGCGCGAGCGACCTGCCCCTCGAGGCCGTGGTCGTCACCGAGCGCAGCTCGCTCCCGGCCGGCGCCACGCCCGAGGTGCAGGCGATCGTCCGGTTGTGTCGATCTCCACACTCGATTGTGGAGATTGCCACCCACCTCCGATTGCAAGTGGGTGTCGTGCGCGTGCTCGTCGGCGATCTTGCCGACGAGCAGGTCCTCTCCGTCGGCGTCACCGCCAGCAACCAGCTCGACGAGCGAGTCCGCGTTCTCGAAAGGTTGCTCGATGGTGTCCGTGCCCTCTGAGCGCGTCCGAGCGCCACTGTCCGTGAAGATCGTCGTCGCCGGAGGTTTCGGCGTCGGCAAGACCACCACGGTTGCGTCCATCTCGGAGATCGAGCCGCTCTCGACAGAAGCAGCTATGACCGATGTCGGCCAGGGGATCGACCGCGCCGAGCTCACTCCCGAGAAGACCGAAACGACCGCGGCCTTGGACTTCGGTCGGATCACCTTTGGTGACGATCTCGTGCTCTACCTCTTCGGCACTCCGGGTCAAGCACGGTTTTCGTTCATGTGGGACGAGCTCGCCCGAGGTGCGATGGGTGCCATCGTGGTCGGCGACACCCGCCGCCTCGCCGAGTCGTTTCCCGCCATCAACTACTTCGAGAAGCGGGGCCTGCCGTTCGTCATCGGCATCAACTGTTTCGACGGCGTGCAGAGCCATACCGTCGAACAAGTGCGCGACGCGGTGGCGGTCGCCGACGACGTGCCCGTAGAACTGTTCGACGCTCGGGAGCGATCATCGGTGAAAGCAAGCCTCACCGTGCTCGTGGAGCACTCATTGCGCCGGGCCCGTGCGGAGTTGCGCGCGGCCTCGGAGCCATCGCCGGCCGTTTGACCGGCGCCACGGCGCAAAGCTTCCGCAACCTCTGAGCGTGGCCGAAGGGTGCACCGCTCGGCGGCTTCGGCCGCGTACCGTGACTGCGCACACCAATCGTGAACTGGGGGTTTCTGGTGGCTTGGAAGAGTCAGCGAACGCGCACCTTGGACCTCGTGCTGACCCAGGCCGAGACTGCGCACGAGCGGGTCCAGGGAATGCGGGACGAGTTGACCCGACTCAATCGAGACCTCTCCGAGCTGCATGGCGAACTGGCCAAACGCGACGTCGAACTCATCGATGCGCTCGCTCGCACCACGGCGCTCACCGATCAACTGCGGGTCCAGAACGAACAGGATCGCGCGCACCACGAGCGCCTCGATCGGGCCATCGAACTGCTCACCATGGTGATTGCGACCAACGCAACGCCGAACATCCTCGAAGCGGCCACGACCCCGCCTGCCGAGGTCACCGATGCCGTTTCGGTCCAGACGACGGCCCCAACGGTCATCGGTGGCAGCATCGACCCGACCCGCCTGAACGATGACCCGACGGTCATCGACCTCACGATCGATCCTTCAGACGCGCTCGACCCTCCGGACCGGACGACCGCGGCGGATCGCCTACGCCATGCGGATGCGCCCACGGTCTGGACCAACGTCCGGTAGATCCGAGACGAACTGGGCTCGCCCACGGCGGGGGTTCGCATCCGTGAGATCGGGGTATCCCCGAAGTATGGAAATCGTTCGGAATGCCGACGGAACGCTTGTCGTCCCGGTCCAGCCCGCTCGCCAGCATGACGGTGACGAAGAAACTGGTGCCGTAGCCGCGGCCACCGCAGGCTCCGAGACTCGCGTGCTCCACCCCGGGGAGGGCGGCTACGACGAAGCCCTGGCCGAGTGGGACCTCCAGCAGAACCCGGACCGAGGTGAGGTCGTTTCGACTGCGTCCGGTCGCGAGGAAGCCATGAAGTTGGTGCACACGGTGGCGGAATCAGAGGACCACGCCATCGCGCCGGCGGTCGAGGAACTCGAAGACCCGCAAGCGAGCGGCGAGGCGCTGCGCCACGTGCTCCTCGGCGGCGTGCATTCGGTCGAGGCGTTCGCTGACGAGGTGGCCGAGGCCGAGGGTGGCGAACCGTTGCCCGCGCACCAGGCCACCAAGATCATCGGTGAGGTCCTCGCCGAACTCGACTCCTAGGTCCGCTTCCGAATCCACAACGCCGCGCGCCCTACGGCGCGTTGAAGGGCGGAGGCCCGAGGATTTGCGTGGCACCGGTTTCCTGCGCAGCTTGGCGGACGCGATCAAAGTCCATCGGGCCTGCTCCATCACCCACAGCGGGTTCACTCGCGTCCCAGTAGAAGGGCTGCGCGGCGCCGGGACTCTGCATCGTCAAAAGACGGGCCGACTCCGAGAGCACCCTGAACGCGTGCGGCACACCCCTGGGAACAAAGCTCAGCCCGCCACCGCCGACGGCATGCTCGGTGCCGTCGATGTTGAGCAGGATGTCGCCCTCGAGAACGAAGATCGTCTCTTCGACTTCCGGATGCGCGTGCAGCGGCGTCGCCTTTCCTTGGGTCATCTCGTCCTCGAACACGAAGAACCCGCCGCCGGATTCCTCGGCCGTGACCTTCCACGTGTGGGTGCCGCCTCCGTAGAACCAACGCCGGGGGCCTTCGCCCTTGGATCGGACAATCGCGCTCGCACCGCTCAGAGTACCTACTCCGTAGATGGGACCTGAGTACCATGATGACAGTACGGTACCATCGTCAGCATGTCAACGGCGTACGAAGAGTCGGGTCGAACGCAGCAAAAGACGCGGACTCGCACCGCGCTGGTCGAAGCCGCCCGAGATCTTGTGACCCTGGGCCACACGCCGACCGTCGAGGAGGCGGCCGCGGCGGCATCCATCTCGAGAACGACCGCGTATCGATACTTTCCCAATCAGCACGCCCTGCTCGCTGCGGCGCATCCGGAAACCACGGCGGCGACTCTCCTGCCGCCAGATCCTCCCGACGACCCCGGAGAACGACTCGACCTGGTCGTGCGCGAGTTCATGCGCATCATCCTCGACACCGAGGATCAGCAGCGCGCCATGCTCCGCCTGTCCCTCGAAGCAAACCGCGCGGATCCACCCGACCTGCCGCTGCGCCAGGGTCGGGCCATCGCCTGGCTCGAGGACGCCCTCGAGCCGATGCGCGGCCGGGTCGAGCACGCGGAGTTCCGTCGTCTCGTCCTGGCGGTGCGCGGCGCGATGGGCATCGAGGCACTCGTGTGGCTCACGGACATCGCGGGTCTGAGTAGTACCGAAGCCGTTGATCTGATGCGGTGGTCGGCAAGGGCGATGTACGACGCGACCGTCGGGCGCGAATCTCCTTGACTATCGACGTTCGATGTATCAGACTACGAGTATGGTGACTCGAAACACCGACAAACCACTGCCCGCCGCGTCGATGCATCTCCTGCTCGCCCTCCTCAGGGGCGAGAACCACGGTTACGGCCTGATGCGGCTCGTCGACGAACAGAGCCAGGGCACGGTCCGCATGGGTCCGGGCACGTTGTACGGCACCCTCAACCGGCTGCTCGCCGGAGACCTGATCGAAGAGACCACGGCGGAACACGACGACGCAGTCTCGGACCGGCGCCGCTACTACCAGCTCACCGGCGAGGGTGAACGCATCGCACGCGTCGAGCTCGGCCGTCTCCGCGGTCTGGTGAACCGCTTCCGCGGTGTCGCTGGACTCGGCGGGGCACCGGCATGAGCGCGGGGTTCAACGTCGGCGTCTACCGGACGCTCGCGGCGCTGTACCCGAAGGCGTTTCGCGATGAGTACCGAGACGACCTGGTTGCCGCCTTCGCGGCGCAATGTCGCGATGAGAGCGTGGGCCGGGTTTGGCTGCGCACCCTTCGCGATCTCATCGTCACCGTTCCCAACCAGCACTTGGAGTCCCGAATGAAACGACCTTCGCCCCACACCGTCGCCGTCGTCGCGTTGAGCATCGCGGTCGGCGTCAGCGTTCTCGCCCTGGCAAGCGGAACCGGTCCCACAACATGGATCTTCCTCGTCGTGGCCCTCGGCGCCCTGCTGGTGGCCGGCTTGTCCTGGGCTGCGGCCCGGCCCGCGCGTGCCGACACGCTGTCCGAACGCCTGACGTGGTGGAAACTCGCCGGTTCGGGCATCGCGGTTCTGGCCGTCGTCATCGGGCTCATCAACATCCCGATCTGGGGAGAAGGCGATCTCCCCGGCCCGATGTGGGTCGTCATGATGCTGTCGCTCGTCGGCGGCGTTTCTCTGCTGGCCGCCGGACTCGCGTTGGGCACCGCCCACTGGTTCACCCGAAACCGCGCGATCCCCAAGTCGGCGCAACCGCGTGTCGGCTGATGCCGTAGCCATCAGCGTCCTGAGCTCGCCCTTCCATCTCAACCAACGTCGGAGTTGACGTCGACGTCCTGCACCCTCTCTGGCCCTTCGGATGGTTTCCGGCGGAGGCTCACCACCACCGCCGTCACCAGCACGGCGACGATGATTGCGAGCGACGCGTAAGTGTCGACGTGAATCCAGTGCGAGATCGTCATCTTGATCCCGACGAGGACGAGGATCCCGCCTAACGCGTGCGAGAGGTAGTGGAACCGATCTTTCGCGTTCGCCAAGAGGAAGTACATCGCGCGCAAACCGAGAATCGCGAATGCATTCGATGCGAACACCAAGTACGGCTCCTTCGAGACCGCCAGGATCGCGGGCACCGAATCCACCGCGAAGATCACGTCGGTGACTTCGATCACCACAAGCGCCGCCAGCAACGGCGTAGCCGCGCGTCTTCCGTTCAGTCGGGTGAAGAACTTCTGGCCGTCGAGCGTGTCGCTCACCGGCATCACGCGTCGGAGCAGCACCATCCCGGGAGTCGCGCCTCGCGTCGTTTCGTCGTTGCGGTGCCGGATGACCTTCATGCCCGTGTAGACGAGGAACGCCCCGAAAACGATGAGGAGCCACCAGAAGCTGGCGAGCAGCTTGCTCCCCACCACGATGAACGCGCCGCGCATCGCAAGTGCACCGAAGATTCCCCAGAAGAGGACGCGGTGTTGGTAGCGCAGGGGAATCGCGAGGGCGCCGAAGAGCATCGACCACACGAACACGTTGTCCACGCTGAGCGACTTCTCGATCAGATACCCGCTGATGTACTCGCCGAACGCCGCGTGTCCGTAGACGAGCGCGACGACCGCGCCGAATCCCAACCCGCATGCCACCCAGACCGCGGATTCGATCGCCGCTTCTCGAGGCGACGGTGGATGCGCGTCTCGGTGGCGGTACAGGTCGATCGCCAGGAGCACGGCGATGACTGCACCGAGTCCGAGCCAGGCAGCGAGCGAGACGTCGACGTTGGCGAATTTCGATTCGCTGGCCGCCAGCATCATGACGCCGAGTGCGATCGGTGGTTGCGGATGACCGCGACGCCATCGCCGGCGAGCGAGCCGGGCGCCACGAACGACACCGTCCCGTGTTTCGCCATTGCGAGCTCGATCATCTCGTCGACAAGGTCATCGGTGGCAGACGGAGTCTCCGGCACGGCCGCCGGGATGACGTGGGTGCCGTCGGCCGCAAGATAGGCCGCGAACGCGAAGCCGTCCTCGACGATCAGGTGCAGGTAGGAACTCTGCTGGAGCGCGGTCCACGTCGCATCGATCCCGCGTTCGGCGCGCCCGGCTCGATCCGCGTTCGCGAGTTGGTCGAGCACGTCCCCTGGTCGCCGATCGGAACTGGCGACGGAACGCACCAGGTCTCGCGTCGCGAACGTCGGATCTATGACGACCCGCTCGGTGGGAGTGACCGTGAGCCGGAATGCATACAGCTCACCGACCGCACGCAACAGCGCGACCCCACCCTCCACGCGCGCGCCGACGAGTTCCGCGAGTACGCGTCGGAGTGGGTCGACCATCGCTTCCACTGCGCTCGGGTTGAGTTCATAGGCAAGGCGGCGGGCCGCTTCGGAGACCAGACCCTCACCTCGCGTTCGGTCGTCGAGACTGAACCTCGGCCCGGCGGTGGCGAGAACGACCGAAACGGCCGGGTATTCGCGTTCGGCCTGGATCGAGGGGAGGATGTGAGTGGTGACGTCGACCAGAGTCGGCGATGGCTCGACGGCTCGGGCCGCCGGCGCGGAGCCGTGCAGGAACAGGCGACGGGAATGGCTTTTGGACATGGTGACCTCCGTGAATCGGGTCCCGAGTCGGGACCGTTGATGGATTCTCGGAAGGTCTCTCCGCTGCTTGCACAGCTGGCCGCGCCGGGTGCGAACACCGTGATGACGGCGGGCCTCGTGGGATACTCCCCTTCGTTCGAAGCAGCGTACAGGGATCTACTTCAGAGTCAAGGCGGCTCGGTCAGTGTGCGGCCGATCGCGTGGCCGCAGAACGAAAGTGCCAGTTGGTCAGCCCTTGGTTGCACGCAGCTCGCGGCCGACAGTTCGGGCGAGGATGCCCAAGGTCGCGCGCAGCGCACTCTCCGGGATGATCGGAAAGACGTTCGCTTCTTTCCATGCGGCGTCGATGTTCGACCAGTCGTAGTACGACGTCACCAACGTGGCGTCGTCGGTCGGATCGAGCCTGTATCCGTAGACGTGGCCGATCTGCGGTTTGATCTGGCCTTCGATCGTCCACGCGATCTCACGGTCCGGCACGAACGTGGCGATGTTCACCGTCACGTCGTAGTGGCCCATCGGGTAGTCGTTCAACGCCTCGCGGTCCATGTGCACCACGCACGAGTCGCCGACGGCCGTCACCGGCTTGCCCGTCGCGTCCATCAACATCCCGGAACTGTCGATGGTCACGTGGCCCTGCGGGTCGGACAACACCCGGAAGATCGTCCTCGCGTCGTCAGCGATCGTCCGTTCCACTTCCATGCGTTCATCGGTCATGGAAGGAGATCCTGCCAGTCACCCGCACATCATCGTCACGATCCGGAACACCGGGTGGTTGGGTGCGATCGAAAGCAGCTGCTCGTCCGGGGCGTCGGGTCCAACGCCGTCGAAGAACACGTTGACTTCGAACTTCCAGTGCTTCAGATACGCCCGCAAGATCGCGACCTTGTCGGCGTCGGACACTTCGGCCGCATTGAACGGGACCGTCCGCCGGCCGACGCGCAACTGTCCGTGACCGGCGGCTCTGAGGTTCCGGACCCATTGCGTGGTGCCGCGCGGCGCCACGAGGTACCGAGATCCTTCGAAGTCCAGGGGGTTGACGGGGACGCGCCGCCACTCACCCGACGTCCGGCCGAGGACGCTGAGTTCACTTGATCCGCGCACGCTGATGCCGCGTCGGGCCAGGACGGCGACGATCGGGTTGAACACCCGTCGGGTGAACCACCCGGGGACGACGTACCGATCGGAAGTGGCTGGTGTTTTCATGACTGGTGTTTCGGTGACTGGGTTCATCGTGGCTCGCGTTCGCTTGTGGGGAGAGCACCGCTCTCGTTTCACCAGTATGCACCCACTCCTTTCCAAAGGCAAGAGCACCGCTCTCGATTCTTGCCGCCGCTCTCGAATCTCGTCAGAATGCAGCGATGGCTTCAACTGCTCAGGGCGCTCGGGCATTGGCCCGGGACCAAATCACTCGTGACATCAAGGCCATCGGCCGGCAACATCTCGCCGACTACGGGGCTGCGGCGTTGTCGCTGCGCGCGGTCGCTCGCGACGCGGGGATGGTGTCGTCCGCCGTCTACCGGTATTTCCCGAGCCGGGACGATCTCCTGACCGCGCTCATCGTCGATGCCTACGACGCGGTCGGTGCGGTTGCGGAGCAGGCGCTCGACGCGACGCGTCGGCGTTCGACATCGAGCCGTTGGGTTGCCATCGGGACGGACTTCCTGGCCTGGGCGCGCGCCAACCAACACGAGTACGCGTTGCTCTACGGGTCACCCGTGCCGGGCTATGCCGCGCCGAGCGACACCATCAGCCCGGCGACGCGCGTCCCGTTTGCATTGCTCGCGCTCCTGGCCGACGGCGTCGAGCGAGGCGAGATTCATACTGCCACCGAGATCCCGACACCCCGCACCGTCCACGCCGATTTCGCTGCCGTACGCTCCGCCACGGCGATGGATATCCCCGACGGTGTTCTTTCCCGAGGGCTCATCGCCTGGGCTCAGCTGTTGGGCACCGTCGGGCTCGAGCTCTTCGGCCACCTGCACAACGTGATCCACGACGATGACGCGTTCTTCCAACTGCAGCTGCAGCGGATGAGCACCTACCTCGTCGCCGGCGATTGACCCTCGCAGCGGCTCCACGCTGATCGTCATGCAGTTCGCTGGGCGATGATCGCTCCCTGTGGACGCGTCTCGGGTTCGGTACGACGGTGAACGTCGGCGATCACGAACCCCGCCCGCTCGACGCGCGAGGACAGCAGTCCGACGGGCCAGAAGTATGCGGTCGTCACCGCGTGGTCGAACGCGGCAAGTTCGGCGCCCTCGAAGAACCCGATGTCCAGACCCCCACGGGCCGGACGCACCGAGCGAACTCCGTGAGGACTGCATCAATCTGATCCGGTTCATGGTGGATCAGCGAAAACCACGCGAGGAGTCCTCCGAGGCTCGCATCGTCCACGCCCAGCCGATCCGCACGACCGATCCGGTAGTCGACGCGCGGATATCGCTGCCGAGCATCGTTGATCAACTCCGCCACGGGATCGACACCTTCGATGTCGACGCCACGCTCGTGGAAGTAGTTCGTCCATTGACCCGGCCCGCAGCCGACGTCGATGATCCGCCCGTCGACCGCTCGCTCCCACGCGAGCACCTCCTCACGATCTTGCTCGGACGCTGCCTCGATGCTGCCGAACCGGCTGATGTACTCCGCCGCACGACCGCTGTATGCATCACGAACCCGCGCAATGGACATCGAGCGACCCGAGATCGGTCGACGCCTCCCGAGGCCGCTCCGTGGAAACGATTTCCGGCCCCGGACCCGCGCTGCACCGTGACGCGGAATGGGCACGCCAATGGCACGACGGGTGCCGAGAAAGTCGGAGCGCACAGCAGCGCTCTGGCCAGAACTTTTTCGGTGGAGACGATGGGACTCGAACCCACGACTTCCTGCTTGCAAACTCTCCAGGGGTGATTTCGCCACCAGGGCGCTTAGGAGTTTGGGCAGGTCAGCGTGGTCAACGAGTACCAACGAGTGACCGCCAGTACCCCTGAGTAACCGTCCGTAGTGGCACGGAAGTGGCACGGAAAACAGCCGACGTCGCGTAACCGCACTCGCGATGCGCATAGCCGGTTGTACCGACTGCCGACACCACGGAGCCACGCATGCACGACGACGACCAGCACAACCCACGCGCTTCCGCGCGCCAAGGACCCTCCCGCTCGCGTACCGAGTCTGATGATGGCTCCACACGCAACGTTCCTGACGATGTCAATTTTCTTCACAGACTTGCCACTTCCGGTAGCGGAAGTGGCCGAAGCAACGGAAACGCGTTCGTCGACAGCGCGGAGACCGCGTTCGATCGGCTCGCCGAAGGCCAACGACTCTTGCTCGATGACGAACCGGTCGACTGGCGCGACATCGAGGAACTCAACCGACGCACGCAGCACTTGCGGAGTCGCATCGTCTACGTGAACGAACTCGAGCAAGCAGTCCTCGACTATCGCGACGCGCTCTACGACGCGGGCGTGATGCGGCGCCGCATGGCGCGACGACAAGGTCGCCTGTACCGAGAGGTCGAGA
>JANYJV010000012.1 GCA_025361725.1 Acidimicrobiia bacterium | reverse complement strand
GAGCGCTCCGAGCACTCGGAAACCGGCTCGTTGGCATCCTCCATGGCTGCCTCGACCACGGCACGCTCTACGACGAACACACCGCATGGGCCCACCGCACCCAACTCGCCGCTTGACACCAACGACCCGTGGGATGTCTAGCTGGTGCGCGGGAACCCGAGGTCCGGACCGCGGGTCGCCGGGTCGCCCCAGCGCGTCGTGACCACCTTGCTCCGCGTGTAGAAGTGGACACCGTCCGGACCGTGCACGTGGGTGTCGCCGTACAGGCTCTGCTTCCACCCACCGAACGAGTAGTACGCCATCGGCACCGGGATCGGCACGTTGACGCCCACCATTCCGGCGTCGACCTCGTGCTCGAATCGGCGCGCCGCTGCACCGTCGCGGGTGAAGATCGCGGCGCCGTTCGCGTACGGGTTCGCCGAGATCAACGCGGCCGCTTCGTCGTACGTGTCGGCGCGGACGACGCACAACACCGGCCCGAAGATCTCGTCGGTGTAGATCGACATCTCGGGGGTGACGCGATCGAAGAGGCACGGACCGAGAAAGAACCCGGGCCGAGCCGTCAACGCGCGCCCGTCCACCACGAGCTCGGCGCCGGCCGCAACACCGTCGTCCACGTAGCCCCGCACCCGATCACGGTGAACCTCGGTGACGAGCGGACCCATCTCGGCCGTCTCGTCATCGCCCACCCCCACCTTGATCGCGCGGGTGCGCGTCGCAATGGCCTCGACGAGTTCGTCGCCGACCTGGCCGACCGCCACCACCACCGAGATCGCCATGCACCGCTCGCCGGCGGACCCGTACCCGGCGCTCACCGCGGCATCGGCAGCCGCGTCGATGTCGGCGTCGGGCAGCACGACCATGTGGTTCTTCGCGCCGCCGAGGGCTTGCACGCGCTTGCCGTGCGCCGCGCCGGACTCGTAGACGTAGCGCGCGATCGGGGTGGACCCGACGAAGCTGAGCGCGCGCACGTCGGGATGCGCGATCAGACCGTCGACGGCCTCCTTGTCGCCGTGCAGGACCGTGAAGACACCGTCCGGCAGTCCCGCGTCACGCCAGAGTTCCGCGATCAACATCGACGCCGACGGGTCACGCTCACTCGGCTTGAGGATGAACGCGTTGCCGCACGCGATCGCCACCGGGTACATCCACATCGGCACCATCGCCGGGAAGTTGAACGGCGTGATCCCCGCCACCACACCGAGCGGTTGACGAATGGAGTGGACGTCGGTACCGGTCGACACCGACTCGGAGTAGCCGCCTTTGAGGAGGTGCGGAATCCCGCACGCGAACTCGACGACCTCCTGGCCGCGCGCCACTTCACCCAGCGCGTCCGACACCACCTTGCCGTGTTCGGCGCTGATGATCCGAGCCAGCTCGACCTTGCGGTGCTCCAACAACTCGCGAAACGCGAACAGGATCCCCATCCGCCGGCCGAGCGGCGTCTCCATCCACTCGCGACTCGCACGAACCGCGCCGGCGACCGCCGCCTGCAGCGCCTCGGGCCCGGCGAGCGCGACCTGGCGCACGACCTCGCCCGTTGAGGGTGCGAAGACATCCGCGACCCGGCTCGGCGTTGCGCTCCAGTGCTTCCCGTCGATCCAATGCGGTATCGGGTTCATGGAAACTCCAGTCGACGGTCGGCGGATCGAGCGAGAACCCTGGGAAGATCGTGGACATGGACTTCGAGCAGGCCCTCCAAGACGAAACCGTCGGCATCGTCGCGGATCCCATTCGTCCGGACCAGCTGCCGGCCACATTGCTCATTGCGTTCGGCGGGTTGGCCAGCCGGCTCGACGGCATCCCACCGTTCGAGTTCCTGTCCGCACTGTCGGGAACGGCCGCGCGCCGGGTGTTCGTCCGTGACCTGAACCAGTCCTGGTACCAGGAGGGCGTCCGGGGAGTGTCCACCACCCTCGACACCACCACAACCGCGCTGCGCGCCCTCGTCGCCGAGTCCGGCTCCCAACGAGTCGTGACCCTCGGCGTCTCCGCCGGAGGGTTCGCCGCCGTCTACTTCGGATGTCAGCTCGACGCCGATTTCGTCTTGGCGTTCGGCCCGCAGACGTTCACGAGTCGACGGCTCCGGGGTTGGTATCGCGACCGGCGGTGGATGGAAGAAATTGCGCGGATCGACGCCCTCGATCCGGGCACTACCTGTCGGGATCTCAAACCGATCGTGGCGGCGCGAGCGAGGGAGGGTCACACCCCGATCGAGATCCACTACGGCCGCCACAGTCGGGTTGATCGCGCGCACGCGCGCCGCTTCCGACGGTTCGAGAACGTCACGCTCATCGACCACGATGCCGGCCACAATCCGGCAAAGGCCCTGAAGGACGCTGGTGAACTCGACGCAATCTTGCGGCGGGCGGCCACACCGCCGACCTGACGCATCAGAGCCCGAGCCGGCGTTGTCGGCGCGCGCCGACGATGGAACCAATGGCCATAACCGTGACACTGCCGAAGAGAATCATGGACGCGAGCACGTTGATCTGGGGCGGCGTCGCCACTCGGGACTGCCCGAAGATCTGCACCGGGAACGTCTGCGTGCTCGGGCCCGAGACAAAGTACGTGATGATGAAGTCGTCGATTGACAACGCGAAGGACAACAGGAACGCGGCGAGGATCCCCGGCAGGATCAGCGGCAGCGTCACCTTCAAGAACGTCCGGGCCGGAGGCGCGCCGAGGTCCATGGCTGCGTCCTCGAGCGTCCAATCGAAGCCGCGAATGCGCGCCTTGACCGTCATCGCCACGTAGCTCACACAGAACATGATGTGCGCGACGAGGATGGTGACGAACCCGAGCGCGAACTGATGGTTCGCGAGCACGAGGTGCGGTTCCAGGAAGAGCGTCAAGAGCGACGCGCCCAGCACGATCTCGGGGGTCGTCAGCGGCAGCACCACGAGGAAGTTCACGAACCCGCTGGCGCGGAACCGATAGCGGACGGCGGCGATCGCCATGAAGGTACCGAGCACGGTAGCGACCAAGGACGCAATGAGCGAGATCCGCAAGCTCAACCACAGCGCGTCGACCAGACCTTGATCGGCGAACGGATGCATCCAGTTGTCGAACGTGAACTGCTCCCAGACCGCGTTGAACTTGCCCGAGGGTTTGTTGAAACTGAACGCCACGATCACGAAGATCGGCAGGAAGAGGTACAGCAAACCCAACACCGCGGCGAAGTTCACGCCGATCCGTCCGGCGCGCCCACCCTTCGACGTGACGGTGCCAGACGAAACCTTGCGCGCTCGAGCCGTGGGCGTCACCGCGGTCATACGAGATCCTCGGTGCCGAGCACGCGCGCGTAGGCGATGACGATGACCATGACGATGGCCATGAACACGAAGGACAACGCAGCAGCCACGGGGTAATCCACCTGCACCAGGAACTGGTTCTGCACCACGTTGCCGATCATCGAGTTGTTCGTGTTCCCGAGGTAGTACGCGTTCACGAAGTCACCCGCCGCAGGGATGAACACCAGCAGCGAACCGGCGAACACACCGGGCAGCGAAAGTGGGAACACGACCTTGCGAAAGGCACGCCACGTGTCGGAGTACAGGTCACGAGCGGCATCAACGAGGCGAGGATCGATCTTCTCGAGCGCGACATACACCGGCAAGACCATGAAGGGCAGGAAGTTGTAGGTAAGGCCACCGATCACCGCGAGCGGAGTACGGAGAAGCGTGCCGGAACTCCCCAGGATCCCTACTCCCCTCAGCACACTCACGACCGTGCCCTGGTCGCCGAGAATGGTCTTCCAGGCGAGGGTGCGGATGAGGAAGTTCGTGAAGAACGGCACCACGACCAACCCCAACAGGACGTTCTTGAACCGACCGCCGCGGAACGCGATCACGTACGCCAGGGGATACGCGATGACGAGCGCCAACAGCGTGGCGGCGGCGGCGTAGAGGAACGACCGCGTGAACTGGTCGCCATACTTCGAGAACGCGCTGCTGAAGTTGTCCCAGTGCCAGCTGAACACCGGATCCGAGAACCGACTCGCCCGCGCCGACAGCGCCATCCGCCCGAGCGTGTAGAGCGGGAAGAAGAAGAAGACGATGAGGAACACGATGCCCGGGCCTTGCAGGAGCCAGGGCGCGATCGTGGCGCGCTTGCGCCCTTGGTCGTCGCGTTCGATCACTGTCGTTCAGCCCCGGGCCTGCATGGGTCTCAGCCGGTACCCGTGACCTCGGCGAACCGCTTGTCGAACGCGGCTTCCGCCTTCTCGTCGAGCACACCGAAGATCGAGAGCGTCGCGAGGAAGGCGTCAGTCGGAACCACGAGTGGGTTGTCCACCAACTTCGCCGCAGCCCCGCCCAGCTTGGTCAGTTCCTCCGCCACCCCGTTGACGGGCGAGATGTACTGGATCTCGGCCGTGAGGATCGCCGCGTTCTTCGGGTCGTAGAAGAAGTTCACGAACTCGGTCGCCAGATCGGCTTTCTCGGTGGTGTAGGGGATCATGAAGTTGTCCGACCACAAGGTCCCGCCGGACTCGGGGACGGCGAACTTGATGTCAGGGTTCGACTTCGCGATCTGCGCGACGTCGCCGGACCATGCGAAGGCCGCCGCGAGATTCCCCGACCCGAGGTCGTTCACGTACTCGTTGCCGTTGACCCCCTTGATCTTGCCGTCGGCCAGGGCCTGCTTGATGCGAGCGAACGACGGTTCCGCGTCGGCCAAGGTGGGCTTCTTGATGTTCTTGCCGTCCGCCAGCATGAACAGGCCGACGGTGTCGCGCATCTCGCTGAGCACCGTCTTGGTGCCGCCGACGGCCAGGAAATCGTCGATCGTCTTGATCTCCTTGCCGGTGGTCTTGACGTTGTACGCGATCCCCGCAATACCACTCGCCCATGGCGCACTGGACTTCCGGTCCGGGTCGAAGCCGGGGTGTTGCAATGCCGCCCTGAGGTTCGACTTGTTCGGGAACTTCGCGGCGACGAAAGGCTGAGTCCACTTCACCTGGTTGATCATCCGGTTCGCCATCCAGTCCGTGAGGACGAAGGCGTCGCTGCCGATACTGCGCTTGCGACTCAGGTTCGGGCGGACCTTGGCGAAGTACTCGTTGTTGTCATTGATGTCTTCTGTGTACGTCAGCGCGATCCCGGTTTCTCGGGTGAAGTCCTTCTTGGACTGCGTCGAGATGTAGCTGGTCCAGTTGGAGATGTGGACCGACTTCGCCCCACCACCACTGCCTGCCTTCGAGCCGCCGCTCGATCCGCACGCCGCGAGTACCGACGGGGCGACGAGCGCGCCACCGAACAACGCACCGGCTCGGCCGAGGAACCGGCGCCGGGACATCGCATCACGCGCCATCCGAACGGCTTGCGCCCGTACTGCATCTTCGTGCTGGGTCATTCGGGACTCCCTCGTCAGTTCGGGACCGCAGTTGATGCGGCCATCTGTTCGTGCCGGCGCAGCAGGCGACCGCCGTCGGCATCCCACGTGATCTGCACCCGGTCGCCCGGGCGTAAGAGCGGCAAGTTCTCGTCCGGGCCCACGTGCGCCACGATCGGGCAACCTTGCGCGGTCTTCAACTCGAATCGGATCAGCGGACCCTGGAACACGAGGTCTACCACCTCCGCCGAGATTCCCTCCGAGGTCCCGACCTGCAGTTGCATCCGCTCGGGGCGAATCATGAACGTGGCCGGGTCACCGCGGGTGAGGCCTTCAACGGCCGCCGCGCTGACCGCGGTGCCGTCCGGGAGCACTGCGGTGGCCCGGGCGCCGTCGACGTTCTCCATCGTTGCGGGCAGCAGGTTCGCCATCCCGATGAATCCGGCAACGAACTCGGACGCGGGCTGGTGGTAGATCTCCTCCGGCGTCCCGATCTGTTCCACGCGCCCTTCGTTCATCACCGCGATCCGGTCGCTCATGGTGAGCGCCTCTTCCTGATCGTGGGTGACGAACACGAAGGTGATGCCGACCTCACGTTGGATCCGCTTCAGCTCGAGCTGCATGGTCTGGCGCAACTTCAGGTCGAGCGCACCGAGCGGCTCGTCCAGCAGCAGGGCGCTCGGATAGTTCACGAGCGCCCGAGCCAGCGCCACCCGCTGCTGTTGACCGCCGGACAGTTGCGCGGGCTTGCGCGCACCGAAGTCGGCGAGGCGGACCACGGCCAGCATCTCGTCGACCCGACGCGCGATGTCGGCCTTCGGCACCTTCTTGGATTGGAGTCCGAAGGCCACGTTCGCGCTGACCGAGAGATGCGGGAACAGCGCGTATTGCTGGAAGACGGTGTTCACGTTCCGCTTGTAGGGCGGCACGCGCGAGACATCCTCGCCAACGAGGCGGATCGCGCCTTCGGATGGTTGCTCGAACCCGGCGATCATGCGCAAGGTCGTGGTCTTCCCACATCCCGACGGTCCGAGCATGGAGAAGAACTCGCCCCGCCGAATTCCGAAGTCCGCGTCGTCCACGGCCACGAACGCGCCGAATCGCTTGGTCACGTGTTCGATCGCGATGACGGTTTCGTCAGTCACCCGGTCAGTTCCTCCGGCGGTGGTGTGAACGGCGAGTCTGCGCGAAACCATCGGTGAGCGCAAGCCCTACAACCGGTGGAATCCGTCTTCCAAGACATATTTCTCGACGGAGTCCCTCGCGTGACCGCCCTCTGACCATGCAACATCGTGGCGCTCAGCCGACTTCGTCCTAGCATGAGCCTCACCCCAAATTCGTCTCGAGGAGCACTTCGATGCCGCATCAGAACTTCATCGCCGGCGAGTGGGTCGACGCCCAGAACGGCACCACCGACTCGGTCCTCAACCCCGCCACGGGTGAGTCCATCGCCGACGTCCCGGCATCCGGTGCCGCTGACGTGGACGCCGCGGTCGCCGCGGCCAAGGAAGCGTTTGGCACGTGGCGGACCGCCACGCCGCGAGCCCGCAGCGAGGCGTTGCTCGCGGTCGCAGATGCCGTCGAGGCCGACTTGGACACGATCAAGCAACTCGAGATGGAGAACTGCGGCAAGCCCGCGGGGATGATCGAGTTCGAGATGGATCTCACCATCGACAACTGGCGTTTCTTCGCCGCCGGGGCCCGCAATCTCTCCGGTCTCGCCGCCGGCGAATACCTCGAGGACCACACCTCGTATCTCCGGCGAGACCCGATCGGAGTCGTCGGTTCGATTGCGCCGTGGAACTACCCGATCAACATGGCCACTTGGAAGCTGGGTCCCGCGTTGGCCGCGGGTAACACCGTGGTACTCAAACCGTCCGAGCTCACGCCGATGACGGCACTGCGCCTCGCCGAGATCACCGCCGACATCCTGCCCAAGGGTGTCCTCAACGTGATCACCGGCGACGGCAAATCCGCGGGTGACGCGCTCGTGCGCCACCCGGGAGTCGCGATGGTCTCACTCACCGGCAGCGTCGAGACCGGCAAGGCCATCGCCCGAAGCGCGGCGGACTCGCTCAAGCGCGTGCACCTCGAGCTCGGCGGCAAGGCACCGGTGATCATCTTCGATGACGCGGACATCGAGGCCGCCATCGCCATCCTCACGGACATGTCATATTACAACTCGGGCCAGGACTGCACCGCCCCGTGCCGGCTCATGGCGGGGCCGCGTGTGTTCGACGATCTCGTGAGTGGGCTCACCGAGTCCGTCGGCCAGATCGTCACCGGCGATCCGTTCGCCGAAGGAACCGCGATGGGTCCGGTCATCTCGGCCCGGCAGCGCGAGCGGGTGAGCGGCATGGTGAGCCGCGCCGTCGAGGCCGGCGCCGAGGTCACCGTTGGCGGTTCCGAGATCGACGGTCCCGGGTTCTTCTACCAACCCTCGGTCGTGGTGAACCCCGCGCAGGACTCCGAGATCGTGCAGCGCGAAGTCTTCGGCCCGGTGGTCACCGTGCAGCGGTTCTCGGACGACGCGCAAGCGCTCGCGTGGGCCAACGACGTGAACTACGGACTCTCTGCCAGCGTGTGGACCTCCGACGTCGGCCGCGCCATGCGCATGACCGCGGCGCTGGACTTCGGGTGTGTCTGGGTGAATGACCACATCCCGATCGTGTCCGAGATGCCCCACGGCGGCTTCAAGCAGTCCGGCTACGGCAAGGACATGTCCATCTACGCCATCGAGGCCTACACCGAACTCAAGCACGTCATGATCAAACACTGACCTCAACTCGCACCAAAAGCGCAAGCCCTGGCTTGCGTTCTGCGCGTGGGTTCGCCCACGACCGACTCCGAGGACTGACATGAGCGCAGCGGGAAGCGAGAGCGGTCGCCGCCGATCGAACAGCGGAGCGTGGCCCGAGCGGCCCACGCCGAAGGCGTAGGAGCGGAAATGAAGACCGACCACCTGACCGCTCGCGCCGAGACCATCGCGGCGTCCGAGAACGAATCCCTCTGGGCCCGCACCGGCGGGTCGAAAGCGTTGTACGAACGAGCCGTGCAGCACATGCCGATGGGCGTGCCCTCGTCCTTCCAAGCGTGGGACCCGTACCCGGTGTACCTGCGCCAGGGGAAGGGCAGTCACGTCGTCGACGTCGACGGCAACGAGTACCTCGATTTCCACAACGGGTTCGGCTGCATGATCGTCGGCCACGCCCACCCGAAGGTGGCCGAGGCCATCACGCGTGCCGCCCACACCGGCACCCACTTCGCCGCGCCCACCGAGGCGACGGTCCAGTTCGCCGAGATCATCTGCGAGCGGTTCGGCGCGGACTCGATCCGGTTCGCGAACTCAGGCACCGAGGCGACGATGGGCGCGATTCGGGTGGCGCGCGCCGCGACGGGCCGCGAGCACATCGTCAAGGTCGAAGGTTCGTACCACGGTCATCACGATCCGGTGATGTTCTCGGTGGTACCCGGCTCCGATCTCATCGGTGGTCGGGACGCGCCATCCACCACGCCGATGTCCACGGGCATCCCGGCGGTGATGTCCGAGTACACCCACGTCGTGCCGTTCAACGACCTCGAGATGTTGCGAACCCTGCTGAGCGAGCGAGGTCGCGAGATCGCGTGTCTGATCCTCGAGCCGGTGATGATGAACATCGGCATCTGCCAGCCGGAGCCGGGGTACCTGCAAGGGCTGAAGGATCTCCTCCACGAACACGGGGCGATCTTGATCTTCGACGAAGTGAAGAGCGGCGGCACCGTCGCGTACGGCGGCGCCGCCGAGCGCTACGGCGTGCGGCCCGACCTCGCGTGTTGGGCCAAGGCGATCTGCGGCGGTACGCCAGGTGCTGCGTTCGGCGGCCGCGCCGACGTCATGGATGCCATCGGTACCGGTGCCGCGCAGCAAGGAACCTTCAACGGCAACCCGTTGATCGCGGCCGCCGGCATTGCGACGCTGACCGAGGTCATGACCCGAGACGCGTATGCCTACCTCGCCGACATCGGAACCCGGTTGGCGACGGGATGCACGAAGGCGATGGATGAGAACAACATCCCGGGCCACGCCGTCGACCTTGGGGCGAAGGGCTGCGTCTCCTACCGCCCCACTCCGCTGCGCAACTATCGAGACTTCCTCGAAACCCGGCCCGAGCTGTACCTCGCGAGCTACCCGTGGGCCATGAACTGCGGCATCTTCATGACCCCCGGCGACGAAGAACAGTGGACTCTCTCGGTCCAACACACCGACGCCGACATCGACGCCTACATCGACCAGTTCGCCGCCTTCTGCTCCACCCTCGCGAAGGGCTGAGTCACCCACAGGGCGCCCTCAAAACTTTGGGGCGTTTTGTTGGTTGGTTCTCGGACGTTTTGTTGGTTAGTGGTACGATAGACCAGTGAATCCAGAGCTGATCCCACGCCGCTCGCTGGCAACGGCCAGACAGTCACTCCAGTCGTTTCGTGGTGTGGTGCTCCAAGGTGCGCGTCAGGTCGGGAAGTCGACTCTCGCGGAAGTGCTCGCACAAGACCTCGGTGCGACCGTTGTCACTCTCGACCACGAGCCCGACCTCGTCGCCGCTCTGGAAGATCCTGCCCTTTTCCTCGACGGCGTCGGATCACCTGCGGTGATCGATGAGATCCAGCGCGGCGGCAACGCACTTGTGCTCGCGGTCAAAGAACGGTTGGATCAGTCCCGAGCGCCGGGCCAGTTCGTGCTCACCGGCTCCACCAACTTTCTCACCACGCCCGCGATCTCAGAGAGCCTCGCGGGCCGGATCGACCTCATCACGCTCTGGCCACTTTCGATGGGAGAGATCAGCAACGGCTCGGACTCGTTCGTCGATCGCGCGTTCGGCGCTGACGGTCTGCATCACCATGATGGAGCGACCCCGAATCGATCGGACTACCTCGAACTCATCTGTCGCGGCGGCTATCCCGAACCCCAAGGAATGAAGCGGCCGTCTCGCCAGCGGTGGTTCGAGCGCTACCTCGAGACTGTGCTGCGTCGCGAGGTCGAAACCGCTGCCGACCTCCGGCGTTTCGACGCTTTGCTCAACCTCGCTCGTCTTCTGATCGGAACAACTGGGTCAGAGCTCGTCGTTTCGAAAATCGCCGATCAACTTGGCATTGATCGAACCACCGTCGAGTCATACGAACCGTGGATCGAGACCACGTTCCTTGTTCATCGGGTCCCGGCTTGGAGCCGCAAAGTCGCGTCGAAGATCGTGCGTCGGCCGAAGGTTCACGTGTGCGACACCGGGCTGGCTGCGGCCATCATGGGCAAGAATCCCGATGCGCTTCGACGCTCCAACGACCCCGCCGTCGGACCACTCATGGAATCGTTCGCGGTAGCTGAAGTTGCCAAGCAGCTGACCTGGTCCGATACCTCTGCTCGCCTCTTTCATCTACGCGATCGCGGCGGGCTCGAAGTGGACGCGATCCTGGAGTCGGCCGACGGGCGCGTCTTCGCCGTCGAAATCAAGGCCTCCACGATCGCTCGCACCGACGACGCGGCAGGTCTTGCGACTCTGCGTGATCGGCTCGATCGAGTGGGCAGCGATTTTGTCGGCGGAGTGGTTCTGCACACCGGCAACCGTCGTACCTCACTCGGCGATCGTCTCGTCGGACTCCCATTGGCAGACCTCTGGACATGAGGTCAACTCGACCGCTCGGGCCCTCCTGATTTGAGCGCCCTTGGGTGTGCGGTGGATCGATCTCGGCGTTTGGGATACACGTCACGCCGAGCGTGACGCTGATCCCAGACGCGGTTCGGAAGCGCGGATAGTGGCCAGTCCGGTCCGATCGGGCAATGCAGCCTACATCTTGATGCGGTCTGCATTATGATGCATCTCATGCGGACGACCATCGACCTCCCGGATGACCTCCATCGTGTGGCGAAAGCCCTCGCTCACGATCGTCGTCAGACGCTGAGTGAAGCGGTCGCCGAGATCATGCGACGGGGGATTGTCGGGAGCCCAAGACTGGAGCTTGTGCCCGACCCCGTCACCGGCTTCCTCATAGTGCGCGGCGGCCCCTTCGTCTCCAGTGAAGATGTCGCAACACTGCTGGATGACGAGTGACGGAGACGCTGCTCGACGCCAATGTCGCGATCGCCCTCTCCTACGAATCCCACGCGCACCACCCGCATGCGACGGCCTGGCTCGCAGCACATCAGGACCCGTTCGCAACCTGTGCCATCACTCAAGGTGCACTCATTCGATTCCTTCTGCGGTCCGACGCTACGTCCGGCGAAGCGATTCAGATCTTGGAGTCGCTGACCGCGAGCCCCGACCACCGCTTCTGGCCCGCCGACTTTCCGTTCGCCGCTCCGATGCTTCGGGGCGTCTTCGGTCATCGCCAGGTGACCGATGCGTATCTGGCCGAGATGGCGCGCGTGCGGTCAGCCAAGGTTGCAACCTTCGACCTCGGTCTTGCCGCCGCACACCCCGACGTCGTCGAACTCATCCCCACCTGACCGAGACGTCGTCACGGCGCTGAGAGGGCGAGCGGATAAGCGCCTTGCGCCCACACGGTTTCCGCTCGCCCGTGGCCCGAGCGGCCCGTGAACGAAGTGAACATGAGCGGGAAGCCCGTTCGGTAGTTCGACGACGCGTTGACCTATTCGCGCGGGTCTTTATCCGAGGAGTCTGGATCGCCGCGGACATCGTCGACGGGTTCGGCGTCGTACAACGCACGGAAGTGCATGGCGCGCCCGGCCACCGAGAGCACGTCCGTGGAGTCCACCAGTTGGTCGACCGAACCAACGAGGGGCAAGGCCTGCAGCCACGGGTCGGCCACCCGGGCGCGGCACGCATCCACGAACCGGTCGCTCATCAGTACCAAGAATCCGCGCCCGAAGAACGAACGGACCGTCGGGTCGACCCACTCGGTGATCCCCGCGTCGTTGTGGCCGCTCGCCACGAACTCATACGCAGCAGCAAGCGCGCGCTGACGCGCCGGCCAGTCCGTGGCCAGCAGCACACGGTCCAGGCAGCCAGCCAGCTCGGCCGCGCCCGGCAACTGAGCGAACGCCGAGCCGAACCACTTCATGTACGGCCAATACCGGCGGTGAAGCAGGAACCACAGGCGCATGAGTTCGTGCACCTGCCGGGCCGCGACCAGCCGCGAACCCAGTTCGTCTCCGACCTCGGCGGTCCGGCCGACGAACGCCTCTTCCTGCGCGACGCGCTGCCACTGGCACGCGACTATCCAGCGCCACACGTCGTCGGGATACCAGGCCAACTGCTCACGCACGCGACGGAGCTCGCCCAAGCCATCGTGGAAGACGGCACCGCGCACCACTCCGAGCAGGAGTTGTTGCGGCATCACCAACCAGTCGAGCGCGTCCATACCACCGCGCGGATCACGCCCCAGCTGCGCCACGAGCCAGGATCCGACATCGCTCACCCGCACGCGATGCTCTGTTGCGACGGCATCCCAGCCGTACCGGACCGGCCAGCCGCGGAACTCCGAAGGCAAAGACGTGTTGAGCGCGGCCTGCGCGGGCACAACGTCTGACGGTTCGACGAAGACGCGCAGTCGCGGCCCCCACCCGTGATCGGTGGAACGCGCCGTATCGAACCCGAGAATCTCCGACCCCCACCCCAACAGCCCGGCACTGTGACGAGTCCGCCCCAGGATCGGCGCAACCACCTCGGCGTAGAACGCCGCGTTCAGATCGATCCCTGACTCAAACGTCCCCACCCGACCAGTCTGGCCAGACTGTGCTCGCCGTAGCATCCCGTTTCGTGTGCACAGCGAAACGAGAGACCCTGGTCGTCACGTGAGCAACGACGAGTGGGCGAAGCGGGACGCGAGTGTCGTGTGGCATGGGTTCACCCAGATGGACTCGTACACCGAGAACTCACCGATCGTCGTGGACCGCACCGACGGTCGGTACGTCATCGACACCGAAGGCCGCCGCTACTTCGACGCCATCTCGTCGCTCTGGGTGACGACCCTCGGCCACCGGGTCCCCGAACTGGACGACGCCCTCATCGCGCAGCTCCAACGCGGCGCCCACACCACCCTGCTGGGGAACGGCAACACCATCGTGGTCGAACTCTCCGAGGCGCTGGCCAAGGTCGTGCCCGTCGACGAGCCGCACTTCCTCTACGCGTCGGACGGCGCGAGCGCGGTCGAGCAAGCCCTGAAGATCGCGTTCCAGTTCTGGGTCAACCGCGACATTGCAGGCAAGACCACCTTCCTCGGTTTCGGCGGCGCGTATCACGGCGACACGATCGGCGCGCTCTCCCTCGGTGGTGGCGGCTTCGGGACCAGCATCTTCGACCCGTTGCGTTTTCCCGTCCTGCGCGCCCCCGAGTTCGCCGACCCCACCTGCTTCAACGTCGCGTGCCGAATGATCACCGACCACGCCCACGAGCTCGCCGCTGTCATCATCGAGCCGCTGGTTCAAGGCGCGTCCGGCATGCAGATGTGTGCACCCGAAGACCTCCAGCGCCTCGCGAGCGCGTGCAACACCCACGACGTCCTGCTGATCTGCGACGAGATCGCCACCGGTTTCGGTCGCACCGGCACCCTCTTCGCCAGCGAACTCGCGGGCATCCGGCCGGACCTGCTCTGTCTCGGCAAGGGCATGACCGCGGGCTACCTCCCAATGTCCGCGACGGCCGCGAGCGGAGCAGTGTTCAATGCCTTCCTCGGTCCGGACCTCTCCGAGAAGACCCTCTACCACGGTCACTCCTACAGCGGGAACGCACTCGCCGCCGCGGTCGCGCTCCGCCACCTCGAACTCATCGAAGCATGGGACGTGCTCGAGAACGTGAGGGAACGAAGCCAGGAGTTGGAGCAGTTGCTCGACGACCGCATCGCGCCCCTGACCCAGGTGCGCGAAACGCGCGTGCGCGGTCTCATGAGCGGCATCGACCTGGCACCCCCACGGGACGGTCTGCGCTGGGGGCGAAAGGCCAGCGCGGGTGCGGTCGCGCGCGGCGTGCTCATCCGCCCGATCGGCGACACCGTGATCCTCATGCCCCCGCTGACCGTCACGTCCGAGGAACTGCACTCGACGGTCCGCGCGCTCCACGACTCGATCGCAGAACTCGGCGACGCGTGAACTGGGCGGAGTGGAGCGAGGCCGAGACCCAGCGCATTCATGCGGCTGGCCAATGGCGCGCGCCGCGAGATTTCGACGGCGCCGGACCGGTGGGTGCGCTCGCGCCCGACGGAGCGCCCGTCGTGCACTTCGCGTCGAATGACTATCTCGGTCTGACGCACCACCCCGCCGTGGTCGCGGCGGCCCACGACGCCCTCGACCGTTGGGGCACGGGCGCGGGCGCGGCCCGGCTCATCGTGGGCAGCCGACCCATCCACTCCGAACTCGAAGCTGCGCTCGCCGATTGGAAAGACGCTGAGGCCGCTGTCCTTTTCCCCACGGGCTTCGCGGCCAACCTCGGCGTGCTCACCACCTTCGCTGATGGCGATGTGCTCGTCTGCTCCGACGAGCTCAACCACGCCTCGATCATCGACGGCACGCGCCTCGCCCACGCCGACGTCGCGATCTATCCGCATCGTGACCTCGCGGCGCTCGAGGCGTTGGTGGCCGACCAGGCGCGCGGTCGCAAGGTCGTCATCGTCTCGGACACCGTGTTCTCCATGGACGGCGATGTCGCCGACACGATCGCGCTCGTCGCGCTCGCGGATCGCGTCGGCGCGTTACTGATCCTCGATGAAGCCCACGCGGTGCTCGGCCCGGACCTGCAACCCCCCGCCGATGCGGCGGTCCTCCGCGTCGGCACCATGTCCAAGACCCTCGGCGCACTCGGCGGTTTCGTCGCCGGACCGCGCATCCTCACCGACCTGATCGTGAACCGCGCTCGCTCGTACATCTTCACCACCGCGCCGACGCCGGCTGACACCGCGGCGGCCCTTGCGGCGGTGCACGTCGTCACGAGCCCCGAGGGCGACGAACTGCGGTCTCGCTTACGCACCAACATCGACCAACTCGTGGAAGGCCACCCGTCGCCGATCGTCCCGATCGTGTGTGGCGCCGAAGATCGCGCGCTCGACGCAGCCGCAGCACTCCTCGAACGCGGCCTGCTCGTCCCCGCCATCCGACCGCCGACGGTCGCGCCCGGAACGTCGCGCTTGCGGGTAGCGCTGTCGGCGGCGCACACGCTGGACCACGTACGCGCACTGAGCGTCGCGCTCGACGAGTTGACGCTCGGACGCCCATGAACTCGTCGATCTTCGTCGCGGGCACGGGGACCGACGTCGGCAAGACCTGGGTGCTGACCCGACTCATCACCGAACTGCGTGTGCACGGTCATGAGATCCGCGCCAGGAAACCCGCGCAGTCGTTCGCTCCGACCGAGTTCGGAACCACCGACGCCGAGCTCATCGGTGCCGCCAGCGACGAACCGGCCACGGTCGTCTGCCCCGCGCACCGCTGGTACGAAACGCCGATGGCACCGCCGATGGCTGCCGCCGTGCTCGGTCGTCCGCCATTCACCATTGCGGATCTTGTCCGTGAGATCGACGTGAAGACGGCCGGTTTCATCGAGGGCGCCGGCGGTCCGCGGTCGCCGATCGCCGCCGACGGGGACAACGTCGCCCTCGCTCGCGCGCTCGGTACCAGGCTGGTGGTGCTCGTGGCTGATGCCGGCCTCGGAACCATCAACGCCGTCGAGTTGAGCGTCACGGCGTTTCACGGCTTCGAGGTGATCGTCGTCCTCAACCGGTTCGACCGAACCAACGACCTCCACCAGAGAAACCGGGCGTGGCTCACCGAGGCCGGGCACCGGGTCGAGACCGAGATCGGCGCGCTCGCCGGACACCTCGCTCCACGACTTTCGTAGTTTCCGCTCCCCCCAACCGCTGATTCCACGGCATTGACACATCGAAACAAGGGATTCCTTGATTGAGGGGGCTCGGAACGGGCACACTGTGTCCATGGCCCGAACGACGAAGTCCACCGACGGGGCGCGCAGCACGGTCGTGGTTGACGACGTCGACAAGGCGCTGATCGAGGCGCTCCAACAGGATGGCCGCCTGCCGTACACGAAGCTCGCGGTCGAGGTGGGCCTGAGTGAAGCTGCCGTCCGCCAGCGCGTCCAACGACTCGTGGAAGCCGGCGTGGTGCAGATCGTGGCGGTGACCGATCCGTTGACGCTCGGCTTCCGCCGCATGGCCATGATCGGCTTGAAGGTCGAGGGCGATCTGCGCACCGTCGCGAACGACATCGCGGCCCTCCCCGAGGTCAGTTACGTCGTGGTCGTAGGCGGCTCGTTCGACCTGATGATGGAGGTCGTCTGCGAAGACGACGACCACCTGCTCATGCTCCTCAACGACCGGGTGCGATCGATCGCCGGCGTGCGCAGCACCGAAACGTTCACGTACTTGAAGCTGTTCAAACAGACCTACGCATGGGGCACCCGATGAGCACAGCGCGGCGGGCACGCGGCCTCGGCCGACTATCAAGCGCAGCGTGGCCCGAGCGGCCCGCTCCGAAGGAGCAAGAGCGGAAATGATGACCAAGAACTCTGACACCTACGACATCGACGATCTGAACGAGAAGGCCCGGCGCCATCTCTGGATGCACTTCACGCGGCTCGGCGCGTACGAGACCAAGGAAATCCCGATCATGGTCCGCGGCGAAGGCTGCTACCTCTGGGACGCGCACGACCGCCGGTACCTGGACGCGTTGAGCGGGCTCTTCACGGTGCAGCTCGGCCACGGACGTCACGACCTCGCCCAGGCTGCGGCCCAGCAGGCCGAGACGCTCGAGTACTTCCCGATCTGGAGTTACGGCCACCCACCGGCGATCGAGCTGGCGGCCAAGCTCGCCGCGCTGGCCCCCGGCGATCTCAACCGGGTGTTCTTCACCACCAGCGGAAGTGAAGCCGTCGAGTCCGCGTGGAAGTTGGCCCGCCAGTACTTCCGCGCCAAGGGTGAGGGACAGCGGTACAAGGTCATCGCACGGGAGACGGCGTACCACGGCACCACCCTCGGCGCGCTGGCCATCACCGGTATCCCGTCCGTCCGCACCCCGTTCGAGCCCCTCACCCCCGGGGCCTCGCACGTACCGAGCACCAACCGGTATCGGCATCCGCTCGGCAAGGACGACGCCGCGTTCTGCGACTGGCTCATCCAAGGCATCGAGGATCGCATCCTCTTCGAGGGCCCCGAGACCGTCGCCGCAGTTTTCCTCGAACCGGTCCAGAACGCGGGCGGTTGTTTCGTCGCGCCGGAGGGTTACTTCCCACGCGTCCGCGAGATCTGTGACAAGTACGGCGTCCTGCTGGTCTCGGACGAGGTCATCTGCGCGTTCGGCCGTCTCGGCCACTGGTTCGGTGCCGAGCGGTACGACTACCTCCCGGACATGATCACTTGCGCGAAGGGACTCACCAGCGGGTACTCGCCGCTCGGTGCCGTGATCTGTCGGGATCATCTCGCCGAGCCGTTCCTCGAAGGCACGTCCAGCTTCCTTCACGGCATCACCTTCGGCGGTCACCCGGTGAGTTGTGCGGTCGCACTCGAGAACCTGCGCCTGTTCGAAGAGGAGTCCATCCTCGAACACGTGCAAGCCAACGAGGCCGGGTTCCGTGAGCGCATCGAAGGCCTCCGCGACATCCCGATCGTCGGCGATGTCCGCGGCGCCGGCTACTTCCTGGCCCTCGAACTCGTCGCCGATCCCGAAACCGAGGCGCAGTTCACGAACGAGGAGGCCGAAGAAATCCTGCGCGGCGTCCTCTCACCGGCACTCTTCGAGGCCGGACTGATCTGCCGGGCCGACGATCGCGGCGATCCGGTCGTCCAACTCTCACCGCCGCTCGTCGCCGGCGAGCAGCAATTCGACGAGATCGAGTCGATCCTACGGACCTGTCTGACCGAGGCATCGAAACATCTGCCGCGCGTTCACCCGACCGATCGGGCCGACCGGCGCGAAGGTGGAACGGAATGGTCGTGAGTCCGCTCACCGTCGGGATTCCGCGCGAGGTCAAGGACGGCGAGCACCGAGTCGCGATCACGCCCGACGGCGTGCACGAACTCGTCGCGCACGGCGTGACCGTCTTGCTCGAACAAGGCGCCGGCGTGGACTCGGCCATCACCGATGACGAGTACCGCGGCGCCGGCGCGGAGATCGTCACCGATGTGGCCGACGTGTGGGGCCGCGCCGGCATGGTGCTGAAGGTGAAGGAACCGAATGCATCCGAGTTCGATTTCCTCCGCCCCGACCTCGTGCTCTTCACCTATCTCCACTTGGCGGCGTACCCGAAGGTGACCGAGGCGCTCCTCAGCCACGGCACCACCGGCATCGCGTACGAGACCGTCCAGGTGAACGGCGCGTTGCCGTTGCTCGCGCCGATGAGCGAGGTCGCGGGACGCATGGCCACGCAGGTGGGTGCACGATTCCTCGAACGCGAACTCGGTGGCCGCGGCGTACTCCTCGGCGGGGTTCCCGGCGTGCGTCCCGGCCGGGTTGTCGTGCTCGGCGCCGGCAACGTCGGGTGGAACTCCGCCTGGATCGCGCAGGGCATGGAAGCCGAAGTGCTACTCCTCGACAAGAACCTCGATCGCTTGCGGTGGGTGGACCAGATCCACCAGGGTCGGATCGTGACCCTCGCGAGCAACCGCGGGGCCGTGGCCCGAGCGGTCGCCGACGCGGACCTCGTGATCGGCGCGGTCCTCGTGCCGGCCGGACGCGCGCCGGTGGTCGTCACCGAAGACATGGTCCGCACGATGAAGCCAGGCGCGGTCATCGTGGACGTCGCCGTGGATCAGGGCGGCTGCATCGAGACCACGCATGAGACCACGCACGCCGATCCCGTCTATGAACTGCACGGCGTCATCCACTACGCCGTCGGCAACATGCCCGGCGCCGTTCCGTTCACGTCCACGTACGCACTCACCAACGCCACGCTGCCGTACGTGCTGCAACTTGCGGTCTCCGGTGTGTCCGCGGCCACTGTCGCAGACTCCGCTCTCGCACTCGGCGTGAATACCGTTGGCGGGAAGGTCACCCACCCGATCGTCGCCGACGCCGTGGGCCGCGCCGCAACGCCACTGGCGGAGGCACTCGCCGCGTAGTCGACTCACCGCCCGTACCGGCATCAGGGGGATTGCAATCCGTGGTCCCGGTTCTTGACCGCTCACAGCGACGACCTCTTGGGTGCGGCCGGCAACCTGGTGCTTGGCTCGCCCTTCTACAAGTTCCTCATCATTGCGGTACTGAGATCTGCCGCAACCTCAACCCAGACCACCATCCTGCCCGCAGCGCGGAGTGAACTGTCGATGGCGATCCACAAGGCGTTGCCCGGATGGTTCGCCACATCTTCAGCAGCGCCAAGAACTTCGTGTTCGTCGGCCTCGCGCCGCTCATCGGCGGCGCAGTCCTGTTCTGGACGTTCGCGAAGTCCACGATCGATTCATTCCAGAAGCCAGGCACCGAATGGTTCGGTGTTGAATCGTCCTGGGTGATGGGGATAATCCTGCTCGCCATCGGCATCCCGATCATGCTGTGGACGGCGTCTCGCGACTCTTCGCTCTTCAAACGCGGCATCGACCCGATGGACCAGCGGCCAGACCCCGACGGCAACGGTCCGGAGCCACCGCCGATCGTGCCCGGTGTCGATGCCAGCATCCTCAGGGAGGCGTGAGATGACGAGTGGAGAAATCGTCGTCGGGTTCGACGACTCGATGGGAGCGGCCGCAGCCCTCCGGCACGCAATCGCCCTCGCACAAGCCGCGGGCGTGGCATCACGCGGAGAGGTCGTCGCCGGCGGCCCGTCGAGGGTCTCATCGTCGTCGCTGACAACGGCGACGCCCCCATGATCGTGGTCGGTCACCACGGACAGGGTCCGCTGCGGGGTGCACTTCTCGGCGCAACTGCGAACCGGCTTTTGAACCAGGCCGAACGACCAGTCCTGGTGGTACCCGCGACCGAGTAACTCAGTCTGCGGACCGATCCCGGGCCGACTCCTCATCGCGTCGGAGCACCTCTTCGCGAAACACCTTGATGTCGCGCGGCGCATCGATACCGATGCGGACCTGATCGCCGTGAACTTCGAGCACCGTCACGATGATGTCGTCACCGATGATGATGCGTTCGTTGATCCGACGAGTGAGCACCAACATGGAAAACCCCCTCCTTGGGTGGCCCGAACCTGCGTCAGCCTAGGAGCCGTCGCACAATCTCGCCCGGGTCGTCACGCCAGCAATCCCAGCGCCATCGCTCGTCCCAACGCCTCGTTGCGGTTCCTAGCGTCGAGCTTGCCGTAGATGTGAGCCAGATGGGTCTTGACGGTCGGGAGCGAAACGAAGAGTGCGGCAGAGATCTCGCGGTTGGAGCTGCCGGTCGCCAGAAGTCCGAGCACCTCGCGCTCGCGCACCGTGAGCGTCATCGGTTCGAGTCCCTCGTCGGCCAGGTCCCCGGCCAGCAGCGCGGGATCCACATGGCGTTCGCCATCCAGCACGCGTGCAAGCGCGGTGACGAGTTCCGGGGGCTGGATCGCACGCGCCAGCAGGCCATCCACGTCCAGGCCGAGCAGGTCCGCCAAGGTGTCACGCGGCGCACGGTTCAACATCACGACGAGCCGAGCACCGGGTGCCGCGTCGCGAATCTGACGAGCGATCTCATCGACTGCGAGATCATTCACCACGCCGACGACTACCAGATCGGGGGCGTGCTCGACCACGGCCTTCGCCAGGTCACGACCCGAGCTGGTTTCGGCCACGACCCGGTACTGCTCGGCCGCCAACACCGCGGTGAGACCGACTCGTACGAGCGGAACGACGTCGGCAACGACGACCGTCGACATGCGGCGAGCGTACCGGCCGAGCGTGCCGGACCTACGCCTCTTGTTCGTGCGCTCAGCCTGCGAACACGGTCTCGCGTTCGCCCGGTTGGTCAGGTAGTCCAGAGCACTGGCAACCGGGACGGGCCCCAGATTCCGAAGGTCTCGGGCTTCCACTCGACGTCACCGTCGAGCGCGAGATCCGGAAATCGCGTTGCGAGCAGGCCGAGCGCCGCCTGCAGCTCCGCGCGCGCCAAGTGCGCGCCGAGGCAGTAGTGGATCCCGGACCCGAACGTGAGGTGCGGGCCGGTGGACTCGCGCGTGATGTCGAACGTCTCGGGATCGTCGACGAAGTGCGGATCGCGGTTGCCCGTCGACAATGCGCAAGACACCAACGTGCCGCGTGGGAACATCACGTCCCGGTACACGATGTCTTCGGACGCGACCCGGATCGTGCCTTGGACCGCCCCGAGGTAGCGCATCGTCTCGTCGACCGCTCGTGCCGCGAGTCCGGGGTCGGCCACCAATGCCTTCCATTGCTCCGGGAACGTCAGCAGCAACGCCACCGAACACCCGAGTTGGTTCCGAGTCGTATCCGTGCCGGCCATCAGGACGGCTTCGGCCAACATGACCAGCTCATCAGTCGAGAGACGATCGCCGGCCTCCTCGGCCGCGATCAACACACTCAACAGATCGTCGCTCGGGTCCGAGCGACGCCGGTCGACGAGTTCACTCACGTAGGTCTCGAGTTCCGCGCCGGCACGTTGCACCGCAGGGAGATCTTCGGCCAGGTTCTGGTTGAAGATGCGGAAGATGTCCGTCGCCCAGCGCGAGAACAGCTCCCAATCTTGCCTCGGCGCGCCCAGCAGTTCGCAGATGATCGGGATCGGATAGGGCTCACACACCGCGGCGACGAAGTCGCAGCTCCCCGAGGCCGCGATGCCATCAAGGAGTTCGGCGATGACCTCGTCCATGAACGGGCGCAGGCGATTGGCGGCCGCGGGAGTGAACGCGGGTGCGACCAGACGACGGACCCGAGCGTGTTCGTCGCCCTCCATCGAGAGAATCGACGGCCGGCGCTTCTCGATCGACTCCTCGGGCAGACCCTGCATCTGGGGCAGGAGCGACAAAGCAGAATGAAACCGACGGTCTCGCAGCACCGAGACGATGTCGCTGTGACGCATCACCGCGAACCCGAGCGGACTGCGAGCCAGCCAGTGCTCACTCCGGATCGACGCCAGGTGCGCCATCCGATCGGCCCGGCTGAGCCCGTCCGGTTCATAGACCGGGAGGTCGAGGTCGAAAGCAGACGTTGCGATCACGGGACTCCTTGCCGTTGAGCCACATGGCGGCGACGGGGACAATGCGGCCCGGCGAGCCTAACGACCGATGCCGCGAGGGCGCGAAGCTCGAGCGCGTCGTCTCCACCTCACGGCGGCCGGAAGCCAGGTAGCGTCGCCGCGCCAGTCGAGGATCTCGGCGTCTCGCCCGCGCAGGAACGGAGCCTCCCGTCGTCAACGGTTACGAGCTGGACGACGCGCACCCACCGATGCGGCTGGTCGATGTCGTCAAGGCCCACCTCGTGACGGTGCCGGTCCGGGCGGTTGGGCCGCTCATCTCAGGCCAGCGCATCACCGTCAACGGTCACTGCGGCCGTATGGATGACCGCGTGGTCGCCGGTGATGTCCTGGGCCTGATCGGCGCGCTCGAGGATCCGTTGGTGCCGCTCGACCGCGCGATCACCATTGCGTACGAGGACAACGATCTCATCGTGTGCGACAAGCCCGCCGGGATCCACGTCCACCCCGTCGGCCGTCACCGCGAAGACACGCTGATCAACGCGTTCCTGTGGCACGCGGGCGCGCGCCCCGGTCACCATTGGGCCGCGTGGCGGCCGTATCCGGCCCACCGGCTCGACCGTTGCGCCCACGGACTCGTCGCCATCGCCAAACGGTCTGCGGTCCACGACGCGTTTCGCGAGCAGCTAGGAAAGGGATCGGTGACGCGGACCTACCGCACGCTCGTCCAGGGCATCGTCGCCGACGATTCCGGAACCATCGATGCTCCGCTCGGGCTCGACCCTGCGTTCGACTACCGGCGCGCCGTGATCGCCGACGGGGAACCTGCGATCACGCAGTGGCGAGTTCTCGAACGAAGACCTGACCAGACCCTGCTCGCCGTCACGTTGGACACCGGCCGCACCCACCAGATCCGGGCCCACCTCGCGCACCTCGGACACCCGATCGTCGGTGACACTCTCTACGCCGGCGAAAAACTCTCGGCTCTGGCCATCGAGCTCCACGCAACGGATCTGCGGTTCCCACATCCGATCACGGGCACCGAAATCACCTGCGTCAGCGGGTATTGATCAGCGGGTGGGTCCGTTGACTCCTCACACGTCAGGAGCCAACCGAACCCGGGGCAGTCCCTACCCCTCCGCCCCGCGATCTTTGTCGGCCATGCGGTCGGGGACCGCTTGCTTGTCGTCGCGACCCCACACTGAGGAGCAGCCGTGCATCTCCAGGGCCGCTCGGTAGAGTGCGGTCGTGCGGCGTACCCTTCTCGTCGCCGGCGGCGCAATCCTTGCGAGTGGCCTCGCACTCGCACTCGCGGTGGCGTCCGCGACGGACCCGGACCCGAACACCACCCACGTGCGCACCGGAGCCGCGAGCGCACCACCCAAGAGATCATCAGACTTCCGGTCATCATCAACCACGCCGTCCAACACGGCTTCGCCAGGCGAACCGCGCAGCCCGGCCGGGAGTGGTCACCCGGTGACGTTCGCGTTCGGCGGCGACGTGCACTTCCCGGACGTGACCGACACCGAGCCCGGCGCGATCTCCACCGGGCTTCCGGTTCTCGCCGATCGCCTCACCGCGGATCCCGACCACATCCTCGATCCCATCGCACCGCTGCTCTCCAGCGCGGATCTCGCGATCGTAAATCTCGAGACTGCGATCACAACGCGAGGCGAACCGATCACCGGAAAGAACTTCCACTTCCGCTCCCCCGCAGCATCGTTCGCTGCCTTGAGGGCCGCCGGCGTCGACGTTGTGAACATGGCCAACAATCACGCGCTCGATTACGGACCTCTTGGCATGCAGGACACGTTCGACGCGATCGCGGCGTCGAAGTTCCCGGTCGTCGGCATCGGCCACAATGCGGCGGATGCATACGGGCCGTATCGCACCACCATCAAGGGACAACGCATCGCGATCCTGAGCGCGCTCGACTGGCTCGAACCCGGGCTCATCGCCCGATGGTCGGCGACCGAGACCCAGGCCGGCGTCGCGTTCTCGATCGACCGCACCCGGCTCGTCGCCGCCGTGGGCACTATCCGCCCGCAGGTCGACACGCTGATCGTGTTTCTCCACTGGGGAACCGAGCTCACATTCTGCGCCTCGGGTGAGCAGGGCGACCTCGCCAAGGCCCTGCTCGGCGCGGGCGCAGACATCATCGTCGGGAGCCACGCGCACCGAGTATTTGGTGCCGGTCGCGTCGGTGACTCGCTGGTCGCCTATGGGCTCGGCAACTTCGTCTACTGGCGCGAAGACGGCGAGTCCGGCCGCAGTGGTGTCTTGCAAGTCACTGCGACCGGCCGGCACGTGGATCAGTACGCTTGGGTACCTGCACGCATCACGCACGGCATCCCAATTCCCGACACTGGAAGCGCTGCGGCCGCCGATCAGGCCGAATGGCAGCACCGCCGAACCTGCAGCGGGCTATCGCCCTAAGCCGCGTCACGCTCGGCGCCTGGCTGCGTCAGACCAGCTCCGCAGAATTTGTGAACAGACCCAATAGGAACAACGGGGGGGAATACAGGTGCGCGAGATGACGGCCGCATCGGTCGAGTCGGTGATCCCGCCGTCAGGCCGGGTTGAGCGGTTGCGCGGTGCGGGCGCCTTTGCCGGGGTCGCGGCGGTCGTGTGGACGGTTGTCGCGGCTTCTGGTGCGTGGCTGCCTGTTCATCGGGCAGGCCGGACCGGAAAGTGGGGGTTCTTTCCCGGTCGGCCGTGGCTTGGTGGTTGGGTCCGTTTCGATGCCGGGTGGTACCGGTCGATCGCGCTGCACGGCTATTCGTTCCATCCCGGCCGCCAGTCCGCGGTCGCATTCTTCCCGTCATACCCGCTGCTGATGCGGGCCGTTGGGGTGGTCACCGGTGATGTTCTGATCGCCGGTATCGCGATCACCGTATGCGCCGGATTGACTGCCACGCTGCTCTTCGAGCGCTGGGCATCGGAGCGGGTGGGTCGGGAAGCAGCGTGGGGCGGCCTCGTTCTGCTCCTCGTCTACCCATACGCCTTCTACCTGTACGGGGCGGTCTACTCCGATGCCCTCTTTCTCGCAGCGGCGATCGGCGCGTTTGTGCTGCTCGAGCATGATCATCCGGTTGGCGCCGGATTGGTCGGCATCGTCGCCCTCGCGGGACGGCCGGTTGGAGTAGCACTCTTGCTTGGCTTGATCGTTCGAGCGGTGGAGCTACGACGTGCCGCGGTCACCGCCAATCGAAGCCGACAATGGCGTCTCGGCGGTGTCCTGATCGCGCTGGCGGGGCTCGTTGGTTGGTGCGGGTACCTGTGGGAACGGTTCGGTGATCCGTTCGTGTTCGTGGCCACCGAACGCGGGTGGCATCAGGCACCCGGTTTCCGGACGTGGTTCAAAATCAAGTTCTTTCAGGACCTTGTCCACATCCACCGGCCGGCCCAGGTGCTGCTGTACCTGGCGCACCCTGCGGTCATGCTGCTGGCGTTCGCGTTGGTCCCGATCGTGTGGCGACGGCTCGGCCCTGGATACGGCTCGTACACCGCGGCCGTACTGCTCATCCCGGCGGTCTCGACGAGCAACTTCTGGAGCATGGGCCGTTACGCACTGGCAGCCTTCCCGTGTTTCGCCGTCGCGGGCGCCCTGTTGGCAAGCCGACCGAAGTCACTCCGATTGGTGATCATGGGAAGTGCGGTGCTCTTGCTCATCTTGTCATCGTTCTACGCTCGCGGCGTGTACGTGGCATGACCCGCGGACCGCTCCTCATCGTGAACGCAGACGACTTCGGCATGACCGCTGGGGTCTCGGCTGGCATTCTCGCCGCCCACAGTCAGGGGATCGTGACCAGCACTTCGGTGCTCGCCAACGGTCGAGCACTCCCGGTCTACGCGCCCCGCCTCCTCGACGCTGCGATGCTCGGCGTGGGCGCACACCTCGCGATCGTGGGCGAAGACCCCCCGCTCCTGTCAGCCGCCGAGATCCCCACGCTCCTCGACGTGACCGGAAGGTTCAGCCTGACCTGGAAGCACTTCCTGCCGCGGGCACTTGCGGGGCGCGTGGACCCGGACGACATCAAGAGGGAGTTCACCACGCAGCTCGAACACGTTCAGGGTTGGGGACTCCCGATCACCCACCTCGACGCACACCAACACCTCCAGCTCTGGCCGCGCGTCGGTGAGATTCTCCTCGCGCTCGCGGCCCACGCCGGGATTCGCGCCGTCAGAGTCCCTCGTTACCACCGCGCAACACTCGTTGGCGTCGGCGTCTCCACCCTCGCCGCCCGGCTCGCACGCGAGGCCGACCGCAGAGGGATCCGCTACACCGCAGACTCGATCGGCATCGCGATCGCCGGAAACCTCGACCTGCCCACCCTCGATCGCGTCCTCATCGATGTCGCGGCCCGCGAGCCCACCTCCATCGAACTCACCGTCCACCCCGGCCGCCCCGATGATCCCGACCGCGCGAAGTATCGGTGGGGCTACCACTGGGAACAGGAGCTCGCCGCGCTCACCGCACCAGCAGCTGCAGCCGCGGTCAAACGCGCCGGTCTCCGCCTCGGAACCTACAAAGACCTCATCGAAAGCACACCACAGCGCACACCGCGACCTTGAGTCGCAACGTTCCGCGACCTGTGATGCGCTTCCGTCGCGGGGGTTCAGGGCGTAGCGCGTCCGTTCTCAAACGGGACCATCGCTACGAACTCCCGATCCCGCCGAGTCTTGGTGAAGTCGACGAACGTGCAGGGTCGATCTGGTGGGTCGCCAGGGACTTGAACCCTGAACCTGCGGGTTAAAAGCCCGATGCTCTGCCAGTTGAGCTAGCGACCCCGGCCAGCCACGATACCGCTCGGCCGCGCCGTCAGTTCAGCCGTTCTCGGCCAGCATCAGCTCGTACACCGGATTGAGTATCGCCAACCGCCCGTGATGAGCGCCGACACGGCCGGAGGCGCGCATTCGGGTGCCGAGACCCACCCCACCGACATTTCGGCGCCCGAGAAACACCAGCTCGAGCCCGCCGGTCCCGTCGACGAGCGTGCATTCCACGCTCGCCACGTTCTCAGCCCACGGACGCGCTCGGAGCGATCTCACCGTGCCCTCGACCGTCGCGAGGTCTCGCCACCGGACGACACCGATCTTCTCGGGTGCGCTGAGGACCCGCATCAGTGCGGCGATACCTCAGGCGCCGTCGCCACCAAGTTCGGCGAGCTCGATGGTGACGTGAGGTGGTACCGAACGAACGTGACGTTCGCATGTGGAAGCGCCCCGAGGGCCCGCGCTATCGAATCCGACGTCCGGTCGTGCAAGAACCGATGCCAGAACTCCTGGTACTCGCGCCGCGGCAGCAGGACGGTGACCTCGGTCCGCCCGTCCGCCACTTCTTCCGCCACCACTTCGAGCGCGGCCCGTGCGATGCGCCGATCCGGGCACTCGACGATTTCCAGCGGGAATCGTGACAACGGCAACGTCTGCCACTCCACCATCAGCGCCTCGGCCGCCTCAGGATCTGCGGCGATGTGTACGGCGCGCAGCTCGTCGGGTCGGAGCGTGCGTGCGTATTGAACGGCACGTGCCGCGCTGCGATCCAATCGATCGAGCAACACCAATACCGTGTGGCGGCGCAGCACCGGCAGGGTCGTCGCGGCCAAGGCACCCTCCGAGAGCTGATCCTTTTCAGACTCGTACTGACGGTTCAACCGCACCAACAGGAATACCAAGACCGGGACCAACACCATGATCGCCCATGCACCGTGTGTGAACTTCGTGATCGCAATCACAACGGTGACGGCCCCCGTCACGAACGCACCCGTGCCGTTGATGGCGAGTCCGACTCGCCATCCGGGCTCGCGCAGCCGAAGGTGGCGAACCGACATCCCCGCCTGCGACAACGTGAACGACGTGAACACGCCGATCGCGTAGAGCGGGATCAAGTGCGTGACGTCGGCTTGGAACAACACGACGAGACCCGCAGCTGTGACCGAGAGCAGCACGATCCCGTTGGAGAACACCAACCGGTGGCCTCGCTTCGTCAACTGCTTCGGCATGAAGTGGTCGTCGGCGTGGAAGCTCGCTAGTCGGGGAAAGTCGGCGAAGCTCGTGTTCGCGGCCAGGACCAGGATCAGCATCGTCGTTCCCTGGATAACGAGGAACAGGACGTGGCCAAGGGTCCCCGACCCGAAGACGCCAGACGCAATCTGTGAGATCACCGTCTTCTTGTCGCTCGGGATGACGTGCATCTGCATCGCCAGCCACGAGATGCCGATGAACATCACGCCGAGACACGCGCCCATCACCATCAGGGTGGACCGTGCGTTCTTCCACTCTGGGGCCTTGAACGCGGGAACACCGTTCGAGATCGCTTCGACGCCCGTCATCGCTGCGCCACCGGACGCGAACGCGTGGAGGAGCAGAAAGATGCCGACCGATCCCGCCGCGCCCACCTGCACGTGGTCCGCCGGGAGCGGCGAGTGGTGAAGCCCACCGGCCAATGCGTGGTAGATCCCGACGCCGATCATGGCGAACATGCTCACAAGGAACGCGTAGGTGGGTACCGCGAACATGCGGCCGGATTCCTTCGCGCCCCGCAAGTTCCCCCACGCAATGAGTGCGATGAATCCCAGTGCAATCGGCACGCGATACGGACGCAGGCCACCAAACGCCGAATACAACGCGGCCACACCGGCCGATACGGAGACGGCCACCGTCAGGATGTGGTCGGTCAGGAGCGCCACCCCGGCGACCTGAGCAGGAAGCAGACAGAGGTTGTCCTTCGTCACGATGTAGGCCCCGCCCGCCGACGGGTAGGCCTTGATCGTTTGGCGATAGCTGAACATCAAGATCAGGAGCACCGCGGCCATCGCCAGCGTGATCGGGAGCACAAATGAAAAGGCGAGCAGTCCGACCACCGGAATCAAGGTCCGCAGGATCTCTTCGCTCGCGTACGCCGTCGATGAGAGCGCGTCGCTCGCGAACACGGCGAGCGCGGTCGGTCGCCCGAGCCGCTCATGTTGCAGTTGGTCCGTGTCGAGCGCCCGTCCGAGCAACTTCGACTTCAACAGGTAGCGCCGAGACTCCGAAATCTCCGTGTGAGGAGCTGCGGGGAGGGGACGGAGGGCCTCGGCATCGCGAACAAACGAAGAAGTCACCGCGCGAGTCAACCGCAGGAGGGATCAAGAATCGATCAAGACGGCACGCACTCCCGCAAAGATCGCGCAAAGATCTCGTCTACATGTCCCGTGCACCTGGTTCCGGCACCGCACCCTGGTTCGGTTCGGCCGTTGGCGTCGCCGCCAGCGCCATTCTCGGGGTCGTGCTGCAACCGGTACGCGATGAGATCACGCCCGCCACCGTCGCCCTTGCGCTCGTCGTGGTCGTCGTGGTCGTCGTCGCGGCGGCCACGGTCGGGGGTTCCATCGCGGCAGTGGTGACTGCGCTCGCCGCCGCATTGACGCTCAATCTCGGATTCATCCCGCCCTACGGAACCCTGAGCATCACCGACGTCAACCAAGGAGGTGAACTCGCAGCGTTCGTGGCGGTCGCGCTCCTCGTCGGCCAGCTCGTCACTCGACTCGTCCACCGCCGGACCGAAGTCTCGGAGGTCTCGCAGCGAATTCGCGCGCTCGACGAACGAGTCGAAGAGCTCCGTCACGAACGCACGCACCTCGCCCGGCAGGCGACTCGCGCCGAGGAGCTCGAGCGACTCGACGTGCAGCGGGCCGCCCTTTTGCGCTCGGTCTCCCACGACCTGCGCACCCCGCTGGCGTCGATCCGCGCGGTCGCCACCGACCTCCGCGACGATGTGTCCTACGACGCCGAGACTCGCATCGAGCTCCTCCAACGGTGTGTGACGAGGTCGACCGCCTCGATCGATTCGTGGCCAACCTGCTCAGCATGAGCCGGATCGACGCCGGGGTGTTCGAGCCCGACCGTCAAGCCGTCGACATCCATGACATCGTCGCCGACCGCGTCAAACAACTGGCACCGATCCTCCGTGACGTCATCGTGCGGGTCGATGTTCGGGCGGACGTCCCGCTCATCGGTGCTGACTACTCACGGCTCGAACAGGTATTGACCAACCTGGTCGCCAACGCCGCCCGCCACGCTCCGGCCGGAAGCGAGGTCTGGATCGCAGCAATTGCGGACGAGCCGATGGTGCGTCTCGAGGTCTCTGATCAGGGGATCGGGATCCCACCCGAGGAGGTCGAGCGTCTGTTCGAACCCTTCGAACGCGGGCGCGGCAGCAACTCGTCCGGCATCGGACTTGCAATCTGTCGCTCCATCGTCATCGCGCACGGTGGCACCATTGGCGTCCGTCGTACCTTCGGCGGCGGTGCCACGTTCTCCTTCACCGTTCCGATCCACGCCGGAGATCAGACATGACCACGATCCTCGTCGTCGATGATGAACCGGCGATCTTGCGTACCGTCAAAGCCGGGTTGGTCGCGCGCGGCTACGAGGTACAGACGGCGTCCTCCGGACGAGAGGCGCTCTTCCTGCTGACGGCACGAACCCCTGACGCAGCGCTCCTCGACCTCGCGCTGGGCGATATGGACGGTGTCGAGATCTGTCGCACGGTTCGTTCATGGTCTGACGTCCCGATCATCGTGCTCTCTGCCGAAGGCTCAGAGCACCGCAAAGTGGTTGCACTCGACGAGGGTGCCGACGACTACGTGACCAAGCCGTTTTCCATGCCCGAACTCCTCGCTCGTGTCCGCGTTGCCCTGCGGCGTCGTGCGGACCCACGGGGTGCCGACGATCCCGTCCTCGTATGTGGCGGACTCGAGATCGACCTGGCCCGGCACGTCGTCACCCAGGCGGGGGTGGCCGTCGAACTCACGCCGAAGGAGTTCGCAATGCTCGCCGCTCTCGCTCGTCACCCCGGACGCGTGTTGACCCATCGCACAATTCTGCACGAGGTCTGGGGTCCCGGATACGACACCGAGACCCAGTACTTGCGCGTCTACGCGAGTCAGATTCGCAAGAAACTCGGCCGAGCGGGTGGGGCCATGCTCGTGGCCGAACCCGGTATCGGATATCGCCTCGTCGACCCCGCTGACGCATGAACCGCTATCACGCTGTCTTCGGAACTGCCACCTATATTGCGCCCGTCGCCAGTCAACCGGGAGAAGACCGACGCCGATGATCACCGAACGTCAACCGGACCTTTCGATCGCGAGTGGTGCGTTTTGGGGTCGCAACCCCCACGCCGAGCTGGAGTGGATCCGCCATCACGATCCCGTGTATTTCGATCGGGAGTCCGGCGTCTGGGGCATCAGCCGGTACGACCACATCAAGGAGATCGAATCCGACCCGGCGACCTTCTCCAACGCCGGTGGGATCCGCCCCGAGACCGGTCCGATCCCGATGATGATCGACATGGACGACCCGGAGCACCGCATGCGCCGGAAACTCGTTGCTCGGGGCTTCACCCCGAACCGGGTGCGCGAACAAGAGCCGGCAATCCACACCTTGGTGCATGACCTCGTCGACGAAGTCTGCGAACGAGGCGAGTGTGACTTCGTCTGGGACCTGGCTGCGTGGATCCCGCTCATCATGATCGGCGACGCCCTCGGTGTGGAGCCGGACGATCGCGCCACGCTCATGGCCTGGTCCGACGACCTCCTGCGCGGCCTCGGCACCGAAGATCTCAAGTTGCTCATCGCCGCAGGCGAGGCGTTCAACGGATACAACGACTACGCGCTGCGCGTCATCGAGGATCGCCGCGCCTGTCCGCGGGACGACCTCATGAGCATCCTGGTGCACGCCGAGGTCGACGGTGACCGCCTCGACGATCACTCGATCCTGCATGAATCGCTGCTGATCTTGATCGGCGGTGACGAGACCACGCGCCACGTGATGTCCGGCGGCGCGTACCAACTGATGCGCCACCCGGACCAGTGGCAGCGCCTGCTCGACGATCGCGCCTTGGTCATCCCCGCGGTCGAGGAGATGCTGCGCTGGGTGACGCCGATCAAGAACATGGCCCGGACCGCCACCAAGACCGTGGACTTCCAGGGCAAGCAGATTGAAGCCGGCCAGAAACTGCTCATGCTCTATCCGTCGGCCAACCGCGACGAAGACCACTTTGTCGACCCGCACACCTTCGACATCGAGCGTGCACCGAACGAGCACGTGGCCTTCGGGTTCGGTACGCACTTCTGTCTCGGCAGTTCGCTCGCCCGTTTGGAACTGCGCGCCCTCTTCAACGTGCTGCTCGACCGTCTGCCCGACCTTCATCTCGTCGATGCTGACGAGCCGGCCCACCGACCCGCGAACTTCGTGAGTGGGTACGAAGGCATGAAGGTCGCGTTCACCCCGACGGCCCGTCGCGTGTCTGCGTAGCGGTCACTCGTCGACGAGCAACCGCCGCCGACCCGACTGGGGCCTCAGTCGTCGTCGCGAATCGTGACCACCCCGGTGCCGTCGATCACGGTCGCACCACTGACCGTGTTCACGACGATCTGGAAGGTCTCGGTTCCCTCGGATCCCGTGTCTGGGAGGATCGGAATCGTGAGTGCAACGGACTGTCTCGTCGCGGCGATCTTCGCGGTCCCGGATCGCGTGGTGTAGTCCACCCCCGGGGTCGCCGATCCCGTGGCCTGGGTCGACCAGTTGATGAAGACATCCGACGTCGCCGATGTCGTCAACGCAATCGGCACCACCAGCGAGCGGATCCCGCTGTCACCCTCGACGATCAGCGCATCCGACACTGCGAGCCCGACGCCGCTGCCGGGGTCGTCGTTCACGATGGTGCCAGTACCGCGCTCCCTGTGGTTCTCACCCCCATCGACCCCCGCCGCCACGAGATACATCACCTCGTTCTGCTCGGCGGTCCCGTCGGGCTTCACGGGCACGGTGAGCATCTTGAGGACTTGGCTGCCGGTGAAGACCGCTTTGCCTTTGGTGGGGGTGAAGTCACTCGATCCCGCCGTGCCGGGGGCCGTCGACCAGTAGACCGTGACCGTTGTGCCCGGGTTGGGTGGCGCGGACAGCGACAGCGGGAAGCGCAGCCCTCGCGCACCCGAGGTCCCTTCGATAATCGACGCGTCTCCCACGGAGACCTCGGGACCGGTCACCGCACCCGGGTGCGCGACGTCCCAGGCGCGCGTTGCCGCATCCCAGACTGATCGATCGGTCGTGATGACGGTTCCCGGGCAGCGCGCGTTCCACGACGCCGCGCCAGGGAACGCACCGACGCCCAGCCACACGATCGTGTTCCCCGAACAGGTCACGGGATATCCCGAGGGGAGATCGAGGCTTCCGTGATTCGTCCCTTGGTCGGCGCGAAAGATCGAGTTGGTGATCGTGAGCCTGGGACTCACGGGCACCGCGCCGTCCCATTTGAAGAAGCCACCGTGACCCGCGGCGCTGCCCGAGTACACCGTGGGCATCGCCTGCATGCGTACCAACGAGTTCTTGACGGTCCAGGTGTTGAGATGACCATCGAAGGTGGTGCCATCGGTCCGGCGGGCCGAGAACGCCACGTAGCAACCGTCGAGGTAAGAATTGTCGATGGTTCCGGCGAGCAGGTCGTCGTTCTGGACGCAGTCGTCGTGGATGTAAGAGAGGTACGCGTCCTTCACCACGAAGTCGCTCGAACCGGTGCGGACCGAGATGCCGTCGCCGTAGTTGAAAACTCGTGGGTGGTCCAAGGTGAAACGGGCTCCGCCGAAACCGATGCCGGTGTTGCCGTGAAACGCGTTCCAGGTCGTGCCAACACCGAACGTCCCGCTGACCGACCCTCCACTCCAGCACGCATCGTCACCGGCATTGAAATACACCGGGTACGACGTTGTGCCCGTCCACGTGGCGGCCGTCGCGTCGACGCGACCGTTGGCGGGAAGCGTTGACGTGAACTCAGCCTGGGGTCCGGTCAGCACGGTGGTCGGCGTCGGCGAACAGGGACCAACTGCACTGGCACCCGGAGCGAACGAACCGAGCCCGGCGGTCGTGATCAGGACACCTGCGATTACGACCCCGAGCCGTCCCCCACCCATGTGCTCTCTCCCCGTGCGTCAGCGGCTCCCGACCACAGCGTCCACGATGGTCTCGCAGGCGGTGGGGTCGAGCCCGTCCACCGTCAGGACGGTCGGGCTCTCGGGATCGGGAGAATGTACCAATTGATCGATCAGTGCCGCCAGGAGCGATTCGCCCCGTCGGAGTTCGTCCGCTCTTGACGCCCTATCGAGCGCCTCGAGCCGGCTCTGGCGAGCCCCCCGAGCCTCCAACCGGTCCACCAGAACTTCGATCGGAGTGCGGACCTGGACCACCAGATCCGCTCGAGGCGCCCGGTCGTGGGCCGCCATCTCCAGCACTCGGGCGTCGTCGGCGCGCAGCGCTGCCGACCACCACTCCTGCAGCGGACCTTGGTCGAGGACGTGCACTCCTGGTCGGCGCCGGGCCTTCGTCACCGCATGGCGAACCACCAACAGATTCGCAGGCCGAGCGAGCCGGTCTCGCCGATCCTGTTGCGAACTGCGCAGCGCAACCTCGGCTACCACCCGGGCCGAGCCCGGTTCTCGTATCCCCGAAAGCACCGCGCCGAGCTTGCGCGTGAGGCGCACACCGCGGGACGCATCCGGGCCCAAGGTCGCCATGACCTCTGTGGTCGGCACGCTGCGCAGGCGGAGTTGCGCGACGACGGCCCGCGCCAGCGTCGATTTTCCGGCGCCCGGGAGACCGCAGAACTCGACCACGTACCCCACCGATGCGTCGATCAGAGCCGCGACCAGATCGCTCGAAGTATCGCGGTGAGGACCTTGTCCGGAGGTTGGGTCCCGTCGATCTCGACCGGGCCGAACAGTGAGCCGGTGAACTCGAGTTGTCGGACCAAGTCGATCCGATGCGAGAGGTAGTCGTGCCCGTCTTCCGGCCGGCGACGGGCCGCGGTGTCGACGTCGACGTCGAGGCGGATCACGATGTCCGGCGGGAACCGCCGTGCCAACTCGTACGGTCGCAGTTCATACGCGGCGAGTGCTCGTTGCACCGCATTGCCCTCAGCCCAATGAGTGAGCCGAGGACCGTCGAGTTCGCCGGGGAACTGCATCTGCGGCCACCGGTCACAGATCACAACCATGCCGCGCGTCCGCGCTTTCATGATCGTGCGCAGCTTGCGCGACTTTTCCGCCGCGAGCGTCAAGGCCCAGACCGCTTTCGCCCCTGACATCGCCGTCGGATGGTCGTCACCGACGCGTACCTTCTTGGCGATCGTGTTCCGGTCACGAGCCTTTCCGAATACCTGGTCGCGCACGAGCTTCATCGGCTTGCGGATCAGCGACGACGACCCGTCCCCGGACCCGAGGTACATCGGGTAGACATCGAGTTTCGGCGCAAGGAACTTCCGAGACTCACCGACCATCGTCGACTTCCCCGAACCGTCACAACCCACGAATGCAACGATCACACCGCCGCCGGTGCCACCGCGACCTTTCAGGACCGGTCGCGGCGCGACCTTGCGGGAGATCCCACGCAACGCCCATGCCGCTTCGCGATTCATTCTCCGGGAGAACGCCGCCGGACCGTTCGAACTCGTTTGACTCGCCAGCACACGGAGCGCAACCCGCCGGAGCCGGTACAGCTGTTTGGTTCCCGGCTCACAGTCGAGACACTGTTCGATCGCGCGGCGGCCGAGTTCACCGAGAAGCTGCTCCGCAATGTCGAGCACCGCGCGACGATCGGTCCGGGCCATCAAGAAGGCCAGCTCCGAACCGGGACCGCTGGATCCCTTGACCATGTCGCGGCCGCGCAACTTCAGCGCGTAGCGCGTCAGGAGCAGCACCACCTCGACCGCGGGCGCGGTGATCCACACGCCGGACTCGTCGCGGACTCTCGTGTCCAGCACCAGCCGTTCCCACGGGAGCCGGAAGCGCTTGTTGTGGCGCTCACCCCCGGGGAGCCGGTAATGCACGTGAAAGTGCACCATGCGGTTGGACTCGTCGTCCACGCCGAGGAAGTCTTCGAGCCCGATGTCGTTGCGAGCGTTCGCAACGCGCCCACGTCGACACGACAACTCCGCGAACACGGCGTACGCGTCGTCGATGTTCGCGGGGTCCACCAAAATGTCGAGGTCGGTGTCGGCGGACAACGCTGCGGCGAGATGGTCGTTGCTCTTCCAGTGGCAATACGCCACGCCGTGCTCGTCGAACCGACGGAGCACTTCCATCACCAAACTCACGCCGTATCCTCCAGGCCCAGACCAGTCATGTCGGGATATCCATCGACATTTTTGGCGGAGACTTGCGCGACCGAATCACAGCCATGATCCATTGTCCGTCATCCCCCAGGGTGAGCTCCGGTCGGACCAGCCACGCCAGCCCGAGGACGGCGGCGGCACTCACCACGCCGCCGGCGACGACCACGAGGTTCTCGAGTTGGCCTCCGCCGAGGCCCGCCTGACGCAAGACCAGCACGGTGGGGATGCTCACGGCGGCCACCAGCGCGGCCAGCCCCAGGCCGCGGACCTGGCGACGACCAAACCGGGCCCAGGAAATTTCTGCCGTCCGCAGGCTCAGGTCCGCCATGAGGAGATAGTTGAGGACAATCGCGCCCGTGACCCCCACGGCGACCCATCCGAGCCCGTACCGCGTGCCGACAGATGCGCCGGCCACCACGGCGATCGCGTAGGCCCCCTGCCGCCAGGCCCGGCGATACACCGTTCCCAATGCTCGGGCCAACGAGTCGCTGATCTTGTAGCTGGTCCGGAACAACAGCCCCCCGGCCATGATTTGGAAGGGCAGCACGACGTCGTCCCACTTGTGCCCGGCCCCGAGGAGGAGATGAATGAGCTCCGGCGCCAGGAGCACCGCGAGCACCGAACCGGGAACCGTGAGAATCGAGACGAGCGACACTCCCCTGAGGTAAGCCGCCGCCACGCGCTCACGGTCGTCCTGGAAGCGCGAAAGCACCGGGAAGATGACGCGATCCATGACCTGGCCCAGCATCTGCGCCGGAAACGCGGCGAGCAGGTACGCGTTCTTGTACGCACCGAGCGATGCGGCGCTCATCTGGTTGCCGACCACGCTGTTGTCGCCGTTCAGCGCGAGGAAGTTGAAGCCTCGCGCGACGGTCATCCCGCCTGCGTAGACGAGCAGATCCTTCGACTCTCGCCGTCGGGGGCGTAGCGACCGCGGGTGTGATCGCCGGGCTACCAGGATGCCGGTCAAGATCGCTGCCTGGGCGAGCTGCGCGATCACGATCGACCACACGCCGACGTCGTTCATCGCCAGCACCACCCCGACCAGCGCGAACCCGAAGAAGTACGACACGGTCTCGGCGATCGCAATCGACTTGAAATCGAGATCGCGTTGCAGCATCGCCATCGCCACCACACCGGGTGCTTGCAACGCGAAGACGAAGGCCAAGCCGCGCACGATGCCGGCCATACGCGGTTGGTGGAAGAACGCAGCCGCGAGTGGAGCGCCGGCAAAGACCAATACCGTCATGAGGAGTCCGGTGATCATCGACAACGCAAACGCCGTGCGGACGTGCTCATCGGTCAGGTCTTCGCGTTGGATCACGGCGGGACCAAAGCCGGCTTCGGTGAACAACTGACCGAGCGCGATGACGATGACCGCCGCGCCGACCAATCCGTTGTCGGTCTTGGTCAGGTACCGCGCGAACACGATGACCACGAGGAACTGGCCAACACCCTGCGATCCGAACCCGAGCCCGGACCACACCATTCCGCCGAGCGCCCGCCGGGCCGTGCTGCCGGACCCAGCTTGCCTCGGGACCACGCCGTCATCGTCGTTCACACCAGTACGACTTCACGCGACGATTGCTCGCGCCGCGCTTGTTCCGCCGCGACCAACGCGAGCGGGAACAGCAACCAGAAATGCCGGTAGTGAGCGGTCTCTCGGAAGAAACTCCCCACGATGTACGCAAACACCATCGCCCGGGCGTTGGTTCTGGCAGGCGCCAATCGCACCATCACGAACCACATCAGCAGCAGCCCGAACAAGCCGATCGGACCGCGCTCGATGAGGTATGCCAGCGGCTCGGAGTGCAGCTCCGTTGCGTACGAGTTGAGGCTGTACCCCCGAACCGAGCCGGGACCGACACCCCACGGCGCGTCCACGTACTTGTCGAGCGCTTGCGCCCAGACGAGGGTACGAGTCCCGCCGCTGCGGTCGAACCGGGCTTGGTTGAAGCCGGTCTGACCCTGTCCACTGCGCAGCTGGCTGTAGACGAAGAACCCGGACATGGCAATGAGCACGATCGGGATCACCATCAGCAGGCGACGACCGCGCATGATGTTGGCGGCCTTCCCGAAATTGCTGTACGCGAGATACCCGAAGCCCACCCCGAGTTGCAGCAGCGATCCGAACGACGCCGTCGCAAGGAGGCCGACAATCCCGACGAAGATCACGCCGCCCTTCGTCGACCAACGGAACGGCGCCGACGCCCAGCACAAGATCGCGATCGCCAACAGATTCCCTGGGATGTTCGGGTTGGGGAAGGTGCCGCTCGCCCGGAGTTCGCTTCCTCCCGAGGCACCGAGCTGGACCGCGGCCAGGATGATGCAGACACCCAACGCACCGAAACACAGCCGGACCGCTTTCGAACCGCCGCGGCGCAGGATGTCGGTGGCAGAGAGGAACGCGAGGATCACGGCGATGTCGCGAACAAAGAAGTTGATGATCCAGCCGTGAAGCCCGGCCCAGAGCGAACCGATCAGGGCACCGAGGGCGATGACGAAAATAGGAACACTGATGGCTCGCGCCTCGTCGCGTGCCAACCAATCGCCGCGCAACACGTGCACCATCGACGACACGATCATCGCCCCGATCACAATGTCGGGGAAGGCCAGCCCACCTTCGCTGCCTTTCCCGCTCCCACCGAACTTGGGGTAGAGGAAGCCACTGAAGATGATCGAAAGCGCGAGCAAGACCGTCGGGAACGGTGACTCGTTGATCTCCCTGAAGAAGCGGCGCACGGCCAAGTTGATGTCAGCCAACACGCGCCGCTCCAACCACGTCGTCGACGACCCGGCGGTATGCCGAGTAGATCACGTTAGCGTCCCACGAACCCACGTCTACCGTGCGCGTACCGGGCGGCGCGGTCCGTAGCAGGTGCGCGAGTGCGTCCGCCGCGTCGTCGACGGCTCCCAACGGCACCACCGAACCGACGGCACCGAGCGCGAGCACCTCGCGAGCTCCGTCGACGTCGTAGCTCACGAACGGAACACCGGCGGCGGCAGCCTGCACCAACACCTGCGGGAGGCCTTCGGCATTGCTCAGCAGCACCAACCCGTCGGCGCGCCACAACAGCGGTGCGGTGGGTTTCACGTAGCCGAGGATCGCGACGTCATCGTGAAGGCCGGCGGCGTCGACCTCAGCTCGCAACGCGTCGGCCAACGGTCCCTCCCCGGCGATGGCAAGGAACGCATCAGGGACCTGCGCACGCACGCGGCGAAGGAGCGGCACCAGCTGGAGCGGATTCTTCCGCTCCTCGAGCGCGCCGAGACTCACGATGACCGGCCGGCCGTCGGGAATTCCATCGACCTTCGGTGGAGTTGGCGGTCGCGGTGCGGGCAGCGTGGCGGCTGACCTCACGATCGCGAGCTTGGCGGAGGCGACGCCGGCAACTTCGAACCGTCGAGCGAGGTCCGCACCGACGACCACGTAGCCCGCAGTCAGAGGTGCCAGCGCCCGCTCGATCCAACGAAAGAGGGCGCTCTCGGCCCTGCCGTACCCGGGTCCGAAGTTCGCCATGGAGAGCGAGTGGAGCACGGGTACCCGGCCGGTTGTACGTGCCGCGATCCGGCCGATGACCCCCGACTTGGACTGGTGGGTCACAATCACATCGGGCCGTACCCGACGGATGCGAGCCCGGGTCGATCTCAGGGCCCGAAGGTCATGACCAGGTCGGGGTGAGCGAACGAGGTGACGATCGACCTCGACGGCAAACCCAAGGTGCTCGGTCGCGAGCTCGGCATCGGAGTCCGAACCGACGACGACGACATGATCGACGTCAGCCAACGCCGCAACGAGATCTCGAAGACGTTGCTCGGAACCACCGCGTTGGTAGCGCGTGACGATATGGAGCGCCACGGCTCGGCGCGCGATCGGGGTCACGCGCTCAGCCCGCCGAGACTCCGGCACTTCGGGCGACGTACGCCGCACCCGCGGGTCCCGGCTTGGCCGGATCCACCAGCACTCCGAGCACCGCACCGCCGACGCGCCGCAGTCTCGTCCCCGCCCGCTCCGCGTCACGAAGTTTCGTCACGCCGTGCTGGGCGATCATGACCGTGGCATCCGCGAGTTCCGCGAGCACCAATGACGATGGTTCCACTGTTGGCGACGGTGCCGCGATGACGACGTACTCACACTGTTCCGTGAGCCGCCGCAAGACGGTTCGCGCCCGCGCAACCGTCAGTTCGTTGACCGCAATACCGTCGTCCAGGACGCGCAGACGGCCGCCGGTCTGCTGTTCATGCACCACCGACAAACGCGCTCGTGGTACCGGCGCTTCGAACTCGTCCGAGTCCATGGATTCCGAGACTCCCCGGCAGGCGGCGAAGACCACACGTGCGCCGGACTCGGCGATGGCTTGAGCGATGCGGCGGGCGGTGATTTCCGGTGCCGGACCATCGACCCCGCACAACAGCACGACGTTTGCCTTGCTCCGTCCGAGGAGGTGGACGATCTGCAGACCGACCTCGTCGACGGTGGCGCCTGCGCCGGTCACCACACCACGCGGCAGCGCCCCGTTCGCCTGCCCAAGGACGCCGAGAACTCGCGCTCCCGCTCGGCGCGACTCGCTCGAGTCACCGCTACGGAACCGACCGACCAACTCTTCCCGGCCGTAGACCACACCCACCGAGATGAGCAAGACCGCCAGGCCGCCGATGATCGCCCAACTCGTCGGGAGCGGGAAGGAAGGATCGACAGGTCGGATTGCATCCTCGTAGATCTCGAGCCCGCCATCGGCCGTGCGCGACTCCGTCGTATCGGTCGCGGCGGCAGACGAGGCGTCGTTGAACTCCGTCTGTTTCGCGGTGAGCTTGGTCTGAAGTCCGGGTCGGCGGCTGTCCGCGGGATTCGTGATCGCCGAGAACTGCTCGGACAGGGTGTTGACTTCTGCCTCGTAGGCCGCCGCAAGCTCGCTCTCGGCCTTCGCGCGTGAGGCGAACTTGGCTCGCGCTTTGCCACGTCGATCGGCGACGACGAACAGTGCGGCCTCGTTCGCCGATTGCTCGGCAAGTCGCGGCGACGATGCCTCAGAGTCGATCCGAATCAGCGGTGAGGCTTCCAGGCCGGTTGCCGCCACGGAGCTGATGTCGTTGAACTGCGCTTTGAACTTGGCCTGGAGCGCCTGGCTCAAGCGCGGGGACTCGAGGGTCGTGACGACCGCACGTTGTTCCTTGGTCAGGTCGACCGACTGTCCCGATTTGATGAAAAGGTTTTCTTTCTGGTCCGTCACGCGAATCCAGGCGACGGACGCATACCGCTTCGGCAGTTGGTTGCTGGCCACAAAGATCAGCGCCGCCGCCAGCACGAAAATCCCGATGAGGAGGAGCCCGCGTCGGCGTAGGACGCGCAGAACGCCGCCGAAGCCGAGTTCGAGGCGAGTCGACCCGCCGAGAATCTCCAGGTTCCGATCACGGCGGGTGGGTCCGGGTGTTGATTCGCTAGAAGGCATCAGATGGTCGTCGATCATCTCAGTATGCCCCACCTCGCGAGGGTCGCAGGACACGCACGAAAGTACGGGCAATGATCGACAGGTCTCCCCCAAAGCTCTGTCCGAACGCATACTGAACATCCAGGGCGACACGGGTCGAATACGAGACATCGTTCCGGCCGGAGACCTGCCAGAGACCGGTCATGCCCGGACGGGCGCTGAGCACGATCGGCATGTACTGTCCGTACCGACGCATCTCGTCCTCGGTGATGGGCCGGGGACCGACGATGCTCATCTCGCCCTTGAGCACATTGATCAACTGCGGGAGCTCGTCGAGCGAGGTCTTGCGCAGGAACCGGCCGATGCGAGTGACGCGAGGGTCATGCTTCAGCTTGAAGGTCCGAGCGAACTCCTCGGCCAGGTCGGGGTCCGACGCCAGCAGCTGTGCAAGCCGGCTATCGGCATCCGCCACCATCGTGCGCAGCTTGAAGCAACGAATCGTGCGGCCGCTGCGGCCGATGCGCTCGTGACCGTAGAAGGCGGATCCCTTCGACGTGAGTCGCACCACTCCCGCCAGCGCGAGCATCACCGGTCCCCAGACGGGAGCGGTGACCACCACGGCGGTCAGATCGAAAACTCGTTTCAAGCCATCGCGCGCCGCACGGGGCGTCACGGACACGCTCGGGGGTGAGGTCTCCCTCATCGGGGTGTCCACCGACACCAGGTCGATCGAGCGGGCCCGCTCCTCCACGGTACGGAGGTCGATCACGACCTCGCCCGAGGCGGCATCGACGCTAATCACGCCGGGGACGTCGGCCACATCGGTGACCGACCCATCGACGACTTCGACGCCGCTGATCACCGAAGTGCCACGACCCCGACTGCGCCGACGGCGCGTGCGCTCGGCAGCTCGCAGATCAAGTTCGGGATACACGCCACTCGCCATGGAGTTCCCGCACCTTTCTCCCCAATTGTCGTTTTAGCCCGAATACCGCAAACGGATAGCCGAGAAAAAAAGTTCCCTGCCGTCGGCGACCCGCTGTGAAGTAGATTGGCACCGCATTCCCAGGCTCAATGGAGAACCTCGAAGGCCTCAGAACCTACCACCCAAAAGGGATCTTCACAACCAATACTGGGAGGATTGAGTCGTCTGGCCCATTCAAGGAGCCGCCGCGACACCGTCGATACCAAGGGGGTCACGGAAGCCGGAGTGCCTGAAATCGCGCGGAGAGCGAGCTCTGCCGCAGGCCTCCCCACCCCAAGGAGTCGTCGAATGCCCTCCAGACCCCGTTCTCGAATATTGGCCGCGCTCAGCGTGGTCTTCCTGATCCTGCTCGCACCGCAAATGGCCAACGCCGAATACGGCTCGTCCAGCGCGCCGAGCTCGCTGCACCGGGTGTCGCACCGCCACCACCTCCGTCGACATCACCGCCGGCACCCCCATCACAAGCCGGCACCGACCCCCGCCCCGGTACCGACGCCGACGCCCGCCCCCGTGCCGGCGCCCGCCCCCACGCCGACCCCAGTGCCTGTCCCGGCGCCCACCCCGGTGCCAGTGCCGACCCCAACGCCCGCCCCCACGCCGGCCCCAGTGCCTGTCCCCACGCCACCACCAGCGCCGGTCCCCGTTCCCCAGGCCAGTGTGTGTCTGACACAGAGCCCGCAATCGGTAGGCGGCGCGCAGCGCGATCGCTTCAAGCCCTCGATCAGTGGACACCTCGCGGTGGATGCTCGCAGTGCATCGTGGACCCAGGTCGACTCGTGGCCGGTCTCACCGACCGGCAACGGCAGTCTGTGCTGGAACGGCGGATCCATCGTCGGGACGTGGGCGAACGACACCACCTGGGAGACGTTCCACCACACCGGCGGATTCAACTTCGCCACCCCGAACTCCGTCATTGAGAACGTCCGTGTGCACAACTACGGAGATGCGATCAACGTTCGGGACGGTGCGTCGAACTGGACCGTACGCGGCGCCCACACCACGTTCATCCACGACGACTGCCTGCAGAACGACTACCTGAACGGCGGCGTGATCTCTGACTCGCTGTTCGACGGTTGCTACGTCGGAATCTCGACCCGACCGTCGTCGAACAACACGAGTTCGGACGGGCGATCCAACACGTTGACCATGAACAACAATTTGTTGCGCTTGCAGCCGATGCCGACGGTCTACAAGGGCCCTGCGCCCGGCCACGGTGGATTCTTCAAGTGGGACGACACCGGGCGGTCGCCGAAGTTGGCACTGCACGGCAACGTGTTCCGAGTGGACCAGACCCCGAACCACGGGAGCCTCGGTCTCCCCGACGGATACAACGTCTCGTGCTCGGGGAACACCATCGTGTGGCTCGGTGGCGGCGCGTTCCCTGAAGCGGCGTCCTGGCTCAGCAAGTGCCCGGACACTCGGATCGTGACCAGTGCGTCGGTGTGGAACGACGCCGTCGCCGCCTGGAACGCTTCACACTGACCGACCCCATACTGAATGTTGACAGTGCGACCGCGAGCCCTCGGGCTCGCGGTCGTTCTCTGTCCCGACTCAAGGCAACCGGACTTGGGCCGATGTACTCATTCACGGCTTTCCCGGAGTCCTCCGGATGATGGCTGCGTACAATTGCAACTCCCCACTGTCCCTTTCGCCGGCAGGAGATTCGTTCCCGTGACATCGACCCCCACCGCCGCCACCCGCCCTGCTCGGCGGATGCTGGTGACCGGCGCCGCCGGTTTCGTTGGCAGCCATCTCGCCGACACGCTGCTTGCGCGCGGCGACACCGTCGTGGGTGTGGACTGCTTCACTCCGTACTACTCACCCGACGCCAAGCGTGCGGCGGTGAGCTCGGCGTGTGATCAGGACAACTTCGAACTGGTGGAGGCCGACCTTCGAAGCGCTGATCTGGCCCCGATCCTCGAGGGCGTCGACACCGTCTTTCACCAGGCTGCGCAACCGGGCGTCCGGCTGTCGTGGTCGGACGGTTTCGGTGAGTACGCCAGTCACAACGTGTTGGCGAGCCAACGACTGCTGGAAGCCGCGCACGATGCCGGGGTTCGGCGCTTCGTCTATGCGTCGTCCTCGTCGGTGTACGGCAACCAGGATCGGTACCCGACGGTCGAGTCCGACCTTCCTCGGCCGTACAGCCCGTACGGCGTGACGAAGCTCGCGGCCGAGCATCTCTGCGGGCTCTACGCAGAGAACTGGGGTCTGTCCACCGTCTCGCTGCGGTACTTCACCGTCTTCGGACCCCGTCAACGTCCGGACATGTCGATTCATCGGCTCTGCGAGGCCGTCGGTACCGGGGCGTCCTTCCCGAGATTCGGCGACGGTGCGCAAATCAGGGAGTTCACCTACGTCAGCGACATCGTGGCCGCCAACCTCCTCGCAGCTGACGCAGACGTTGCGCCCGGCACCTCGGTGAACATCGCCGGGGGCGGCGAGATCACGCTCAACGAGCTGATCGCCATGGTCGGCGATCTCGCCGGCACCGAAGTTGGCATCGAGAATCATCCGTCACAAGCCGGCGACGCGAAGCGAAATGGTGGCTCGACCGACAAGGCACGCGAGTTGCTCGGTTGGGGACCACAGGTGAGTCTGCGGGACGGAATTGCCGCGCAGCTCGCGTGGCACGAGACCCGGCGCAGTCTGATCGGCACGTAGATTCGACCCGGAGCGACGCGAGTCCGACTGCTACAGTCCGGTCGCTCTCGCCGAGAGTCCGAGCCCCCATCGTCTAGTGGCCTAGGACGCCGCCCTTTCACGGCGGTAACGGGGATTCGAACTCCCCTGGGGGTACGAAACCAGACCGTCCTCGGACGGACATGGTCCTGTGGTGCAGCTTGGAGTGCACGCCGCCCTGTCAAGGCGGAGGCCGCGGGTTCAAATCCCGTCAGGACCGCCGGAACCCTCTCGGGTTCATCCCGGCCGGGTAGCTCAGTTGGTAGAGCGCGCGCCTGAAAAGCGCGAGGTCACCGGATCGACGCCGGTCCCGGCCACGTTGGGGCACTCTCCCCGCGATTGCTCCGACGCACCGAGCCGACGGAGCAGCGTGGTCAGAGCCGACCCTCTCAGAGCTCTTGGTGCTCTTCGACCTTGTCGAGGAACTGGCGGATCTCCGACGCACGGAACCGACGGTGGCCGCCGAGTGTACGGATCGCGGAGATCTTCCCGGCTCGCGCCCAGCGGGTCACGGTCTTCGGGTTCACGCGGAACATTGCGGCCACCTCGGAAGGCGTCAACAGTGCATCGTCGTCGGGGTGTCCCTGCATTGCGGCCTCCGGATCAGAAGAACAGAACAGACCAGTCCTTTACGACCGGTTTCGGTAGAGGGAGAGTACTTGGTCCCCTCCGCCGCGACGGGGATACCCGCGATGCGACGTAGGTCCAATGTACCACTCGTTCCATTTTTCGGGTCGATCCTCTCGGGCGCCCTACAGAACCGGACCGTACACTCGGCTGGTGATGGCGTCCGTGGTTGCAGTTGCCAATCAGAAGGGTGGCGTCGGCAAGACGACGACGACCCACAGTCTCGGTGAGGCCATGGCCGCCGCCGGGCGGCATGTGCTGCTCGTGGACCTCGACCCGCAAGCGTGTCTCACCTACGCCGCTGGACTCGATCCCGAGAACCTCGAGTGCTCGTTGCACGACGTCTTGACTGGACGGAGCAACGCAGCCGATGCCGTGACGAAGGCGGGCCGGTGTTCGATGGTGCCTGCTTCCATCGACCTCGCAGGATCGGAAATCGCGCTGGCGAATCGCGTCGGTCGGGAACACGCTCTCGCCCGTGCCATCGCGCCGATCCGAGACGACTTCGACGTCGTCCTCGTGGACTGCCCACCGTCGCTCGGGATCCTCACCATCAACGGACTCACCGCCGCGGACGCAGTGGTGATCCCTCTGCAATGCGAGACCCTCAGCCACCGTGGCGTCGGCCAACTGCTCGAGACCATCGCCGACGTCCGTGCCTACGCCAAGCCGGATCTCGCCGTGCTCGGCGCGATCGCCACCATGTTCGACGCTCGCAGTCGCCACCCCCGCGAGATCGCGGCCGACGTCGCCCAGCGTTACGACCTGCGGGTGTTCGAGCCCGCGGTCCCGCGTTCGATTCGCTTCGCCGAAGCACCGGCGTCGGGAGCATCGATTCTGGACTTCGCCCCGACCTCGCGTGGCGCAGCTGCGTATCGAGAACTCGCGCGCCAGGTCGTCGAAAGTCTCGTCGCATGAGTGGCGGTGCATCACCACGACCCGACGGAAAGCACGCGCTCTTCTCGGCCGCAGTGCGGACACCCGGAACCTTGGTCGTCGAGTGCGGCTCGTGCCGAGGACGCACGCGCATCACCTACACCGAGTTCGCCAAGCGCTGCGTCCCGGTGACGGCATGGTTGCCGTGGCGAACGCACTCGCGCTGGCTGCGTTGTCCGTCGTGCGAGCGGCGCAGCTGGGTCTCGACGCGCTGGTTCGACTGACCGTCGGACAACCCCGTGACACTCCGGCGTCGCTCAGTCCGACCCACGCGGCGCTGGTGACGCCAGAGCGTGGGGTGGGGTCAGACGCGGTCGATCTTCACGGTCCCGGTTCCGGGGCCGACATCGCCGATGACCCACGCGTCGTGCCCGGCGGCGTTCGCGAGCTCGACGGTGTGGGCCGCCGCGTCGGGCGGAACGATCACACCCATCCCGATACCGAGGTTGAAGACCGCTTCCATCTCGTCGGCAGCGATGTCCCCGGCGCGCTGGACCTCGCCGAAGATCTCGGGCTCGTGCCAGCGCGATCGGGCCACACGCGCGTCCGCATCCGGCGGGAGGACGCGGTTCAGATTGCCGACGAGCCCTCCACCGGTGATGTGGGCGAACGCGTGTACGGGAACGCCGCGGCGAATCGCGGCCAGCGCCGGCGCGTAGATCACACTCGGGCGCAGGAGTTCATCGGCGAGTGATGTCTGGGCGCCGAGCCACGCCGGGTCGTCAAGCGATCGACCGGCACGCTCCAGCAGCGCGCGACGCGCAAGGGAGTAGCCGTTGCAGCGCAAACCGGGGCTCGCGATGCCGACGATCGCGTCGCCGATACTGACGTCCCTGGGTAAGACGTCGCCTCGCTCGGCGGCGCCCACCACGAACCCGACGAGGTCGAACTCCCCTGGTTGCATGAGCTGAGGGTGCTCGGACATCTCACCGCCGAGGAGGGCAGCGCCGGCCTCGCGACAACCCTGCGCGATACCGCCGACAATGGTCGCGGCGATGTCCGGGTCGAGGCGACCCATCGAGAGGTAGTCGAAGAAGAACAGTGGATCGGCGCCCTGGGCGGCGATGTCGTCCGCCGTTCCGACGAGGTCGATCCCGATGGTGTCGTATCGACCGGTCGTCCACGCGACCACCGACTTCGTGCCCACACCGTCGGTGGAGGACACCAAGACCGGATCGCGGTAGTCGAGTGCGCCGAGGTCGAACAGGCCACCGAATCCGCCGATGCTGCCGAGCACGCCGAGCCGGGCCGTCGATCGGGCGTGGTCTTTGATCAGTTCGACCGCGTGCTCACCAGCCGCAATGTCGACGCCGGCATCGGCGTAGGTCATCGGCTCGGAGGCCTTGGTCACGACGCAGGCGCGGAGAGATCGACGAGCGGCGCCTCGAGGACGCGCTTGGCGTCGGCCACGTCGAGGTCGACCGACACCGGATAGTCAGCCGTCAGACACGCAGTGCAAAACGACGTTGGCGACGCGTGGGTCGCGCGGGTCAGACGGTCGATGTCGAGGTACGCGAGTGAGTCGACACCGAGGTATTCGCGGATCTCGCCTACCGACAGATCCGCCGCGAGCAGCTCACCGCGTCGTCCCGTGTCCATCCCGTAGAAGCAGGGGTATCGGTACGGCGGCGACGACACGCGGAAGTGCACCTCGGCAGCACCGGCTTCGCGCAACATGGCCACGACCTGCCGAGTGGTGGTCCCGCGCACGATCGAGTCGTCGACGACGACGAGCCGCTTGCCGCGAATGTTCTCCGGCAGCGGGTTCAGCTTCATGCGCACGCCGGCTCCCCGTTGCTGCTGGTTCGGCTGGATGAACGTGCGGCCGACGTACCGGTTCTTGACCAGGCCGTCGCCGTAGGGAATCCCCGACGCGCGGGCGAAACCCTGGGCTGCGGGAATTCCCGACTCGGGCACCGGCATCACCATGTCCGCATCGATCGGTGACTGCTGCGCGAGTTCCTCCCCCATGCGTTGGCGCGCGGCATGGACACTCTGGCCGTAGAGACGCGTGTCCGGCCGGGAGAAGTACACGAACTCGAAGAGGCACAGACGCGGCGAAGGCTCCGCGAACTGGAACTCGCGATGCACTCCAGATGCGTCGATCACGACCATCTCACCGGGCTCGACGTCGCGTACGTAATGCGCGCCGACGATGTCGAGGGCAGCGGATTCGCTCGCAAGGACCCAGCCACCGCCATCGAGCCGGCCGAGCACCAATGGCCAGAAGCCATGGGGATCGCGGACGCCGATGAGGCGACTGTCGTCCATCAGGACGAAGGAGAACCCGCCGTCGAGCCGGGGCAACACCTTCTCGAGCGCGAGTTCGAGTTCGCGGCCGTCCGAGCGCGGTTCGGCGGGCCACTCACGCGCGACGAGTTCCGCGACGAGCGCAGAGTCGGTGGTGGAATCGAACTGGGTCTCTTCCGGCGTCATCCCGGGCAGCATCCCGAGTCCAGACGCCAAGTCCGCAGTGTTCGTGAGGTTGCCGTTGTGGCCGAGCGCGAACCCCGCGTCACCGACCGACCGGTAAATCGGCTGCGCGTTCATCCACGACGACGAACCCGTGGTGGAGTACCGGTTGTGTCCGATCGCGAGGTGGCCCTGCAACGACGCCAAGCGGCGCTCGTCGAAGACCTGGGCGACGAGGCCCATGTCCTTCATCACCGTGATCGTCTCGCCGTCGCTCACCGCGATCCCGGCCGACTCCTGGCCTCGGTGTTGGAGGGCGAAAAGACCGAGATACGTGAGGTGAGACACCGACTGACCAGGGGCGTAGACCCCGAAGACGCCGCACGCATGACCGATGTTGGGACCGGTCGAGTCCGTCTCGCGCATCGGCACCAGTATCGCAGAAGCCACCGCGGAACGAGGAACCCCTGGCGGTGCGTCAAACCTGGTCATACCCTCCCCGCATGCGGACTCGGATCGTCACGCTTGTCCCCGCCGTCGCGGTCCTGGCGCTGGCCGGTTGCAGCTGGACGCAGTACCGCGGGGACTCTCGTCATTCGGGCGTGAATCCGCTCGCACCCGGGGTCGATACGACCACGCTCGCGAGCCTCGTCCCGGCGTGGACCTCCCTACCGTTGGGCCTGACCGGAGCCGAGGTAACGGTTCGCGACGGACGCGGGTTCGCACCGGCCGGCACCGCACTGCGGGCCATCGACCTCGTCGACGGCCACGAGCTCTGGCACGTCGACCATGCGACGACCCACACGGCCAACATCCTGAACCCCGCGTCCACATTCACGACGGGGTCCGGGAGTGCGGTCGCGATGTCGGAATTCTTTCTCGACTTCAATCTGCAGAGTCCCCAGTTCGGCTCCGCGAGTGGACAGGTCCGGTACCTCGACCCGGCGACCGGACAACTCCTCTCCACGTCGCCAGACGCCTCGTACGCAACCCCCATCGAAGCGAACGGTTGGACCTAGGCCCTCGGAGTCGAGACATCAGCGGAATCCACGCACAGGTCCACGACCACACGCTCGTCGCGACTCCACCGAGCGGTACCGGATTCTCGGTCCAGCTGCCCGGGTCCGCGGTCGACGTCGTGTCCGACGACACAACCTAGTTCGTCTCGTCGAGTGGTGTGACGTTCGCAGTTGCCGCCCACGGTTGTGGTGCCACCACGTGCGTCCCCCTGTGGTCGACGAACCTCGGGCCGCATCTCGTACTCGCCAACGGGACGGCGTACGGGTTGGCGTACAACGGCGTCGTGAACGCCATCGGGACTGCCGGATGCGGAAGTCCCACGTGCAGCCCGACCTGGTCGAGTCCCGCACTCACCGGATCCATCGGCGGCATCGCCGTCGATCGCGACCATCTCTTCGTCACCACCGGCACGACACTCTCGGTCTTCCCTGCGAACGGTTGTGGCGCCCCGTCCTGCAGTCCAGTGTGGACGACCAGCCTCGGCGGAACGCTGAGCGCGCCGACTGTCGTCAACGATGTCGTCTTCGCCGGCGCTTCTGACGGCACCCTCGCGGCGTGGAACACGGCGGGATGCGGGTCCGCGACGTGCCCCACGATCTGGTCCCAGAATCAGGGCGCGGCCGTAGGCCCCGTGAGCCCCATCAGTCGCGCAATCGTCTTCCCAGTCGGCGGAATGCTTCGCAAGCTCGTCGTTCCGAACCCGTCGTGAAAACACGCCGAGCACGGCGCCCACCCGACCTGTCCTCGTGAGTGCGGCCGAGGCACCGGATTGGTGCCGTGGGTGCGGTCTGTGCGTGACCGTCTGTCCCGAAGACGCGATCACAGTGCGCTCATTCCCGGCAACCGACTGAACTCGACACTCAGACGGTGACGGCACCCATGATCGTGGGGATGGCGTCTCGGTAGGCACGAGTCGCTTGCTCGAGGTCAACCGAGAATGCACCGTCGACCGAGAGGCCCGCGCCGCCGACGTGACCGATCACTGCGGCTGGGACGCCGGCATCGCCTGCCGCGGCAACGAGGTCGTCGACCCGATCCGGCGTCACCGACATCACGACTCGCGACGCCGATTCCGAGAAGCACGCGAGCGCGTCGCCGATGGCCACCGCAAACCCGACGCCACCGTTGATCGCCATCTCCGCCAGCGCAATCGCGAGACCGCCCTCGGAGCAATCATGGATTCCGCTCGGGACTCGGGCCACCACCTGCTCGGCCACGAAGGAATGAAGCCGGGCCGCAACGTGGAGATCGGCGCGAGGAGGTCGACCGTGGCGCAGCCCGTGCATCGTCGCCCACGCCGAACCGCCGAGCTCTGCGGACGTGGTCCCGAGGAGGACGATCGTGTCACCGTCGGTCAGCGCGGCGATCGGTGGCACATCGGTCAACTCGTCGATGAGTCCGATCACGCCGACCACCGGGGTGGGGTCGATGTCCGCGCCGCGGCTCTCGTTGTAGAAGCTGACGTTCCCGCCGATGACCGGCATCCCGAGCGCCACACACGCCGCGCTCATCCCGTCGACGGTCTCGGAGAATTGCCACATCACCTCGGGGTGCTCGGGATTGCCGAAGTTGAGACAGTTCACGAGTGCCTTCGGGGTGCCACCGGCACACGCAACATTGCGCGCGGCTTCGAGCACGGCCAGCGCCGCACCGACGTTCGGGTCGAGCGCGCAGTACCGCGCCTTGCCGTCGACCGCGAGGGCGAGCGCACGTGGCGGCGCCTCGTGCAGGCGGAGCACGCTGGCGTCGCTGCCCGGACCGACCACGGTGTTGAGGAAGAGTTGGTGGTCGTACTGGCGGTACACCCACGCCGGATCCGCAATGTTGGGCGTCGCCAGGAGTGCGAGCAGCTCCGGACCCAGATCAGTTCCGGGAGGAAACCGTGCGGCGAGGCTCGGTGCCGGATCGTCGGCCGCACGCGCGTCGTAGTCCTCCGGACGAGCGAGCGGCCGGTGATACACCGGTCCGTCGCCAAGACTGCCGATCGGTACGTCGGCGATAGGTTCACGATCTGACGAGCACGCGACGGGGTCATCGCCGATGGGGAGGGGCGGGTTCGCACCCGGCACGCCGATCGCATCGAAGAGTCCGTCGTAGACCCGGAAGCGCCCGGTGTCGGTGACGCGCCCGATCACCGAAGCGCGAATCTCCCAGCGCTCACACAGTGCGAGCACGGCTTCGAGGTTCGCCGGCGTGACGATGGCGAGCATCCGTTCCTGGCTCTCGGACGTCAGCATTTCAACGGGGTTCATCCCCGGTTCGCGATGCGGCGCGCGGGCGACGTCGACGTCCATGCCGGCGCCGGTCTTGGCTGCCGTTTCCGATGCGGCGCAGGAGATGCCGGCCGCACCGAGGTCCTGCACTCCGATCGCCAGACCCGAATCAAGGAGGGCCAGGCACGCCTCGATCAGCTTCTTCTCCTCGAACGGGTCACCGACCTGGACCGAGGGTCGCTTGGCCTCACTCCCCGCTTCGAACCCGGCGCTCGCCAAGACGCTCGCACCACCGATGCCGTCGCGTCCGGTCGACGCGCCGATGAGCACCGCGAGGTTGTCCACTCCCTCCGCCCGGGCCAGGACGAGCCGCTCGATGGGCAGCGTCCCGAGGCAGAAGACGTTCACGAGTGGGTTGTCGCGGTAGCACTCGTCGAAGACCAGTTCGCCTCCGACGGTTGGGACACCTACCGCGTTGCCGTACCCGCTGATGCCGCTGACGACACCCTCGAAGAGGTACCGGGTTCGGGCATCATCGAGTGGCCCGAACCGGAGCGGGTCCATCACCGCGATCGGTCGTGCCCCCATGGAGAAGATGTCGCGGATGATCCCGCCCACGCCGGTCGCTGCGCCTTGGTACGGCTCGACGGCCGAGGGGTGGTTGTGACTCTCGATCCGGACCGCTACTGCGATGCCGTCGCCCACATCGATGACCCCAGCACCTTCGCCGGGACCAACCAGGACCCATGGGGCTTCCGTTGGGAATCGCCCCAAATGGGGACGCGAGGACTTGTACGAGCAGTGCTCAGACCACATCACCGAATACATGGCCAGCTCGAGATGGGTCGGTTCGCGACCGAGCTCTTCCACGACGGCGCTGAGCTCGTCGTCGGTCATGCCCAGCTGTCGATGAAGGGGTTGCTCCGCCACGACGTCGAGCCTACCGACGGCGTGCAAGCACCCCAGGACCGAATGACCACGTGATCACTGTGAATAGAACGACGCGATATAGAGTCAAAGGCAGGACAGGACTCCACAGGTAATCTCGCGAGAGAATGAAGAGTGACGATGCCGAGAAAGAACACACCAATGACCTCCGAGCACAAGGCTGCGCTGGCAAAAGGGCGGGCGCTCGGCAAATCGGTGCGCGACTACCTCGAAGCTCTGGATCAGAACAAGCCGAAGCGAGGTCGGAAACGTACCGCCGATTCCGTCAAGAAACGCCTGGAAGCCATCGAAGTTGCGCTCTCCGGAGCGTCAGCGATCAAGCGTCTCGAGTTGGTCCAAGAGCGGCGCGATCTGACCGTCGAACTCGCAACCATGGGAACCTCGGTGGACATCTCCGGGCTCGAAAAAGGATTCGTCCGCGACGCCAAAGCGTATTCGGAGAGCAAGGGAATCACCTACGCGAGCTGGCGCGAGGTCGGAGTCCCGGCCGACGTTCTGAAGAAGGCCGGCATCGCCCGTAGCGCGTAGCGCGTAAATCGGGAGCGAAAGATCAGCTCCCGTATTCGTACCCGAGATCGGGCGCACCCAAGACTGGGACGTAGCGGATGGCGCGTTCGGCGAGCAGTTCGCCGAGCGCGCCACCTCGGTCCAACAACAGGGAAATGGCCACGATCGGACACGCCATTTCCACGACCGCCGGCAACGATTGCACCAGTGCTTTCCCCGTCGTCGCGGTGTCCTCGACGATCAGGACGCGCTGGCGAGCCTCGAGCACTCCGGCAATACGCCCACCGACTCCGTGGTCCTTGGCTTCCTTGCGGATGGCGAACGCCGGCTTTCCCGTGACCATCGCCACTGCAAGCGCGACCGGAATCGCTCCCACAACCGGCCCGCCGACCACGTCATAATCATCGGCCCCGATGCCGGCATGGGCCAGCGCGTCGACGATCGCGTCTCCGACGATCGCCACGCAATCACCGCGAAACGCAACCTGCCGACCATCGAGATACCAGTTCGATGTTCGACCCGAGTTCAACCTGAACTCGCCTTCGCGGATCGCGTATTTTCGCAAGACCTCGGCGAGCGCCGCTTGCGTCGGCCGCAGGGTCACGCGGGGACGACACTTGCGAAGAGGGACCGCAGCATCACGAGACCGTCGTCGGAACCGAGCAGCGGATCTGAGGCTCGCTCCGGATGTGGCATCAACCCCACGACGTTGCGGGCCTCGTTGCACACGCCGGCGATGTCGTCGAGTGACCCATTCGGATTGGCGACGTACCGCACCACAATGCGCTCCTCCGTCCGCAGCGCATCGAGGGTGCGGTCGTCGCAGACGTAGTTCCCTTCGAAGTGATTGATGGGAACCCGCAAGATCTGACCGACGGTCGCCTGATTGGTGAGCACCGTGGTGGTGGTCTCGACCCGCACCTCCACTGTGCGGCACACGAACTTGAGCCCGGCATTTTTCTGCAACGCGCCGGGAAGCAGTCCGGCTTCGCACAACACTTGGAAGCCGTTACAGATCCCGACCACCGGCCCACCCGAGTGGGCGAACTCGGCGACGGCATCCATCATCGGCGAGAAGCGGGCGATCGCCCCAGCCCGGAGATAGTCGCCGTGGGCGAAGCCGCCGGGGACGATCACTGCGTCGACGGAACCGATCGATGCGTCGGAATGAAACAGGAGTTCGGCGTCCCCACCGAGCGCTTCGACGACGCGCATGACATCCAGCTCACAGTTCGTGCCGGGGAACTGGACGACGCCGACCCGCATCAGCGCTCGCCCTCGACTGTGATCGAGATCGAGAACGCCTCGATCACCGGATTGGCGAGAAGGCGATGGCACATCTCGTCCACCTGCGCTCGGGCTGCGGCCTCCGATTCGGCGTCGACGGTGAGGCGGATCGACTTGCCGACCCGGACCTGGGTGACGTTGGTGTAGCCGAGGGCCGGCAACGCTCGATCGATGGTCGCGCCCTGGGGATCGAGGATCCCCGGAAGATGGGTGATGTCGACGGTGGCAGCGAAGCTCGGCATCGGTTCGACCTTACCCGCCGCCGCCTGCGTCGTTGGGTCCGAACCACTCGGCGAACGACCGGCCGGTAATCCGCTCGTACGCCTCGACGTACCGAGCGCGCGTTCCCGCGATCACGGCGGCGGGAACGGGTGGCGCCGGCGGCGTGTGGTCCCAGTCCAGCGTCAGGTAGTAGTCGCGTACGTACTGCTTGTCGAAGCTCGGCGGCGACCCGCCCGGCGTGTAGGAATCGGCGGGCCAGTACCGCGAGGAATCCGGCGTCATCACCTCGTCGATCAACAGGAGTTCACCATCTCCCGAGGTGCCGAACTCGAACTTCGTGTCGGCCAGCACGATCCCGCGGGCTCGCGCGTGTTCGGCGCCCCGGGCGTAGGTCGCGAGGGCGGCATCGCGCAGGCGGGCAAACGTCTCGGCTCCGACGAGATCGACTGCCTCGGCATCGGTCATGGGGAGGTCGTGTCCGGCGTCGGCCTTGGTGGTCGGGGTGAAGAGCGGCTCGGGAAGGACCTCGGCCTCCTGCATCCCCGCCGGCATCGGCCGGCCCTGCACGGTGCCGTGCTCGCGATACTCGGCCCACGCACTGCCGAAGAGGTACCCCCGCGCGATGCACTCCATCGGGACCGGATCGGTCCGGCGCACCAGCGTGGCGCGGCCGTCCGCATCGGGGCGAGCACCTTCGGGAAAGGTGCTCGGGTCGACGGAGATCACGTGGTTCGGGAGCAGATCAACGGTCAGGTCGAACCAGAACGAGGAGAGGGCCGTGAGGACGCGACCCTTGTCCGGGATCTCATCCGGAAGGACGACGTCGAAGACCGAGACCCGATCGGACGCGACCATGAGGATCGTGTCCTCACCGGCGTCATAGAGGTCTCGGACCTTGCCGGAGTAGAGGTGCGGCAGATCGATCACGATCACCTCCGCTCACCGCCCTGCGGACGCTGCGACGGCGCTACTCGCTCGTACGTCCACGTCCCTTCGCGCCGCCGCAAGCGCTCGTGTCGCTGCCGCTCGGGCCCCGCTCGGCGAGGCCGATGGCTGTGCACTGGTGTCGACGCCTCGCTCACGCTGTCGCCTCCTGATCCAGGACATCGAAGGTGCGGCCGATGTTGGCGATTGCCTTCGTGAGGTCGAAGGCGCCGGCGAGTGCCTCGGGCGAGATTGCGGCGACGACCTCCGGATCGTCGCGCAGGACATCGATGAACGGGCGGCGTTCCTCCCAGGTCTTCATCGCATTGCGCTGCACCATGCGGTACGCGTCGTCACGCGACCGTCCGGCTTCGACGATGGCGAGCAGCACGGGTTGGCTGAACACCAGTCCGTAACTCGCGTCGAGGTTCTCGATCATGCGCTCGGGGTACACGACCATGCCCTCGATGATCGAGCGCATTTTCACGAGCAGGTAGTACGCCAAGAGACAGGCGTCCGGAAGGATGATCCGCTCGACCGAGGAGTGAGAGATATCTCGTTCGTGCCAGAGCGCGATGTCTTCCATACCGGCCATCAGGTCGGCCCGCAACACGCGTGCCAAACCGCAGAGCTGTTCGCTCTTGACCGGATTCCGCTTGTGCGGCATTGCCGAGGAACCTTTCTGCTTCCCGGCGCGGAACGGTTCTTCCACCTCTCGGACTTCGGTCCGTTGCAGATGACGGATCTCCAGCGCGCATTGCTCCACCGCCGCGCCGGCCGATGCACACGCGTACAGCAGCTCGGCGTGTCGGTCACGGGCCAACACCTGCGTGGCCGGAACCGGGGTGAGCCCGAGCGCCCGGCAGACGTGCGCCTCGACGCGAGGATCGACGTTGGAGTAGGTCCCCACCGCTCCGGACAGCTTGCCGACCGCAATGCCGGCTCGCGCCCGGCGCAATCGCTCGACGTCCCGGCGGACCTGCAACGCCCACAGGGCGAGCTTGATACCGAAGGTGGTGGGTTCGGCATGGATCCCGTGCGTACGCCCGACCATCGCAGTGTCTCGATACACGTGGGCTTGCTTGGTCAGCGCCTCTTCGAGCTCGACCGCCGCGCCGATGAGCAAGTCGGCGGCCCGGGTGAGCTGCAACGCGAGTGCGGTATCGACCACGTCGCTCGAGGTCAGGCCGTAGTGCACCCACGCACCCTCGGGTTGTCCGACGCGTTCTTGGACCACGTCGACGAACGCGGCGACATCGTGCTCGGTGATCAGCTCCCGCTCATCGATCGCGGCGACGTCGAAACCGGCACGGGCGCGCACTGCTTCCGCGGCCGGCGTCGGTACGACTCCGATCTCGGCCCACGCCTCAGTGGCGAGGATCTCGACCTCGAGCCACGCGCCGAACTTCGCGTCGTCGGTGAACAGCATGGCCATCTCGGGCAACGAATAGCGGGGGATCACGTTTCCTCCAGGGTCAGGTCGAAGGTGCGGCGGCGATGTCGCGCCGGCAGTACTTGCCGCGCCACGAGATCGCGTCGGCGGCGGCGTAGGCCTTGGTGCGCGCGGCGTCAACGTCGGTCCCGAGCGCGGTGACGGCGAGCACGCGTCCTCCCGCGGTCACGATGCCCGCGTCGGTACGCGCGGTGCCGGCGTGGAAGACGATCACGTCATCGTCGGTGGCGGCGGCGGAGTCCAGGCCGGCGATGAGGTCGCCGGTGCGCGGCGCGGTCGGATAGCCCTCACTCGCGAGCACGACGGTCACGCACGCATCGTCACGGAATCGAACCGGCGTCTCCAGTCTGCCGGTGGCCGCCTCGGCGCAGTGGACCGCCAGGTCGCTCGCGAGCCGCGGCACCACCACTTCGCACTCCGGATCACCGAAGCGAACGTTGTACTCGATGACCTTCGGGCCCTCGGGAGTGAGCATCAGTCCGGCGTACAGCACACCCCGGTACTCGATGTCGAACGCAGCGAGCCGGGACAGAGTCGGCGTGACCGCACGCTCCATGATCTGCTGCACGAGTGCGTCGGTCGCCACCGGGACCGGCGAGTACGCGCCGACGCCGCCGGTGTTGGGGCCGAGATCGCCATCGCCCAGCCGCTTGAAGTCCTGCGCGGGCGCGAGCGGCACGCCGGTCAGCGTCCCGTCGCACAGCACGAGCAGTGAGAGCTCGGGACCGGTGAGTCCCTCCTCGATCACCACGGTGCGGCCGGCATCACCGAACGCGCGGCCGGCCAGGTACTCACGAACCGCCTCGCGCGCGTCGGGGAGCGACTCGGTGACGAGCACGCCCTTGCCGGCGGCGAGGCCGTCAGTCTTGATTACGTACAGCCCGGGGAGCGTCTCGAGGTACGCCAGTGCCGCGTGCTCTTGAGCCCCGGTGAACGTGGCGTGGCGGGCGGTGGGGATCTCGGCGCCGGCGAGGACGTCCTTCATCCACGCCTTCGACCCCTCCAGGCGCGCCGCCGCGGCCGACGGGCCGAACACCGCGAGCCCTTGCTCGCGCATCTCGTCCGCCAATCCATCGACGAGTGGGGCCTCGGGCCCGATGACCGCAAGATCAAACGAGTCGAGGCTCTCCATCGCGTCGTCGAAGCTCAGACAGTGTGCGCCGGCGGCAATCCCGGGGTTGCCCGGCGTTGCGACCACCGCGTCGACGATCGGCGACTGCGAGAGGGCCCAGACCAGAGCGTGCTCTCGCGCACCACCGCCGACGACGAGTACCTGCATGTCAATCCCGCTCTCGTGCGCGCCGGTTCACGCGGCTCTCGGGAGTACGACCGTTTGGTCCCGTGCCGGACCGACCGAGACGAAGCTGACATGCACCCCGGTGTACTCCTCGATGAAGCGCACGTACTCCTGCGCTTCGCGTGGGAGATCCTGGATGCGCTCGGCCCGCTCGATGTCGGACTCCCAACCTTTGAATGTCTCGTAGATCGGTTTCACCTTGTGGATCACCGACTGGTGATACGGCACGTGGTCGTAGCGCGTGCCGTCTTCTCCGACGTAACCGACGCAGACCTTGAGCTCCGCGAGTGGCGACAACACGTCGAGTTTGGTGATGGCGAGCTCGGTACAGGTGTTGAGGCGCGAAGCGTGCTTTACCATCACCAGGTCCAGCCACCCGGTGCGGCGACGCCGCTTCGTGTTCGTCCCGAACTCGGCGCCTCGGTCCACGAGCAGGTCGCCCACCTCATCGCCTTCGAACAACTCGGCCGGGAATGGGCCCGCACCCACGCGCGTCGTGTACGCCTTCACCACGCCGACGATGCGCTCCAGATCCCGTGGTCCGGCGCCGGCGCCGGCGCACACCGCGCCCGAGACCGGGTTGCTCGAGGTTACGAAGGGATACGTGCCGTGGTCCAGATCGAGAAAGGTGGCCTGGGCGCCTTCGAAGAGGACCCATTGCTGGGCGTCGAGCGCCTGGTGCACCAGGTGCACGGTGTCATCGACGAGCGGCTCGAGCCGAGACGCGAGCGCGAGGTACTGCTTCGCCAGTGCATCGGCGTCAACGGGCAGCCGGTTGTAGACCTTGGTGAGCACACCGTTCTTCTCGCGCAACGCCAGGTCGAGTTTCTCGCGGAAGATCTTGGGGTCGAACAGGTCTTGGACGCGCAGGCCCACACGCATGGCCTTATCTGCGTACGCCGGGCCGATGCCGCGCTTGGTGGTCCCGAGCTTTGCGTTCCCGAGGTACCGCTCGTTCAGACGGTCCAGCTCCTGGTGGTACGGCATGATCAGATGCGCATTGCCGGAGAGGCGCAAGCCTCGTGTCTCGATGTTGCGAGCGTTGAGCATTTCGAGTTCGTTGAGCAGGACCTGGGGATCCACAACCACACCGTTGCCGATGACCGGCACGACCCAGGGATAGAGAATCCCGCTCGGCACCAGCTGCAACTTGAAGACCTCGCCGTCGACGACGAGGGTGTGGCCGGCGTTGTGGCCGCCCTGATACCGAACACAGAGGGAAGCTTCTTTGGCGAGATAGTCGGTGAACCGACCTTTGCCCTCGTCACCCCATTGCGTTCCGACGACTACTGCACCTGGCACGCGCTACTCCCGCGAAAAGGACCGGATCCTCGCGAGGAACCGGCCCACAACGTGACTGCACTCACGTTGGGGACACGGTAGTCGACGCACCGTCATCCGAGCCGGAGCGGAGTCGCGTCGGAACGAGCCTCCGCGCGTCAGCCGGGCGGAGGTGCGAGCAGAGACGCCGAGATGATGGCTTCGGAGCGGTGGAACACGAGACCGTCGGGGCTCGCGTCGACCTGGATCACATCACCGTCTCGGTAGTTGCCCTGGAGCAGCTCGATCGCGATCGGATCAGCGATCTCCTTCTGCAGTACGCGCTTGAGTGGCCGGGCGCCGAAGTCTGGGTCGTAGCCAACGCGCGCGACGTAGTCACGGGCGCCGTCCGTGAGTTCGAGTCCCAGTCCGCGAGCCTCGAGCCGGTCGCGGAGGAACGCCACCTGGATGTCCACGATCGACGCGATATGACGCTCGTCGAGCCGGTGGAACACCACCACTTCGTCGATCCGATTGACGAACTCGGGCTTGAAGTGAGTATGAACCGCGGCCATCACGGCGCGCTCGTCGCCACCGGCCCCCAGGTTGCTCGTCATGATGAGCACGGTGTTGGTGAAGTCGACCGTGCGGCCCTGGCCATCCGTCAGACGACCGTCATCCATGAGCGCGAGCAGCACGTTGAACACGTCCGGGTGGGCCTTCTCCACCTCGTCGAGCAAGACCACGGCGTAGGGACGCCGGCGAACTGCTTCGGTGAGCTGACCGCCTTCGTCGTACCCGACGTAGCCGGGAGGCGCACCGACGAGACGCGAGACCGCGTGCTTCTCCATGTACTCACTCATGTCGATGCGGACCATGGCGCGGTCGTCGTCGAACAAGAAGTCGGCGAGGGTCCGGGCGAGCTCGGTCTTGCCGACGCCCGTCGGGCCGAGGAACAAGAACGACCCGATCGGCTGGTTTGGGTCAGAGAGACCGGCACGGGAACGACGGATCGCGTTCGCCACGGCGGCGACGGCGTCGTCCTGGCCGATGACCCGCGCGTGCAACTCGTCCTCCATGCGGACGAGCTTCGCCATCTCGCCCTCCATCAGGCGCGTGACCGGCACGCCGGTCCACTTCGACACGATCTCGGCGATGTCCTCTTCGTCGACCTCTTCCTTCAGCATGGCGTGGCCGGCCTGGAGGTCGTTGAGGCGCTCGGTGCGCTCCTCGATCTCGGCGTCGAGATCGCGCATGGTGCCGTAGCGGAGTTCGGCGGCGCGCTGGAGATCACCATCACGTTCGGCTTTCTCTGCGTCCGTGCGCGCCGCTTCGAGCGCCTCCTTGCGCTTGCGGATCTCGGCGATCCCGTCCTTCTCCAGCTGCCACTGCGCAGCCATGGCGTCACGTTCCTCCGCGAGTCCGGCCAACTCTGATTCGAGCGCGGCGAGCCGCTGCTTCGAGGCTTCGTCGGTCTCCTTCGCGAGTGCGGCCTGCTCGATTTCGAGCTGACGGATGCGCCGCTCCACGACGTCGAGCTCGTTGGGCATCGAGTCGATCTCGATCCGCAATCGCGACGCGGACTCGTCGACGAGGTCGATGGCCTTGTCCGGCAGCTGTCGGGACGGGATGTACCGGTCGCTCAACACCGCGGCCGCCACCAGCGCGGCGTCCTGGATGCGGACACCGTGGTGGACCTCGTACCGCTCCTTCAGGCCGCGCAGAATCGCGATCGTGTCTTCGACTGACGGCTCACCCACGTACACCTGTTGGAACCGGCGTTCCAGTGCCGCATCCTTCTCGATGTACTTGCGGAACTCGTCCAGCGTGGTCGCACCGATCATGCGGAGTTCGCCGCGCGCGAGCATGGGCTTGATCATGTTTCCGGCGTCAACCGAGCCCTCGGCGGCGCCGGCGCCGACGATGGTGTGCAACTCGTCGATAAACGTGACGACCTCGCCGTCACTGTCGACGATCTCCTTGAGCACCGCCTTCATTCGTTCCTCGAACTCACCACGATACTTCGCACCGGCGACCATCGCACCGATGTCCAGAGAGATGAGCCGCTTGTCCCGGAGACTCTCCGGGACGTCGCCCTCCACGATCCGCCGGGCGAGCCCTTCGGCGATCGCGGTCTTGCCGACGCCAGGCTCTCCGATGAGAACCGGGTTGTTCTTCGTCCGCCGCGACAGCACCTGGATCACGCGCCGGATCTCCTCGTCCCGGCCGATGACCGGATCGAGCTTGCCCTTGCGCGCTTCCTCGGTGAGGTCCCGGCCGTACCGCTCGAGCGCCTGGTATTGATCCTCGGGGTTTTCCGATGTGACCCGGTGCGAACCTCGGACCTGCTTCAGCGCCTCGAGCACCGCGTCGGTCGTCACGCCCAGACCACGGAGCAAGTCGCCCACACCGCCGGCAACCTTGGTCATCGCAAGCAGGAGGTGCTCGGTCGAGAGGTAGTCGTCACCGAGTTCGGCCCGCTCGCCGTTGGCGGCTTCGAGAAGGCGGTACGCGTCCTGGGCGACCTGCGGTGGCTGGGTGGTCGAGCCGTGCACCTTCGGTAAGCGTTCAAGGGACGCCTCGACTTGGTCTCGCACCGCCTTCGGCGCGACCCCGACCCGTTCGATCACCGGCAACACCACGCCTTCGGCCTGGCCGATGAGGGCGGCGAGCAAATGCTCACCACCAACCTGGCTGTGGTGGCGATCCCGGGCGACGGCCTGCGCCGCGCCAATCGCCTCCTGGGTCTTGCGGGTCAACTTGTCGGGATCAAACGCCATGAAAAGTCCTCGTGCGCGCGCGGCCGGAATGAGTCGAACTTGACAACGCCACCATCAACTCCTCCATTCCCGCCACGACTTTTTGGCTGCAGCCGGCCAAAAGCGCGACCCCACAGCCAAAAAGTCGCGTCTTTGGGACGAACTAGGTGACGGATTCGAACTCGCGGTCGAGCAGTGCGATGGGTTCGTTCTCCCAAATCCCGTAGCGGAGGTGCCAGCGGCGCAGCCAACGCGGGGCCCACCAGTTGGATCGGCCGGCCAGGCGCATAAAGGCCGGGACCAACGTCGCCCGGATCAAGAACGCGTCCACGAGGATCGCCAGGGTCAGCCCGATGCCGAACAACTTCACAATCGCGACCTCCGACGTGGCGATGCCGACGAAGACGATCGTGAGGAGCAGCGCGGCGGCCGTGACGATCTTGCCAGTCTTCTGCAACCCGATGGCGACGGCGTGTTCGTTGTTGCGATCGAGGTCGTACTCCTCCTTGATGCGCGACAGCAGGAAGACCTCGTAATCCATCGACAAGCCGAACGAGATGCAGAACATCAGAATCGGAGTGAAGACGTCGACGGAGCCGGTGGGTGTGACGTTGAGGACGTCCTTGAAGTGGCCGTCCTGGAAGATGTACACCATCGCTCCGAACGTGGCCGTCAACGACAGCACGTTGAGCCCGAGCGCCTTCAGGGGTACCAACAAGCTCCCGGTCATCAGGAACAGCAGGATGAAGGTGGCGAGCGCGACGAGCCCGATCGCGAGCGGCAGGCGGCCCAGCACCGAGTCCTTCGTGTCGATGAGCCGCGCGCCGAGACCCGCGACGTTGAACTCGAGTGGCGACGTCGTTGCCCGAATCGACCGGACGAGCTGATCGCCCTTCGCCGACATGGGCTCGATCGCCGGGGTCACCGTCAAGTACGTCCCACTGGTCCCTGCCGCGTTGGTGAACCGCGGCTTCTGCGTGGGGGCAAGCGAGATCGGAGCGAAGGTCACCGTCCCCTTCTTCGGGCCGTCGAGCGCGGGAAGGAAGAAGCCGATCGCCGAGTCCACGTGCGCAACCCCCGGCAACGTTGCGAACCGCAGGGCCAACGCCTTGAGGGCCGCTTCGTCCCTGACCGGATCAGTCTTCGGAAGCGAAACGGCGATCGCACTCGACTCGCGGGTGGTGAAGTTCGCCCGGATCTGATCGACGGCACGGCGGCCGCTGACGCTGTCCGGCACCACGCGGTCGTCGGTCAGACCGAGGTTCACGTGGAAGAACGGAACTGCGAGCAGTGCAAGCAGCGCGCTCACGCCGAGCGCGTACGGCACCGGGTGCTTCATCACTCGCCGGGCCTGGCCGCCCCAGAACCCGCCCGTCTCGGACTCCGGCTTCGGCTTGAAGATGCGGCCTTTTTCCACCCGCGGCCCGAGCATCGCGAGCACCGCCGGGAGGACCACCACGGCGGCGATCGCGGCAAGCGCCACGACCGCCACCCCGGCAAAGGCGAACGACCGGAGGTAGGGCACGTCGAACACTGCGAGGGCCGCGAGCGAGATCATGACGGTGCCGGCGCTGAAGGCGACCGTGCGCCCGGCAGTCTGCATCGACCGGCCGACCGCGACGTTGCTCGACACGCCACGCGCCATCTCTTCTCGGTAGCGCGAGACCATGAACAGGCTGTAGTCGATTGCGAGACCGAGTCCGAGCGCCGTCGTCAGGTTCAGCGCGAAGACCGAGACGTCGGTGAAGAGGGTCAGGATCGTGAGGACGAGGAACGTTCCGATCACTGCAATCGCGCCCACCGCCAGCGGGAGCAGGGCAGCGACGATGCTGCCGAACACGATCACCAGCGCGATCGCGGTCAACGGCGCGGTGATGAGCTCGGACTTCTGAAGGTCCTTCTCCGCCTGGACCGAGATCTGGTGCGTCAACACCGCCTCACCGGTTGGCAGGGTGGAGAGCAGCGGTGTATTCACGGTGAACTCGTCCGCGAGTTCACCGGCGCGCGCGAACTTCGTGTCTTCGACCCCGGACAGCGCGGCAACCACGAGCGCTTGTCGTCCGTTGGTGCTCCTCAACTGCGCGACCTTGCCGTAGGTCCAGTATGAGTTCGCGGCGACCACCCCGCGTTGGCTGCGCAACTTCTTGGTCAGGGCGGTGGCGGCTTGGGTGACCGCGGCGTCGTCGACAGTGCCGGACTTTGCGGTGACCACCAGCACGAAGTCCGACAGAGAGGCCTGGGGGAACGCGGCCTTGATCTCGGCCCGCGCCCGGGCGGACTCGGCCGCCGGGTCTTCAAAGCCGCCACCGGTCAAGCGATCATGGACGCCGCCGCCGAGGATCGCGGCCAACGGCAACGCGATGAGTGCGATCACCACCACCCACCGGCGGCGACGAACGATCAGGATTGCGAGCTTGCGCACTTGCCCTCCCAGAGTGACGCCCCGGACATGCTGCGCCGTGACGCCGGTAGGGTAGGCCCCCGGAACGCTGGGGCGCACGAGGGGCTGGAGGAGTGATGGGCAGCAAGAAGGATCTGGCCGACGTCTTGGAGACGGTCGGCCTGTTCTCCCGATGCACCGCGCGTGAGCGGCGAGCGGTGGCGCGCCACGCGCAGACCGCGTCACTGCCCGCCGGAACGGACCTCGTCGTCGAGGGCGAACCGGGTGACGCTCTGTTCGTGATCATCGACGGCACCGCGAGCGTGTGCCGCGACGGCGTCGAGGTCAACGCGGTCGGTCCGGGCAGCTACTTCGGCGAACTTGCGATTCTCGACGGCGCGCCGCGCAGCGCGACCGTCACTGCGACGAGCGATGTCAAGGTCGCCGTCCTCGGTATCCGCATGTTCCGGACCCTGCTGCGAGAGGTTCCGGACCTCGCCGAACAACTCCTGGTCGGCCTCGCCGGCGCACTTCGCGCCGCCCAGGCTGCGGAAGCAAGCGAGTAGTGCTGTGACTGCCACCGATACGAACCGCACCGAGTTCGAAGCGCTGGTCCGTCAGAACCGCGTGCTGGGCGCGCTGCCGGCGGACGCACGAACCCTCGTGTGTGAATCCCTGGAACCGGTGTTCATTCCCGCCGGCGACACCGTCATGCGGGAAGGCGACCCGGCCGATTGTCTGTACCTCGTGGCTGCGGGTCGGCTGCGAGTGATCGCCCGAGCCGACGGTGAGGAGCATGTCCTGGCCGAAATCGGTCGGGGTGACGTCGTGGGTGAGATGGCCCTCATCGTGGACCGCCCCCGCACGGCTGACGTCGTCGCACTCCGAGACACACATCTGCTTCGTCTCAGCGCGACGGCGTTCGGCGCGCTGACCGCCGCCCACCCCAACGCCTACCGCGCGGTGAGTACCGCCACCGTCGACCGACTGCTCGCGCGCCAGCGGGTCGGGCGCGTCAGCACTCCGGCGGTGTCTGTCGCGATTCTGCCGCTCGACTGCACGCCCGTCGTGATGCACTTCGTCGACCAGCTGACGCGCAGTTGTGCGCGCCTCGCCGGGGACGCTCACCAGGTCAGTGTCGAGGACGCCCGGCGCGTCGCCGGCGATGACCTCGATCGCGGTCGTATGGCTTCGTGGAGCAACGACCTCGAAGGTGACCACGCGCTCGTCGTGTACCTCGCGGAACCCGAGCCGACACCGTGGACCGAAGCGTGTCTGCGTCAAGCCGACCTCGTCGTCGTCGTCGGCGATGCCACGACGGGCCCAGCGTTGCGGCTCGTCGAAGGACTCGTCCACGGACATCACCGTACGGACCGCCGCACCGAACTCGTCCTCGTTCATCCGGCGCCGACGCGTGACGCGCGCCGAACGACCCGCTGGCTCGGACCAAGAACGGTGGACCGACACCACCACGTGCGCGACGACAACGTCGGCGACGTTGACCGCGTCGCGCGCCTCATCCTCAACCGCGGCGTGGGGGTGGTCTTCAGCGGGGGAGGTGCACGCGGCATCTCCGAAGTCGGCGTCTACGCCGCGCTGCTCGATGCCGGGATTCCCATCGACGCGGTCGGTGGCACCAGCATCGGATCCATCGTCGCCGGTGGCGCCGCGCGAGACATGACCCCGGCTGCGGTGGCCCAGCTCCTGCGCGAAGCCGTCGTCGACGGCAAATCGCCGGTCGACGTGACGTTCCCCATCGTGTCGATCGCTTCCGGAGCCCGGGTGACCGAACAGATGCGTCGAGCCGCCGACGGCCTCGACTTCGAGGACACCTGGCGGCGCGCCTTCGCGGTGTCCACCAACATCACCAAGGGCGAACCCGAGATCCACGCCGGCGGCCCCGGATGGTTCGCGTTGCGAGCCTCGTTCTCGATCCCGGGCGTGTTTCCGCCGATGCGCAACGCCGACGGTGACGTGCTCGTCGACGGCGGCGTGCTCGACAACATGCCGGTCGGCATCATGCGCGCGCAGCACGACGGCATCAAGGTCGTCGCCATCGACGTTGGCAGTCAACGTGACGTGCGCGCCGGCGGGCTTCCGGAATCCGGCGTCGTCTCCGGCTGGCGGTGGTTGATCGATCGGGTGAACCCACGCGCCGCGACCGACGACATGGTTGGCGCGATCAAGGTCCTGATGCGGATCACCGAGTTGGGTGGCCGAGACGAGGACAAGGGCGACCTCTACATCCGACCCGACGTCAGTGGCGTCGCAATGTTGGACTTCGGGTCGTTCGATCGACTCGTCGACGCCGGCTACGAAGCCGGAACTCGCGCCGCGCAGGAGTGGCTCAGCTCCGAGAGCCCGCCGAAGTTCTGACCGGCTGCGGTTCTGGCCGGCTGTACTTCTGGTCGGATGCGCCGCCGCTACCGCGGTCGGCGACGGGGATCGACCGGGACGAGATCATGGCGACCTTCGCGCTGCACGCGCTCGATGGCGTCGCGCGCCTCGATCTGCACCCGACGTAACTCGGTCTCAAGAAGTTCCACTCGCGCTTCCAACGCGAGAATGCGTCGGACCCCCGCCAGCCCGACACCTTCGTTCGTCAGTTCTTGAATCCGGCGGAGCAGGGCCACATCTCGTTCGGAGTACCGCCGGCTGCGCCCTTGGGTACGGACCGGCTCGATGAGGCCTTTGCGTTCGTAGATCCGCAAGGTCTGGGGGTGAACACCGGCGAGATCGGCGGCGACAGAGATGATGTACAGGGCGCGTTCGTCGTGGGCCATCACGTCACTCCCATCCCAGCTCGCGGATCATCGGGGAACGCGGCCGCCACCGCTTCCACCGCCTCCCGCTGGACGCGATCGAGCTTGTGCGGAACTGCGAGATCGAAGGTGACGTACAGATCGCCAGGGTGACCATTGCTGCCGGCGATGCCGCGGCCTTTCACTTTCTGTGTGGTCCCCGGCTGGGTCCCGGCCCTCACCTTCAGCGTGACCGGATCCTCCAACGTCGGAACACTGATGTTGGCGCCGAGCGCGGCCTCCGCAAACGTGATCGGGACGTGAACGTTCAAGTCACGCGTACCGCGCCGACCGAAGGTCGGGTCCGGTCGCACGTGCACCACCACGTACAGGTCGCCCGCCGGACCGCCGTTGCGTCCCGCCGCGCCGCGTTGACTGACCTTGATGCGCTGTCCGTCTTTGACGCCGACGGGCAACTTCACTTTGACGTCTCGGCGCCTGACCTCCGTGCCCCCGCCGTGGCAGCGCGGGCACGGGTCGGTGATCAGCGCGCCACGACCGTTGCAGTTCGGACAGACCTGGTTGAAGGAGAACGGACCCTGATCGACGGCGACCTCGCCGCGCCCGTTGCACTGTGGACAGGTCTGGGGCTGGGTACCGAGCCGTGCGCCCGAGCCCTTGCACTCCGAACACGCTGCCTCCGCGGTGAAGGCGACGGACGTGGTGATGCCTTCGATCGCCTCACGGAAGTCGATGGTCAACTCGGATTCGAGATCCGAACCACGCTGCGGTGCGCCTCGTGAGTTCCGACGACCCCGACTCTGCTGGCCCCGACCGCCGCGCCCGCCGAACAACCCACCGAGAAGGTCGCCGAGGTCGACACCCTCATCGAACTGAAATCCACCGCTGCCGCCCGAGCCGCCGAAGCCCCCGGGGCCGCCGGCACCCCCCGGGTATGCGCCGGACGCGACCATGCGACGCACTTCGTCGTACTCGGTGCGCTTCTTGGCGTCACTCAGCACGTCGTTCGCCGCGGAGACGTCCTTGAACTTGTCTTCCGCGTCCTTGTTCCCCGGATTCGCATCGGGGTGGTGCTGCTTCGCGAGTTTTCGGTACGCGCGCGTGATGTCCTTGTCGGTCGCGTCGTGCGACACGCCGAGGACTGAGTAGTAGTCAGTGTCGAACCACTCGCGCTGCGGAGCCATCGTCGTTACTTCGTCACCTTCACCATGGACGGCCGCACCACGCGACCCTTGAGCCGGTAGCCCGTCCGCATCGTCGCGGAGACCACCGGTTCACCATCACCGTCTTCGTGCATCACGGCTTCGTGCTCGTTCGGATCGAACGGTTGACCGTCGGCTTCGATCCGTTCCAAACCTGCGCCCTCGAGTGCCGATACGAGCTGCGCGAACACCAACTCCACGCCCTTGCGCACGCCGGGATCGGTGGTTTCGGGCATCTGGGTAACGGCCGATTCGAAACTGTCCAGGACGGGCAGCAACTTCTCGACGAGGGCCTCGCTCGCGCGTTCCACGATGGCCGCCTCGCGCCGCATCGCCTGCTTGCGATAGTTCTCGAAGTCGGCCTGGATCTGCTGCGCGAGCGAACGCATCTCGTCGCGCTCACCCAACAGCGCCACCAGATCGCCTTCGACGATCTGGGCAGCCGCGGTCTCCGGGTCGAGAACCTCCATGTCCTCGACCCGGTCAACCGCGTCGTCACCCGGGTCCGAGACATCACTCATTTCTTGCCACCGGGTTCGTCGACGATCTCGGCCTCCGCAACCTCGTCATCATCCGCAGCCTCGTAGGCGGGACCGCCATCACCCTGGGGGCTGTCCGCGCCAGCCGTAGAGGCCGAAGAGGCCTCCGCAGTGGAGGCGGCGTACAGGCGCTGTGCGAACTCCTGGCTCGCCGCGATCAACGCCTCGTGCGCAGTGCGAACCGCGTCCACGTCCGTGCCGGCAAGGGCTTCCTTCAAGGACGCAAGCTCGGCCTCGATCTTCTCCCGCTCAGCGGGCTCGACCTTCTCGCCGGAGTCCTTCAGGAGCTTCTCGGTCTGGAACACGAGGTTGTCGGCGTTGTTGCGGACTTCCGCTTCCTCGCGTCGAGCCTTGTCCTCCTCCGCGTGCGCCTCGGCTTCCTTCATCATGCGGTCGATCTCGTCCTTGCCGAGCGCAGTGCCACCGGTGATGGTCATCTGCTGTTCCTTACCGGTCCCGAGATCCTTCGCGGTGACGTGCACGATGCCGTTCGCGTCGATGTCGAAGGTGACCTCCACCTGCGGGATGCCGCGCGGTGCCGCCGGGATGCCGACGAGCTGGAACGTGCCGAGCGTCTTGTTGCGGTACGCCATGTCCGACTCGCCCTGGAGCACCTTGATCTCCACCGAGCTCTGGTTGTCATCCGCGGTGGTGAAGACCTCGGACCGCTTCGTCGGGATCGTGGTGTTGCGCTCGATGAGCTTGGTCATGATCTGACCCTTGGTCTCGATGCCGAGCGACAGGGGCGTGACGTCGAGGAGCAGGACGTCCTTGACCTCACCCTTGAGCACGCCGGCCTGGATCGCCGCACCGACCGCGACGGCTTCGTCGGGGTTGATGCCCTTGTCGCCGTCCTTACTCGTGAGTTCGTGCACGAGGTCCGAGACCGCCGGCATACGAGTGGAACCACCGACGAGGAGCACTCGGTCGATACCGCTCATCGACAGACCCGCGTCACGGATCGCCTGCTCGAAGGGACCGCGACACGCTTCGAGCAGATCGCGCGTCAGTTCCTGGAACTTCGACCGGGAGAGGGAAAGCTCAAGGTGGAGCGGTCCGTCGGCGGTCGCGGTGATGAACGGCAGGTTGATCGACGTCTCCTGCAACGAGGAGAGTTCGATCTTCGCCTTCTCGGCCGCTTCCTTCAGGCGCTGCGTCGCCATCTTGTCGGCACCGAGGTCTACACCGTTGGAGTTCTTGAACTCGGTGACCATCCAGTCGATAACCCGCTGGTCCCAGTCGTCGCCGCCGAGGTGGGTGTTGCCGGCCGTGGACTTGACTTCGAAAACACCTTCGCCGAGCTCGAGTACCGAGACGTCGAACGTGCCGCCTCCGAGGTCGAAGACGAGGATAGTGACGTCGGTGTCCTTCTCCAACCCGTAGGCCAGCGCCGCGGCAGTCGGCTCGTTGATGATGCGCAGGACCTCGAGGCCCGCGATTTCGCCGGCTTCCTTCGTGGCCTGGCGCTCGGCGTCGCCGAAATACGCAGGCACCGTGATGACGGCTTGGGTCACAGTGTCGCCCAGGTACGCCTCGGCGTCACGCTTGAGCTTCTGGAGGATCCGGGCGGAGATCTCCTGGGTGTTGTACGCCTTGCCGTCGATGTCGATCGACCAGTTGGTGCCGATGTGGCGCTTGACGGAGCGGATTGTGCGGTCCGGGTTCGTGATTGCCTGGCGCTTGGCCACCTCACCAACGAGAACTTCGCCCGTCTTGGAGAACGCCACGACCGACGGAGTCGTGCGCGCACCCTCGGCGTTCGGGATGACGACCGGTTCTCCGGCCTCGAGGGTCGAGACAACCGAGTTGGTGGTACCGAGGTCGATACCGACGGCCTTGGACATTGATGCCTCCGTAGAGCTTGGGGGGATGACCCGGTCGAAACCGGCGGAATCTGGTACCTGCACCGGACGGTGATAGGAACCTTGAGTGGATCGTTGACAACTTTCTAGTGCGCCTCGATATTCCCCCTCGCATTCGGGCCGAACCATCGAGGTGGATCGCACTGTCGCTCGCCGTGGTGTCGCGCCTAGATTCCGGCAATGGCTCGCAACGACGTCTTCATCGGCCACCTCTCCGAGGTGCCCCTGTTCTCCGCCCTCTCTCGGAAGGAACTCGGGCTGGTCGCCCGTCGAGCCGAGGACGTGAAAGTCGCCGCGGGCCGAGTGCTGGTCAGCGAGGGCTCGAGCGGCTCGGAGTTCTTCGTCATCCTCGAGGGCACCGCCAAGGTTTCCCGACGCGGCCGCAAGGTGGCGACCCTCGGTCCGGGTGCCGCGTTCGGCGAGCTCGCTCTCCTCGACAAAGCTCCTCGCAACGCCACCGTGACCGCCGAGACGGACATGGAGCTTGTGGTCCTCGGTCAGCGCGAGTTCGGCGGCGTCATCGACGAAGTTCCGGGTGTCGCCCGCAAACTTCTCACCGGCATGGCTCGGCGCCTCCGCGATGCCGACAACCACTCAGTTCAGTAACTCCCGCCCCGGACCACCTGGGTCTGCGCAGTAAGCGGTAGTTTGCCGCCGTGAATTTCCGTCGCGTTCTGCCCAAGCCTCATCAGCTCGTTCTCGGCATCGGCGTGGCCGCGTCGCTCGGCACGCTCGCGTCGGGGATCGCACCCGAGATCACCGGATGGAAAGACAATTCCGCGATCGCGCGCGAGGTGTTCATCAACGTCCCCGCGCCGCTCGAGGCCGCCTTCTACCTCGCAGTCGCCACCGGATTGTTCCTGACCGCGTGGCTCACGTCGCTCCGCGTTCGCAACTACGAACGCGGCAAGCCGGACAACCGGCGTACCAACAAGACCAACGTGCACCGTCGTGTGCGGGACTTCCGGCGGGGCGTGTGGATGCGCACGCTGTTGCGTGACCCGGCCGCCGGCGTCATGCACTCGATGATCTACTTCGGCTTCCTCGTGCTCTTCATCGCGACGGTGCTGCTCGAGGTGGACCACCAGATGCCGGATTCGCTGAAGTTCCTGCACGGCCGCACCTACGAGGCGTACGCGTTCGTGGCTGACCTCTTCGGTCTCGTCTTCATCGGCGGCATCCTCTGGGCGTTCGTGCGTCGGTACGCGCAACGGCCGTACCGCATCCGGATCAAGACCAAGCCCGAGCACCTCGTCATCCTCTGTACGTTCCTACTGATCGGTGTGTCGGGGTTCGTGGTCGAGGGCTTCCGCATCGCCGCCCTGCGCAACGAGCTCGGCGCGGGCGCGAACTTCGAGCGCTGGTCCTTCGTCGGGTGGACGCTGTCGTCGATGGTGGACGGTTGGTCGACCGGCACGCTGCTGGACCTCCATCGTTGGGCGTGGACCACGCACGTGATCGCGTTCCTCGGGTTCCTCGTGATCCTCCCGACCACGATGCTGCGCCACATGATCACGAGCCCGATGAACATGTACCTGAAGGACCGCGACCGGCCCAAGGGTGCGATGAAGCCCATGCCGAACCTGATGGAAACCGAACTCGAGACGTTCGGGGCGTCGACCATCGAGGACTTCACGTGGAAGCAGCTCTTCGACACGGACGCGTGCACCATCTGCGGCCGGTGCACGTCGGTCTGTCCGGCGCACGCGACCGGCAAGCCGCTCGACCCGCGTGAAATCGTGAACAAGGTCGGCGAAGTCATGGCGCTCACGGGCGCGCCGCCGGTCTCCACTCCCGTCGGCATCGACAAGGAAATCACGGTCAGCACGAACAACCTCTTCGAGCGCATCACCGCCGAAGAGTTGTGGTCCTGCACCTCCTGTAAGGCGTGCGACGAGATCTGTCCAGTCAACATCGAGATCCTCGACAAGATCCTCGACATGCGCCGGTACCTCTCCCTCATGGAGAGCAACTTCCCCGCGACGCTCGGCAACGTGTACCGATCGATGGAGAACACCGGCAACGTCTACGGCATGAACCAAGGCGAGCGCGGCGACTGGGCGGCGTCGCTCGAAGGTGTCACCATCGTGGAGCCCGGCAGCGGCGACTTCGACCACGAGTACCTCTACTGGGTCGGCTGCGCGGGATCCTTCGACGACCGCAACAAGAAGACCAGCCGCGCCATGGCCAAGCTGCTCCAGCGTTCCGGCATCGACTTCGCAATCCTCGGACCGAGCGAGATGTGTACCGGCGACAGCGCGCGGCGTTCGGGCAACGAATACATCTTCCAGATGCTCGCGATGCAGAACATCGAAACGCTCGACGGCCTCGGCGTGAAGAAGATCATCACGCAGTGCCCGCACTGCTTCAACACGTTGAAGAACGAGTACCCCCAACTCGACGGTCACTACGAGGTCATCCACCACTCCGAGTTCCTGATGCAACTGATCTCGGACGGCCGCCTCTCGATGGTCGGCGCGTCGCTGAACGAACGCGTCACCTACCACGATTCCTGCTACCTCGGCCGCCACAACGACGTCTACCTCGCGCCCCGCAAGGTGATCGGTTCACTCGCCGGCATCGACATCGTCGAGATGCCGCGCAACGGAACCCGCGGCATGTGTTGCGGCGCCGGTGGCGCGCGCATGTGGATGGAAGAGACCATCGGCAAGAAGGTCAACGTCGAACGTGCACAGGAGGCGTTGGCCACCGGCGCCGAGCGCATCGCCGTGGCCTGCCCGTTCTGTTACGTGATGATGGACGACGGCGTGAAGGGCGAAGGCGTCGAAGACGTCGTGGTCTCGGATATCGCCGAGGTCATCCTCGAAGCCCTCGAGGCCGAACCTTCCCTGCCCGCTCCGGTCACGGCCGTCGCCCCGCCCGGGTTGTAACTCACTGACCAGACGGCCGGGCTCGTACGAGAAGCGCAAGCCCTGACTTGCGTTTCACTCGTCGGTTCGTGCCGCCGAGAGCCGTAGCTTGCGGAGGCGACAGCTCGGGAGCGTCCCGACGCAGCACGCGCCCGCTATGGCCGAGCGGACGACCACTCGGCGTGACGGAAGCAGGTGACGACGTGGTC
>JANYJV010000149.1 GCA_025361725.1 Acidimicrobiia bacterium | reverse complement strand
AACTCCCCCCCGCCAAAACGGATGGGTGAGGGTCAGGTTCGTGATCGGTACTCGGCGCGGAGTTTGGTCTTGGCCACCTTGCCGTTGTCCTGACGCGGAATTCGCGCGACAAAGTCGATCGCACGCGGGCACTTGAAGTTCGCCAGGCGGGCGCGGCAGTGGGCGATGAGCGCTTCGGCGAGCGCGTCGTCGGCCGTGATCCCTTCGGCCACCTCCACGACCGCGAGCACCGATTCGCCCCACTCGTCGTCGGGCACCCCGATGGTGGCGGCATCGCCGACCGCAGGGTGCTCGAGCAGCACCGCGTCGACTTCGGCCGGGTAGATGTTGACCCCACCGGACACGATGAGATGCGCGCTGCGGTCGGTGAGGAAGAGGTAACCGTCGTCGTCGAGATACCCGACGTCGCCGAGGGTGAAGTAGTCGCCGCGGTATGCACCGCTGGTCTTCTCGGGATCGCCGTGATATTCGAACCGATCCGCGCGCGCAGTCTTGATCCACACGCTGCCCGGTGTGTTGGGGGCAAGCGGGTTGGCGTCAGCGTCACCGACGATCACGTGGTCGACGGGATCGGGTTTGCCGACAGTGCCGGGCTTGCGCAACCAGGTCTTCGGGTCCACGAGCGTCGCTGCGCCTTCGGTGGCGCCGTAGTACTCCCACACCACCGGGCCGAACCACTCGATCAGCCGTTGCTTCACGTGTACCGGGCACGGCGCGGCGCCGTGAACGACGGCGAGCAGCGTCGAGGTGTCGGCCGCGCTGCGCTCGGCTTCCGGTAACGCGAGCAAGCGATGGAACATCGTCGGGACCATGTGCGTGTGGGTGACCCGATGCGCGGCGATGAGGTCGAGCGTGCTCGACGCGTCCCAGTGCTCCATGAGGACGAGCGTGGCACCGCCGTGGAGCGGCGTGTTCAGCGACAGCATCAACGGCGCAGTGTGATACAGCGGTCCGGTCACGAGGTGCACTGCGCCGGGGAGGTAGCCCGAGAACTGCGCTTCAGTGAGGGTGGCAACACCGTCGGTCCGTGGTCGCGAGACGCCCTTCGGGCGGCCCGTGGTTCCGGAGGTGTAGAGCATGATGGTGCCGCGGATCGGGTCATCGATCGCGGTGGTGGGCTGCGCGGCGAGAACCGATTCGTAGTCGTCCCACTCCGCCAAGTCCGCGTGGTCGGCGCCGTCGATCGCGATCTTGATCTCAGCGCTCGCAGCTGCCGGCGCGAGGTCGGTGAGCGACGCGTCCATCACCACAGCACGCGCGCCGCAGTCTTCGATGATGTAGCGAGCCTCGTCCACGCCGAGGTGGAAATTGACCGGCGTGATGCGCCAACCGGCGCGCTGGGCCGCCGCGTAGGTCTCGACCCACTCGGCGCGGTTGGGAGCGATCAGCGCGATGGCGTCATCGGTGCGGAGGCCGCGGCCGCGGAGGTGATGCACGAGTTGGTTCACCCGGGCGTCGAGTTCCGGGTAGGTGAGGGTGACTCGGTCCGACACGACGGCCACGCGTTCGGGAGCCGTGGCGGCGAACCATGAGACCACCCGCCCTTCGGCGGCGGCGATCTCCAACGATTCCGGTGACGAGGACACGAAGGTCGACCCTACCGATCCCAACCCGGACCGTCACGTACCGCCGCGTCCCGTTTTGCTGGGTTGCTCGGATGATGGCGACTCCGTGCAGGTGGCGAGAAATGCGGTGACGATGTCGGGGTCGACCACACGACGCATCGGCGGGAGGGCATTGAGGAGGGCCTGGCGGTAGCCGGCAGTGGCGAGCCGTCGATCCAGGACCGCAACGACACCGCGGTCTGCGCGCGTGCGGATCAATCGGCCCGCGCCCTGGGCGAGCACGAGCGCGGCGGCGGGCAGGTCCACATCGCCGAAGCCGGACCCCCCGTGGCGCTCGGCGTTTTCGCGCCGAGCCTGGGCGAGGGGATCGTCCGGCCGGGAAAACGGAAGCCGGTCCAACACCACCAGGACGCAACTCGGACCGGGAATGTCGACGCCGGTCCAAAAACTCCGGGTCGCCACGAGGCATGACTGTTCCTCCGCGCCGAAGCGTTCGAGCAGCACCGCCTTGGCGCTCTCGCCCTGGACGAGAACGGGATGTTCGGTCTCGTCCCGGAGCGTCGCCGCCATACGGTCCACTGCGGCGCGAGATGTGCAGAGGATGAGGGCGCGGCCACCGGCGGCGTCGACGAGGCGTGCGGTCTCTTCGGTCGCCGCCTCCGCCCACTTCGGGTCGCGCGGCTCGGGAAGGTGGCGGGGCACGTACAGCATCGCCTGTTCCCGAAAGTCGAACGGCGACTCGATCGCGAGGTCCGCATACCCGAGACCGGGGAGTCGCATCTCCTCGCCGTCGCTGTCTTCGGCGTCGTGGATGATGACCGGTCCGAGTTCGGCATCCGGGTCGAGGCCGAGGCGTCGGGTCAGCGCGGTGAAGCGCGCACCACCGCCGAGGGTGGCAGAGGTGAGGACCGTCGGCGTGAGCGCGAAGAGGCGCGCGCCGAGGATCTTCGAGACGTCGATGGGCGCCAGGTGCAGGGTCTCGCGTTCGGCCCAGACGACCTCGTCCGGGTCGGGGGCTCGAAGCCGCCGGAGCGCGTCGAGCCGGGAGGCGGCGAGCTGGGTGGTTTGGGCCGCGGCCGTCGGGTCGCCGCTGGCGTCGATCGACGGGATTGCGCCCGCCAACCGTTCCGCGGCCGAGCCCAGTGCGTCGGCCACCGCGCCGGCGGTGGGGTCGAGCCGACCGTCGGTCTTCGCGAGGGCCCGCTCCAAAGCATCGGCCGCGGCCGCGAGCGGATCGGCATCGCCGCGACTCACCCCGACGCCGGTCAAGCGACTCGCAAGCTGGCGGAGTCCAACGGGCGCAAGGTCGATACCGAACGCGGCGGTGGCGACGTCGGCCAGCCCGTGAGCTTCGTCGAAGACCACGAGGTCGTGCTCGGGCAGGACCGCCCCGCTCGACGCCAAGTGCGCGCAGTAGAGCGCGTGGTTCACGATCAGGACGTCCGCGGTATTGGCGCGAGCGCGCGCCTGTTCCGCGAAGCAGTTGTCACCGTCGGCACATTTGTTGGCACCGGGACATTCGCGGGGCGCACAACTCGCAACCCGGCGGGAGGCGTCCGCCACGTCGACCTCGGCGAAGTCGCCGGTCCGAGATGTGGCCACGAAGCGCACCAACCGTTCGACGTCACGTTCGAGGGTCGGACCCGGCCGCTCGTCGAGCAGCGACTCCCCGGCGCGGGCGCGGTCCAGCTTGGCGCGGCACACGTACTGGCCGCGACCCTTCAGGAGCGACCCGGTGAAGTCCGCGCCGCCGTGCTTGCGCAGGTGGGGGAGGTCCTTGTTCCACAGCTGGTCTTGCAGCGTCAGGGTCGCGGTCGCGACCACCACCGTCTTCCCCGACGCGATCGCCGGCGCGAGGTACGCCAAGGACTTGCCCGAGCCCGTGGGTGCTTCGGCGACGAGGTGATGACCATTGCGGATCGCACTGGCGATGGCCGAGGACAGTTGGCGCTGACCGGGTCGATCATCCCCGCCGAGGGCCGTGACGGCGCGCGTCAGTACCTCCGCGTCGTCCGCCTCCACCATTCCCAGACTCTGACACCAAGCGACCCGCGTCGGCGGGACTGGAGTCGCGGTCGATGGCGTCGGATGTGGGTCGTCAGTTCCTGCTGCCGCCGCTTGCTCTCTGGACCTTCTCCACCCACACGGCCTTTGCTCCGGTGTGACCGATGCGGTACACCCAGTAACCGGACACGCCGGCGAGCGCGATGGCCGCCAACGAGATCAGCACGAATACAACGCCCTGCAAGATCGGACAAAGCGTCTTATCTCGCCCAGATATTCGACGAGATCCGCAAAAGTGCCCGCAAATCCGCCCTTTCCGGCGGTGTGCATGCCAGGCTGACCTTTGTCGTACTGATTGCAACTGGAGGAGTAGCCAGTGAACCGCAGAGAGTTGGTTGCCGCGCTCGCAGAGCGCACCGGATCCGAGAAGAAGGCCACGGACGCATTCCTGGCCGCCTTCACGGACGTCGTCACCGAGACCGTCGCGAAGGGCGACCCGGTGGCTATTTCCGGATTCGCCAAGTTCGCTCGTGTCGAGCGTGCCGCCCGGATGGGCCGTAATCCCGCAACGGGAGAAACGATCAAGATCGCCGCGTCGAAGAAAGCGCGCATCACGCCCTTGAAGGCGTTCAAGGATGCGGTGCTCGCAGGCAAATAGCCACATCGAACGACGAAGACGAAGAAATGGGGGAGGCTTCGGCCTCCCCCATTTCTTCGTCTCGGACCGGTCGGGATCGCGCCCCGTCTTAGGATCGAACTGCATGAGCTTGCTTCCCGGCCAGACCGTCGTGATCACCGGGGGCGCGTCCGGCATCGGAGCCGCAACCGCGCGCCGCATGTACGAGGAGGGCGCGTCGGTCGCGGTTATCGACGTCGACGAAGCGGGTGGTCGCACCGCTGCGGATGAGGTCGAGGGACACTTCTTCGCCGCCGACGTGTCGGACCCGGATGCGTTGTCCGCGGCGATGCACCAAGCGGCGGAGGCGCTCGGATCGGTGACGGTTCTCTTCAACAACGCGGGCATCGGCTCGGCGCGGCCGCTTCATGACTACTCGGACCGGCAGTGGGCCAAGCTGGTGGGCGTCAACCTCGCCGGCACCTTCCACGGGATTCGCTCCGCGGTGCCGCTGATGCAGGCCCAGGGCGGCGGCTGCATCATCAACCACGCCTCGGTCTCGGGAATCCGCCCGACCCGCTTCGAAGGCCCCTACTCCGCGGCCAAGGCGGGCGTGATCTCATTGACGATGGACGCGGCCTTGGAGTACGCGCCGATCATCCGGGTCAACTGCGTGTCCCCCGGGCTGATCGAGACACCACTGACCGCCGGTGTGCTCGGCAATGCCGAGCTGCGCACGGTGGTGGAGGCTGCGACTCCGTTGCGGCGGGTGGGGACCGCAGTCGACGTTGCGAATGCCGTGGTGTTCCTCGCCTCGCCCCTTGCGTCCTACATCACCGGTCACAATCTGGTGGTCGACGGGGGTTCGTACCTGCCGAACACCCAAGCCGACGCCATCCTCGCCCAGTTCGGGATGTAACCGGGGCGGCTTGGCTCGGTCTGACTTGGCCAGTTCGACGTGACGGCTACGGTGCCCGCCGTGCTGACCGACCAGAAGATCATCGTCACCGGACCGACGGGCCAAGTTGCCCTGCCCGTGACCCTTGCCCTCGCCGAACACAACGAAGTGATCGGCCTGGCTCGCTTTCGGGACCCGGACGCCCGGGCCCAACTCGAGGCGGCGGGCGTGACCTGTATCGAGACCAATCTTGCGGCCGGGGACTTCTCATCCGTTCCGAGCGCGGTGGATTACGTGCTCAACCTCGCGGTGGTGAAGAGCAACCGGTGGGACATCGACCTTGCGGCCAACGCGGAATCCGCCGGGCTGCTCATGCAGCACTGTGCCGGCGCGAAGGCGATGCTCCACTGCTCGTCGACGGGTGTGTACCAACCGGCCGGCCGTCACGAACTGGCCGAGACCGACGCGCTGGGTGACAACCACCGCGTGATGATGGAGACGTATTCGATCGCCAAGATCGCCGCGGAGGTTGTCGTCCGCACCAGTGCGCGCCTGTTCAACCTGCCGACGACGATCGCTCGCCTCAATGTTCCCTACGGCGACAACGGCGGCTGGCCCGCGTTCCACCTCGCCATGATCGAAGCCGGCCAACCGGTGCCGGTGCACCCGGACCGACCGAACCGGTTCAACCCGATCCACGAGGACGACATCATCCGCATGATCCCGGCGATGCTCGAAGCCGCGTCGGTCCCGGCCACGATCGTGAACTGGGGTGGAATCGATCCGGTGGATCTCGAGGAGTGGTGTGAGTTCCTTGGCGGCATCGTCGGCAAGGACGCCACGTTCGTCGAGACCGATGCCACCATCGGCGGGGTCACCGTGGACACCTCGAAGATGGTGCAGTTGGCCGGGCCGACCACCGTCGGTTGGCAGGATGGTCTGCGCCGGATGGTCGCGGCCCGCGCCTGACGGAACTGGCACCCGCTCATGTTCACGTCGTTCACGGGCCGCTCGGGCCACGGACGAGCGGAAATCATGTGAGCGCGTGGCGCTTGTCCGCTCGCCCTCTCAGCTCGCAGGTGCGCGCATCCAGCCGGGGTTCGCCGGCAACGCGTCGAACCCTGCGGGGCGCACCGAGCGGTATGCGTCGATCGCGGGCGCAACCTCGGCCGGCGTGACACCGTGCACGATCACACTGTCCGCGCCGGCGCTGAACTGGTCGACGATCCGAGCCGCGCATGCCGCCGGAGTGCCGACGGCCGCCGCCGCCATCCACTCGCTCGGGAACAGGGTTGCGATGTGTTCGAGTTGGTCGGCGGTTGCCAATGCATCGATTGCCCCTGGCACCGATGCGACCACGTCGTCGGCCCGAAAACGCGTCAACACCTCCGGGTCCCACTGGTTGACGCGGACGAGCAGGTCGCCGTAGCCCTGGAGGTAGGTGGCGAGCCGGCCAACGGTCTTGCGCAACTGCAGGTCGCGCGGCAGGTGATCGCCGATGGTGGCGAGCACGCTCCACACCCGCACCGATGCCGGATCCCGGCCCGCCTTCTCCGCGCCGCGCCGGACCGCCGCCACACTCCGAGCGAGGGTGTCGTCGGTGAAGTAGGTGTGCAGGACGACGGCGTCCATGTACGTGCCGGCTCGCTCCAAGGTCTGCTCCGCGAGCGCGCACAACAACACAGGGATGTCCTCGCGAAAGCGCGCGTCCTGGTGGAGGACGCCGTAGGAACCGGCCGGACCGTCGTGGCCCATGATCACCTCGCCGTGCCAGAGGCGGCGGTACACGTCGACCGCGTCCTCGATCTGCGCGTTGGTGATCCGGGGCAGGTTGATGACGTCGAACATGAAGTCGAAGCCCCGCCCGAGCCCGAGCGCGAACCGGCCGCCGGTGAGTCGGTGCATCGTGGTGGCCATCGTCGCGGTGGCGAGGAGATGACGCGTGTTGTGGTTGGTCGCGGCGGTCGCGATCCCGAGCCGGCTGGTCACTGCGCCGACGGCCCCCGAGAGCACACCGGCGTCCTTCACGTTGAAGCGCTCGGAGATGAACGCACTGCCGAGCCCGAGGTCTTCGCCGGCGCGCGCCTCGGTGATCGCGTCCGCCGGGGTGTCGGTGTGGCCCGGCAGGACGTAGAAGCCGAGTTCGTTGAGCGGCGTCGATTCAGAGGTCACGTTCATAGCTCCAGGTTCCCTTGGCCATGACGAGGCGATGGCGAGCGCCGGGGGCGGCGGGATCAGTGCTCTCGTACCCCGCGTCGCCGGTCCACATCGCGACCATTCGGTCGTCGAGAAACGCGATCCGGGTGACGAACCGCAACGGATCGGTAGCCGCCGTGTGCTCCAGCGCCTCGGCGACGGTCCCGGCGCGCGCCAACGTGTGCAGCGTGACCCAGGTGGGCGGTGCGAGTTCGATCTCGCCGCCGTCACGTCGAGTGATCGCATCCACCGGTGAAATCCACTGGTGCTCGTGGATCTCGCCGTCGTCGATGGTCACGGCGCCCGCGGGCGCGGGCGCCACGAAGAACCAGGTGGCGAAACGCTTCGGCGTCTGCGGTGGGGGAGTCCAGTGGGAGAGCGCGACGAGAGAGTCCAGGTCGACGGCCAGCCCTGACTCCTCCTGCGCCTCGCGCACCGCAGCTCGTCGCGCCGCGTCGAAATCGTGGGGATCGACCGTTTCGCCCCGGGCATGGTCGCCCGGGTCGACTCGGCCGCCGGGGAAGACCCACATGCCTCCGAACGCCAACTTCGAGTTGCGGCGCAGCATCAAGGTCTCGAGGCCGGCGTCGGTATCGCGCAGCAGAATCACGGTCGCCGCAGGGATGGCTTCACGATCACCGTCGCCTCCCTGTTCGAGCCAGCGGCGGAAGCGTTCGGATTCAGTCGGCAAGCTCGTGACCATACCTTCACAGGTTCCTCACGGCTTGGGGGACGGCCACGCGCACCACGGGTCGTAGGGTCGTCTTCATGTCGGAAGCTCCTGTCGCGGTTCGCGATCTCTCCAAGCGGTACGGATCCGTCGTCGCCGTCGACCATCTGAACTTTGATGTGCAGGCGGGGCAGGTGTGCGGATTGCTCGGGCCGAACGGCGCGGGCAAGACCACGGCGCTGCGGATGCTCGTCGGCCTCGTGCACCCGACTGGAGGCGAGACGCAACTCTTCGGCCGGAAAGTCCGTCCGGGTTCGCCCGAACTCGCGCGGGTGGGCACGATGATCGAACACGCGTCGTTCGTGCCGCACCTGAACGGGGTCGACAATCTGCGCCTGTACTGGGAGGCCGGCGGTCGTCCGCTCGCCGAAGCAGACATGGACCGTGCGCTCGCCGTCGCCGGTCTCGGAGACGCAATCAAACGACGGGTCAAGACCTACTCGCAGGGCATGCGCCAACGCCTCGGTATCGCGCGATCGCTGCTCGGCAATCCGGAACTCTTGGTGTTCGACGAGCCCACGAACGGTCTCGACCCGCAGGAGATGCGGGCCGTGCGTGGATTGATCCGGCGCGTCGCCGACGAAGGCCACACCGTTCTGCTGTCGAGCCACATCCTCTCCGAGATCGAACAGGTGTGTTCGCACGCGGTGGTCATGGACCGCGGCAAGCTCGTGGCGACGGGCACGGTGGCAGACCTCGTGGCCTCGGGCGCGTCGGCCTACATCGAGGTCGACGATCCGGTCCGGGCGCGTGCGCAGCTGGAGGCCATGGCGGGCGTCGAGCGGGTCGAGGATGAGTCGCCCGGTCTGGTGGTCCGGCTTGCCGGGGCGACCCGACCAGAGTTGGTGGCCGCACTCGTGGGCGCGGGGATCAGCGTCCAGACGGTGACGTCACGCCATGCCCTCGAAGAAGCCTTCTTGGGTCTCGTCGGCGAAGAGACCGAACGCCACATTGGAAAGGGCGCCTGATGTTCCGCTTGGTGCGCACCGAGATGTACAAGCAACTGCGGCGGCCTCGCACGTGGGTGGCGCTCGGTTTCGTGATCCTGGTACCGATCATCATCACGATCGCGTTGAAGGCGAACCCTCCGACCCTGACCGACGGTCGCGGCGGCGGTGGCGGTGGCGGTCACGACGGCGGGCCACGTTTCTTCTACCTTGCGGCGCAGTCGGGCTTGCTGGTGCCGATCGCGACGCTCCGGGTGATGAGTGAGTTCTTTCTCGTCGTCATCTTCTGCCTGTTCGCCGGCGACGCGATCGCCAGTGAAGCGGGTTGGGGAAACCTGCGATTTCTCTTGACCCGCCCGATCGGTCGCGGTCGGCTGCTGGTTGCGAAGTTGATCGTCGCGGCGGCGTACTCGGTGCTCGCGACTGCGCTGATACTCGTGTCAGGTCTCATCGCCGGAGGGATTGCGTTCGGGTACCACGGGATCTCGGTCCCCGTGTTGGGAATCTCGATGTCGGTGAGTTCGATCCTCGGGAACCTCCTACTCGCCGGCGTCTTGGCTGCATGGGGCATCGCCGGCGTCGCAGCGTTCGCGTTCATGCTCTCCACGATGATGGACAACTCCGCCGGCGCGATCATGGGCGCGGTCGGGCTGTACATCGTCACGTCGATCCTCGGCGCCATCGATTCGATCGGACCGATCCGCTACGGGTTCCCCACCTTCTACAACGGCGCGTGGTCGAACCTGTTCACGGGCGCGAGCTTTGGCGGAGACATGGTGCGCAACGTGGTCGCGCAGATCCCCTACGTGATCGTGTTCGTCACGATCGGCTACTGGTGGTTCCGCCGCAAAGACATCACGTCCTGACGGCTCGTTCACGCCGCGATCGGGATCTCGGAGAGTACGCACGGCTCCGCCGACGCGACCACCTCATCCGGGTTCGGCGCGTGCTCTAGAAGTGTGTGATGACCGAGCGGATGACTTCGCCGGACTGCATCGAACGGAACGCGTCGTTCACATCGTCCAGGCCGATTTCGGCGGACACCATCGCGCCGAGGTCCAACCGACCGGTCTCAACGAGGTTCACGAAACGCTGGAAGTCCGCCCGGACCTGGGACGAGCCGTAGACACAACCCTTCAGCGTCTTCTCGTCGAAGAAGAGTGGAAAGCCCGGGAGCGTCACCTGCGAATCCCACTTCGGCATGCCCACCACGACGGCAGTACCACCGCGTCGGGCCATCATGTAGGCCTGCACCACCGTCTCCGGAAGGCCGATGACCTCGAACGAATAGTCAGCCCCGATGCCGCCGGTGAGGGCCATGATCTGGGCGACCGCATCGCCATCGGCCGGGTCGACAAGGTCGGTGGCGCCGAACGACTCGGCGGTCGTGCGCTTCAACTCCACCGGGTCGATCGCGAAGATCCGACTCGCACCGGCGATGCGGGCACCTTGGATGACGGCCTGGCCCACGCCCCCGCACCCGATGACGGCGACGGTCGAGCCGGGAACGATCCGCGCGGTGTTGAGCGCGGCGCCGACCCCCGTGGTGACCCCACATCCGATGAGCGCGAGTTGGGAGTCCGGCAGGTCGGTGTCGATCTTGACCACGTTGGCCTGGTGGCAGCGCATCTCGTCGGCGAAGGTGCCGAGGCCGGTCATGCTGATCGCGATGCTGCCGTCGGCGCGAGTGGCCTTCGGGGTGCCGAACACTTCGCCACCCAGCGCGCAGAGGTTGCTCTGGCCGTGCAAGCACCAAAAACAGTTGCCGCAGGCCGGGACGAATGATGCGATGACGTGGTCGCCGACGGCCACGCGCGTGACCTCGCCACCGACCCACTCGACCACGCCCGCGCCCTCATGGCCGAGGATGCACGGTGCCGGCGTGGGGAGGGTGCCGTTGGCGGCTGAGACGTCCGAGTGGCACACGCCGCTCGCCCCGATACGCACGACCACGTCGGCGGGTCCGGGTTCGAGCGGGGTCACGTCCTCGACTTCGAGGTCGATGGTCCCGGTGAAGAGTGCAGCGCGCATCGTGAAGTCCCCCTGGAGTGTCGAAAGTGGATCGGACGCTACCGGCCCTGCGCCTTACGCGTCCTTATGGTCGGTGGTCGCCTCAGCCGGTCAGGTCGCGGTTGATTTGGAGACGACCCCCGCCTGCGCTGTGCGCGCGCGCAGGTAGGCCTTGACCATGACTGCGAACTCGTCGACGTTGTAGATGTCCTCTTCGTAGGACCACTGGTTGTTGCCGGCGTAGTCCAGCCGAGACCAGTTGATGGCCTGATACACCTCGCCATCGCCGAGATCCTGCATGCGATTCCAGACCGCGCAGATGACCCATCCCTTCTCCTCGTCGATCACGTACCAATCGGCAGGGAAGTCGGTCATCTCATTGTTGGGAAACTCGTTCATGGTGGTCTGGATCCAGGTGCGAATCGCCTCGCGGCCTTCGAACTTCCCGTACAGGTGCTCGTAGTACACCGCGTCCTCGGTGAAGAGGTCCGCCCACTCGTCCCACTGCTGTCCGCCGTTGCCACAGCGCTTCGCCGTGTCCCGGTAGTGCGCGTACGCAGTCTCGATCTCGTCCCGTGTGTATTGGCCCATCTCGCATCTCCAAATCCGGCGCGGCGTGAAGCGTCGAAGCTACGCAGTGAACTCGGTGCCGTCGAGACCGCGAACGGTGCGTCCAAGCTCCGTGAGGATCGCCTCGGAGGTGACGACACGGCCGGTGAGTGTCTGCGGGTCGCCGCTGGCCAGCGCCAGCGTCGCCTCCACCATCTGCTCGAGCGGCTCGACGTGGGTGTCCGCATCAGGCATCAGGCCGAGGGCGAGGACGCCCGGAGTGGCAACGGCGGCCACTGGTGACACGACATTGACGGCAACGCCGTGACGATGGACCTCGGCGGCGAGCCCAGTGCTCATGCGCTCGAGCGCGGCCTTGCTCGCGCCGTACAGCGTGGCCCCGTGCTCGGCGTGAAAGGTCGAATAGGGCGGACCGACCGGATGGTCGACGACCGTCGAGGAGATGTTCACGATGTGACCCTGACCGCGCGCAACCATGCCGGGGAGTACCGCACGACTCAAGCGCCACGGCGCGTCGACGTTGGCGGCGAACATGATCTGGTACCGCTTGGCGCTCATCGTGTCCCACGAGAAGTAGAAGCACGCGGCGGCGTTGTTGACGAGGACGTCCACCGTACCGAGCTGCTGTTCGACCGTCTCGACGAGCGCATCCGCGTCGAAACCCGCGTCGGCGAGGTCGGCCGTGATCGCGATGGCTCGGCCGCCCGCCGCTTCGATGGTCTCGACGGTTTCTTGGAGGGACCCGCTCAGATGACTCTCACCCGGCGCGGCGGTGCGGGCAACGAGCGCGACCACTGCACCTTCTGCGGCACACCGCCGCGCAATTCCTGCGCCGATACCGCGGCTCGCGCCGGTGACCACGGCGACCTTCCCTTCGAGGGTTCCCATGCCCCCACCCTCCCACGCTTCGGCGTCGCTGGCGCTGACCCGGTCGGCACGAGCGACGCCGGAGTGAGCTCGGGAAGGTGTCGTTTACGCTGCCCCGATGCACGCATGGCGAGTCCACGAGTTGGGTGAACCCGAGACGGTCTTACGGCTCGACGAGGTCGAAGTTCCGGTGCCGGGTCCGAACGAGGTGTCGGTCGATGTGGCCGCGACATCGCTGAACTTCCCGGATGTTCTGATGTGTCGCGGCGAGTATCAGGTGAAACCCCCGCTGCCCTTTACGCCGGGAGCGGAGGTGGCCGGCACAGTGGTCGCCCTCGGCGATGGTGTCGACGGGAGGCTCCTCGGCCGGCGCGTGATCGCGATCCCAAAGTTCGGACACGGGGGATTCACCGAGCGCACCGTGGCGCCGGTGTCGACGGTGTTCCCGATCCCGGATTCGTTGACCGATGCGTCGGCAGCCGCGCTGCATGTGACCTACCAGACCGGTCATGTCGCGCTCCATCGGCGGGCCAACCTCCAGGCCGGGGAGGCGCTGCTCGTCCACGCCGGTGCCGGGGGAGTGGGGTCCGCCGCAATCCAACTCGGCTTGGCCGCGGGCGCGCGTGTGATCGCAACGGCCGGCGGCCCGGAGAAGGTCCGGGTGTGTCGGGACCTCGGCGCGGAGTTGGTCATCGACTACCGAGCCGGTGACTTCGTCGACGCGGTGAAGGAGTTCACCGACGGTCGGGGCGCCGACGTGATCTATGACCCCGTCGGTGGTGATACCTACGACCGGTCGACGAAGTGCATTGCGTTCGAGGGTCGGATCCTCATCATCGGTTTCACCGGCGGCCGCTTCGCCGACGCCCGCACCAACCACGTGCTCATCAAGAACTACTCCGTGGTCGGCGTGCACTGGGGCATGTACAACCTGCGCCAACCGCAGTTCATCCACGAGACCCACGCCGAGCTCATGCGGCTGCACGAAACCGGCGCGATCGCACCGCTGATCTCGCGGGAACTCCCCATGACCGAGGTCCCGGGCGCGCTCGCGAGCCTGGCCACCCGCGGCACCTGGGGCAAGCTCGTCGCCCGCTGGTGATCGGCGCCGAACCGGCGCGACGCCGACGAACACGGGCTGTGTTGGCGGCCCGACCGCGGTTGAGGTCTGATTCGTTCGCTGCGGAAGGGTGCGATAGGGCACACTCATGGGCCCTATGAGCACTCCCACCTCCCTCCGTCTGTTGCCCGAGCCTGATGTATTCGACGTGCTGAAGCAAACGCTCGAGCGGGTGAACAAGGCCTGCAACGCAGCCCGGACGCGGATCCTCGAGGGCCGCGTCGAGGGGAAGGCGGACCGCAAGGCGATCGTGAAAGAGGAGATGGACCGGTTCAAGTTGCCGGCCTCGCTCTCGGCGGCGGCCGCCGATCGCGTCATCCTCAGCCTGACCCGGCAGAAGTTCGGTGCGTACCAATCGCTCGCGCTTCCGGCTGCCTCGGTGAAATGGCCGGCGTCGGACCGCGTCAACCTGCCGACCGCCGCGGGCAAGCGCACGATTCGGGTGTACAACGATCCCGCGCGCGGCAGCCTCCGGCCGCCGCTCGACGGCAAGCCCGCCGCACTCGTGTTCCGCAACGGTGAGTTCGACCTCGTCGACGCGTCGGACGCGCCAACCGGGCCGGTACAGGGTCTGCCCTGGGACCGCGATTGACGCGGATACTGCTCGTCCGCCACGGCCAGTCCACGTGGAACGCGGACGGACGGTGGCAAGGCCGGGCCGACCCGCCGCTGTCGGACCTCGGCGTTCGTCAAGCTGACGTCGCCGCGGAAACCGTCGGCGAGTTCGGCATCACGCGCATCTGGGCGTCGCCGCTCGAACGTGCGGATCGGACCGCGCGCATCCTCGCGTCGCGGCTCGGGCTCGAGGTGGAGAACGACGACCGGCTCGCGGAGCGTGATGCCGGCGACTGGACCGGCAAGACGCGGACCGAGATCGAGGAGGGTTGGCCCGGCTTCCTCGATGGCGGGCTGCGGCCCAACGGTTTCGAAACCGATGACGTGCTGCACGAGCGAGCCCTGGCCGCGCTGGCCGACATCGGGCGGAGCGCGCACGAGCCCGTTGCCGTGATCAGTCACGGGGGGCTCATCCGCGTGGTGGAACGAGCGCTCGGATCCGAGCCACACCCGGTGCCCAATCTCGGCGGTCTCGATATCCGGCGATTGGCCGACGGGACCCTCGAACTCTCGGGCCGCACCGTCCTCATTGACGCCCATGCGGTCACGGTCACCTCCCCACCCGAGGTGTAACCGCTCACCCATCCACCCCGAGCTCCGAGCGTTTGGCGTTTGACCCCCCACCTCCCCACGGCGTTTGTCGCCTGAGGCCGCTCTCGACGGCTCAAGACGCCAGACGCTGGGGCCGCGTGCGCGACCTGCGTTTCCGTGTCAGGGTGAGGTCCATGGCGGCTCCCTTCCGCTTCGATCGCACGTGGACCTTTCCCGTGCCGCCGGACGCGCTTTGGGCCGTCCTCGAACAGACTGATGACTACGTCTCGTGGTGGTCGTGGCTGCGCGAGTTCGATGCGTCCGGGATCGAGCCGGGTGCGAGCGCTCAGTGCACGATCCAAGCGCCGTTGCCGTACGCGTTGCGGTGCCGGATCGACGTCGACGACGTCCGTCCGGCCGAGTTGGTGCAGACCACAGTGTCGGGCGATCTGCGCGGCCCGGCCCGGTTGGAGCTCGCACCGGCCGACGCCGGGTCGACCGCGCGGCTGGTCTGGTCACTCGATCTCGGCAACCCGGTGTTGGCGCGGCTCGCGCGCTTCGGCCGTCCGGTCATGTCCTGGGCCCACGACGTCGTGGTCGCCACCGGCGTCGAACAGTTCCGCCGCCGCGCGCTCGCGCCGGACACCGGTGGCTCGGCCACCCTCGCCTCGTGAGGCTCGGGGGGTCGACATGACCGAGCCCTTCGATCCGGCGACGTTGCGGCAACTGGATGATCCCTTCCCGCGCTACGCGGAACTTCGTGCGGAAGCGTCGGTCGTGGCGCTGGCGTCTGGTCGGTCGGCGGTGTTCGGCTACGACACGGCTGCCTTCGTGTTGCGTGATCCCCGGTTCCGTTCGGGGACGCTCGGGACGCTCTACGCATCGATGTTGCCTCCGGGCGCACTGCGCGACGAAATGAGTCGACGCATCAACTTTCTCGACCCGCCCGATCATCCGCGGGTGCGCGGTCTGGTCGCGACGGCGTTTACGCCGAGGCGCGTTCGAGATCTCCGGGGATGGATCGATGCCGCGGCCCGTCGTCTCGTCGCGGAACTGCCGATCGTCGACGGTACGGTCGAGGTGATGGCCGGGCTCGCGCATCCGTTGCCCTCACTCGTCGTTTCCGAACTGCTCGGCGTGTCGCCCGAGCGGCGCGACGAGCTCACGGCATTGAGTGATGCGATCACCCCGGTGTTCGGAACGTCGGTGTCCGCCGCGGACCGGGATCGGGCGGCGGCCGCGGCCGAAGTGATGCACGGAATCCTCGGCGAGGAGATGGACCGCCGCCGCACCGAACCGGCCGACGATCTGCTGACCGCATTGGTCGGGGTGGAGGAGGACGGCGAGCGGTTGTCGCACGCCGAACTGATGTCGTTGGTGGCGACGCTGTACTCCGCGGGTCATCGCACGACCCGGGACTTGTTCGGGAACGGACTCGAGTTGTTGGTGGCTCGTGACGCGCTCCCTGCGGCGTCACCCGACGCACGGCTCATCGACGAGATCACACGCCTCGCGACGCCTACCCATTACGTCGCGCGGTTCGCGACGGAGGACGTCGACGTCGGGGGTGTGCCCGTCGCGGCCGGCACTCCGATCATGGTGTTCCTCGCGGCCGCCAATCGAGACCCGGTGGTGTTCGAGAATCCGGATACGTTCGACCCTGATCGGTCCGGGCCGCCGGCGCTGAGCTTCGCGCTCGGGCCCCATTTCTGCCTCGGCGCTTCCCTGGCGCGAGTGGAGGTCGAGGCCATGTTCACTGCACTCGTCGAGCGGTTCCCACACGCCACCGCGGCCGACCGGCCCCGCCGCTGGCATCAACGCGGCCCCTTCCGCGGCCTGGACCAACTCACCCTCCACGTCGCCTGACCCCATTTCCCGCAACTCGCACCAAAAGCGCAAGCCAGGGGTTGCGTTCTGCGCATGGGTTGGCGCGATCGGCGCTCAGCTCAGAACAGGGTGAAGGCCGCCCCGACACGGCCGCACACGGATCATCTAGGATTTTCGGTCCCCCGTGGTGCGGAGCCGTTTGTGTCATCGAGTCCTCAAGACCCTGAAATCGTTGCGGAACAGGCCTATCTCGACGCGGTCTACGAACGCCTCGAGGCCATGAAGTACTCGGCCTCGTCCGTCGCCGAGGCGTACTCGGATGTCCGTCGTGGCGGGACGCACCAGGCGCGGCTTGAACGTGACATCGCGGTCGACACCACCCACCGCCGCCTCGCGGCCCTGGACATCGGCGACACGCCGCTCTGCTTCGGTCGGCTGGATCTCACTGATGACGGTCGCTTCTACGTCGGTCGGCTCGGAGTTGACGACGCCGAGCACACTCCCCTCGTGGTCGACTGGCGTGCGCCCGTCGCCGAGCCGTTCTACCGCGCGACGGCCGTCGAGCCGATGGGCGTCCTGCGCCGCCGTCATCTGTTGACCAAGAACGGCCGCCGCGTGGTCGGCGTGGACGACGAGGTCTTCGACGCGACCGCCGTCCACGAAGCCGGCCTCACGGTGATGGGCGAGGGCGCGCTCTTCGCCGCGCTCGAACGCGAGCGCACTGGCCGTATGGGCGACATCGTGGCGACTATCCAGGCCGAGCAGGACGAGGCGGTGCGGGCAAGTCTGCCGGGCCCGCTGATCGTGTCGGGTGGACCGGGCACCGGCAAGACCGCGGTCGCGCTGCACCGCGCCGCGTATCTCCTCTACACCTATCGGCGGCAGCTCGGGAGCAACGGCGTGCTGCTCGTCGGTCCGAGCAACGTCTTCCTGCGCTACATCGAACAAGTGCTTCCGTCACTCGGCGAGGACGAGGTGCAACTCGCCACCATCACCGGCCTCAAGTCCCAGCTCGGGCCGTTCCGTCGTGAGGACCTGGCGACGGCCGAGGTCAAGGGCGACGTCCGGATGGCCGCGGTCTTGCGCAAGGCTCTCGCCGATCGGCAGCGGACACCGCGTGAGGACATCGGCTTCAACTTCGATGGTATGCGCCTGCGCATCTCGCGCCGTGACTGTCGGCGCATCGTCGAGCGGACGCGTCAGAAACCGGGGAGTCACAACGAGCGCCGCCCGATCGTCGAACGAATGGTGTTGGACCGGCTGCTCGCCCAGTACCGCAACGCAACGATGCGCACGCATCAGCAGATGCTGGCCATCGACGACGACGCCGGCTACTACGACCCTCGGGTCGCTCGCGCCTTGGCGCGGGGCGAGTCGCCGTCGCCGGAATGGGAACAAGAAGTGCTCGGACGGCTGGGTCGCGTCCGCGAGGTGCGAACGTTGCTCGAAAAGCTGTGGCCGATGCTCTCCGGCCAAGAGCTGATCAACGACCTATTCGGATTTCGTGCCCTCATCCGGTCCGCCGCCGATGGTCTGATCACTCGCGAGCAGCAGCGGCTCCTCGAACGAGATCGCGTGACCGACGTTCAGGACGTGCGGTGGACCGATGCGGACGCGGCACTCGTCGACGAAGCCGACACGATCTGCGGGCCGGTGGAAGCCGCGCGGCCCCGGCGGGCTCGGCGCCGCACTGATACCGATCGGGCGGTTGCGGACATCGCTTCGCGGACAGTTGCCGATTTCGGGCTCGGGAAATTTATGACCGCCGGCGACCTCGCCGCCCGCTTCATCGAACCCGTTGTCGCCGACACCGGTATCCCGGCCATCCGCACCTTCGGCCACGTCCTGGTGGACGAAGCGCAGGACCTCTCTCCGATGCAGTGGCGCATGTTGGCGCGCCGGTGCCCGAACGGTTCGTCCACCCTCGTCGGTGATTTCGGTCAGGCCTCCCGTCCCGGCGCCGCCTCGGGCTGGGACGATGTCCTGTCCCACTTCACCAGCTACGACCACGCGCGTCGGGTTGACCTCACCGTCAACTACCGCACGCCGGCCGAGATCATGGACCTTGCCAACCGCCTCCTTGCCGTCGCGGCGCCGGACATCCCGCCGACGCGCTCGGTGCGGGCGACGGGCGAGCAGCCGCAGTTCCGCCGGGTCGATGATCTGGTTGACGCGACCGCGGAGACGGCGCGCGAGTTCTCGACTCGGCGCGGCACAACCGCAGTGATCGCACCCGAGGAACTCCACGCGGCGATTGTCGACGCGTTGAGCGACGTCGGCGCCATGGCCGGCGGTCCCGAAGCGCTCGACGCGCGGATCGGCGTGTTCGACGCACTCGACGCCAAGGGGCTCGAGTTCGACCATGTGGTCGTGGTCGAGCCCGCCCGGCTCGTCCCCTCGGATCGGCCCGGACTCCGCACCCTCTACGTCACCCTGACCCGCGCCACCCAGACCCTCGAGGTCATCCACTCCGAGTCGCTCCCCGAAGCCTTGACTTCGGCTCGTACGTAATTTCTGCTCGTCCGCTCCGTGGTTGAAGAGCGCGTGCCCGTCGGGATGCTCCCGAGCTGCTCACCTCCGCTGCGCTGCGGTTCGGGAGCAGGTCGAGACCGTGTTTCTGCTCCTGCGCGTCACTTCTGCTCGTCCGCTCCGTGGTTGAAAAGCGCGTGCCCGTCGGGATGCTCCCGAGCTGAAAGACCCCTGACTCGGTGATGATTGTTGCGCTCGGGGCTGCGAGTTGCGTCAAGCGTCTCCCGCAAGCGCTTACCGCGTGGGGAGTGGTGGGACTTGGGGGGTGTCGAGCCAGTTGTGGAAGAAGGTGGTGAGGTCACGGCCGGTGGTCTCGTTCGCAAGGGCGATGAACTCGGCGGTGGTTGCGGTCGAGTCGCGGTACTTGACCGTCCAGGCCTTCAGGATCCGGAAGAAGACGTCGTCGCCGGCGGTCACGCGTAAAGCGTGCAACGTCAATGCGCCGCGCAGGTACGTGGCCGAGGAGAACAGGCCCTCCTTGCCCGGGTCGTGCGGGCGACTCAGATGGGATTCCGATCCGGCACGAAGCTGAGCCATGGCCCGGTCGATGTCGTACGAAGAGTCCACATGCGCCCGCCAGAGGTATTCGCAGTAGCTCGCGAATCCTTCGTTGAGCCAGATGTCGGACCACCGCCGAATGCCCACCGAGTCGCCGAACCACTGGTGCGCGAGTTCGTGGGCGACGGTCGCCTCGGCTTCGATGTCGCGGCCCAGCATGTCGCTGGCGAAGATCGACATCGTCTGGTTCTCGAGCGCGTAGCCGAGCTGATCGGAGATGACCACCTCGCCATACGCCGAAAACGGATACGGGCCGAAGAGACCGGAGAAGTAATCGATCATCGCACCGGTCTTGGCGAAGTCCTTGACGCTCTCGTCGTAGATGTCGTCGGGGAAGAAGTTGAGGATCTTCACGCCGGCTGGACTCTGGGTCTGCTGTTCGCGCATCGGTGCGATGACGACCGTCGCGAGGTAGGTGGCCATCGGCTCCGCCATGTTCCAGTGCCACGTCGACCGACCCTGCGTCGCCGGGCCGCGAGTCAGCACTCCGTTTGATGCGACCGCCACCGTGTCAGGGACGTCGACCTTGATGTCGTAGCGCGCCTTGTCGCCGGGGAAATCGTTGCTCGGGTACCACGTCCGAGAACCGATGGGTTCGCTCACCACGAACACTCGACCGTCGGAGTTCCGGGTCCAACCGAGTTCCGACGCGCCGGCCGGCGCAGACTCGCTCGGATCTTTCACCGGCTGCGGTACGCCGTGATATTCGACCTTTGTCACGAACGGACGTCCGGATGCGATCGCGCGCTTGGGGATGACGGTGAGCTCGGGTTCGGCGCGGGTGAATGCGGCGGGGGCGCCGTCGACGGTCAGCCGGTCGATGGTGAGGCCCACGAAATCGAGGTTGAAGGCGGCGAGGTCGGTGGTCGCTCGACTCGTGATGATCGCGGTGGCGCGAATCTCCGGGTGGCTCGGGGTGTAGGAGAGGGAGATGTCGTAGTGGCCAACGTCGTACCCGCTGTTCCCGGACTCGGGAAAGTAGGGGTCGCCACCGGAGGCGGATCCCGACGTCCCGTGAACGCGAGTGGTGGACGGCGTGGATGCGCTCGAACACGCACCGAGGGCGATCACGAGCAGGCCGGCGACCGCGGTGCGTTTCATATCGTCATCATCGTCGGCGAACGATCGGCCGGCCTTGACGACCGCGTAGCCTGGACTGCATGACCGCTATTGACACTGATCCTGACGCGTCCGACCTCGCCGCATCGGGCGTCGCCTGGGACCTTGAGCCGTTACTCGGGGACTCGGATGTCGACGCGCACCTCGCCGCCGCGTCCGAGGTGGCGGGCATCGTCGAGCAGGCGCGCGGAACCATCGCCTCACTCGATGCGGCCGGACTCGCTGCGTTGATGCAGCAGATCGCCCAGCTCCAGGAGCATCTCGGTCGCGCCGGTTCGTATGCCGGCTTGGCGTTCACCGTGGACACTGCCGACGCCGAACGTGGTGCCCTGATGCAGCGCGTCGAGGAAGAGTCGACGGCGATCGCCACACGGGTGATCTTCTTCGAACTCGAGTGGGCGGCGGTGTCGGACGCCGCCGCCGAGGCGCTGCTCGCGGATCCGCAGCTCGAGTTCTGCGCCTATTCACTCCGCTCCGCGCGCCGGTACCGGCCCCACCTGCTGACGGAGCCCGAGGAGAAGATCATCACCGAGAAGGCCGTCTCCGGCGTCTCGGCCTGGTCGCGACTCTATGAGGAGGTGCTCGGCGCCCTCCGCATCGACCTCGGCGGCGACACCGAGCCCGTCTCGCTCGAGACGGCGATGGCGAAGCTCTACTCGTCCGATCGTGACGAGCGGCGCGGAGCCGCTGAGGCCGTAACCGTCGCGCTCGAACCAGGCCTGCGCCCCCGCACCTCGATCTTCAACACGATCCTCGTCGACAAGTGGATAGACGACAGGCTGCGCGGCTACCCGACGTGGATTACGTCGCGCAACCTCGCGAACGAGACGACCGACGCTGCCGTGCAGGCACTCGTCGATGCGGCCACCTCACGCTACGACGTGCCGCAGCGCTACTACCGGCTCAAGGCGAAGCTCCTCGGCCTGGAGCAGCTCACCGACTACGACCGTTACGCGCCACTGCCGGGGGAGAAGTTCTCGGTCGATTGGCCGTCGGCCCGGCGCATCGTCGAAGAGAGCTATCGCGGCTTCAGCCCCGTGGCGGGCGAGATCGTCCGGCTGTTCTTCGAGAAGTCGTGGATCGACGCGGAGTTGCGCCCCGGCAAGCGCGGCGGGGCGTTCTCGTCGAGCGGAGTCCCCAGCGCCCACCCCTACATTCTGATGAGCTACACCGACCGCCTGCGCGACGTGATGACGCTGGCGCACGAACTCGGCCACGGCGTGCATCAGTACCTCTCGCGCGGCGTGGGCTACCTCCAGTGCGACACGCCGCTGACGACAGCGGAGACGGCGAGCGTCTTCGGCGAGATGCTCACCTTCCGCCGACTCCTTCAGCTCTACCCCGAGCCGAAACAGCGCCTCATGATGCTGTGCGGCAAGATCGAGGACTCGTTCGCCACGGTGTTCCGGCAAGTCACGCTGACGCGCTTCGAGCAGTCTCTGCACGCCGCCCGCAAGGCGGAGGGCGAGCTATCGACCGAGCGCATCAACGCGCTGTGGCTCGACGCCAACCGCCCGCTGCACGGCGATGTCGTCCAGCTGACCGAGGGCTACGGCTGGTGGTGGGCCTACATCGGCCACTTCATCCATGTGCCGTTCTACTGCTACGCCTACGCCTTCGGCGAACTTCTCGTGCTGGCGCTGGTCAAGAAGTACGAGCAGGAGGGGGCCGCGTTCGTGCCCAAGTACATCAACATGCTCGCGGCGGGCGGGTCCGAAGCGCCGCCGTCGCTCGTCGGCGCGCTGGGCATGGACATCACCGATCCGGGCTTCTGGGAGTTGGGCCTGCGGCTGCTCGACGAGATGGTCAGCGAGGCGGAGACGCTGGCAAAGTGACCTATAAGGAAGCGGCAGAAAGAAACACAGACGAACCACCGAGTCACAGACTCGGTGGTTCGTCGATGGTATAGACTGGTTCATCGCTCCAGTTTGCGCTTGCCGGCCCAGCCCTTGCCCTTGGGGGGGATGCCGAGTGGCGGGACGTTGCC
>JANYJV010000006.1 GCA_025361725.1 Acidimicrobiia bacterium | reverse complement strand
GCCGCTGTGGACGCACGATCAGGAAGAAAAAGATGATCGCGAGCAGCGCGAGGTAGACGAGAAAGACTTCCATGCCGGGTGGGCAAACTAGCGGGCGCGGAGCTCAGAAACGGGTTCATGCGCCGTTCACCGTGCAGGAAGCTCGGTCCAGCGGCACGAATCCACCCGGGTGCCTGCGCCGGTCGAGCTCAGGACGGGTCGAACAAATTCGCCAACCCGGCGGGCGGGCTGAGTCCCAAATGGGCAAACGCGCCGGCGGTCGCGACCCGGCCACGCGGCGTCCGTTGAAGTAGTCCTTGCTTCATGAGGAAGGGCTCGTAGACATCCTCGACCGTGTCCGGTTCTTCGTTGACCGCCACCGCCAGGGTGCCCAAGCCCACGGGGTTCCCGGCAAACACCACGCACAGCGCGTGCAAGACCGCGCGGTCGGTGCGGTCGAGGCCCCGCTCGTCCACCTCGAACACTTCGAGCGCGGCCCGTGCGATGTCACCGGTGACGTTCCCGTCGGCGCGGACCTCTGCGTAGTCACGGACTCGCTTCAGCAACCGATTCGCGATACGAGGCGTACCTCGGGCGCGACGAGCCAACTCACCGGCACCGTCGCTGTCGATCTGCACGCCGAGGATGCGGGCCGCGCGCGTGACAATCGTGTGGAGGTCCTCGGGTTCGTAGTACTCGAGCCGCGCGACGAATCCGAACCGGTCCCGCAACGGACCGGTGATCAGTCCGGCCCGGGTCGTTGCACCGACGAGCGTGAAGCGCGGCAAATCGAGTCGAATCGAACGCGCCGACGGACCGCGGCCGATCACGATGTCGAGCTGGAAGTCCTCCATCGCGGGATAGAGCACTTCTTCGACCGCACGCGGGAGCCGGTGAATCTCATCGACGAACAACACGTCGCCGTCTTCGAGGTTGGTCAAGATTGCGGCCAGGTCCCCGGCGCGTTCGAGCGCCGGACCGCTCGTCACTCGGAGATGCGCATCCATCTCGGCCGCGACGATGGCGGCCAGAGACGTTTTCCCGGTGCCGGGCGGGCCGGCGAACAACAGGTGGTCCACGGCCTGCCCGCGCTGACGCGCGGCCTGGAGGACGATCTCGAGATGCTCGGTGAGCCGCGGTTGGCCGACAAACTCTTCGAGTCGGCGCGGTCGCAGCGACGTCTCCTCGGCCACCTCGACCGGATCCGCGCTCGGGTGCAGCAATTCCTCCCTCATGTGCTCACGCCTTGGTCGCCAGTTGCTTGAGGGCGGTCCGCAGCAGATCTTCGACGGCGCCGTCGGCGGGCAGGTCGGCGAGGACCGACCGCACTTCATCCGGCGCGTATCCGAGTTCGGTGAGCGCGGCTCGGACCTCGGCCCGGGCGGGCGGCGCGCCCGTCGAGGGATCGTCGCGCAGATCGAGGTCGGGCAGGTCGAGCCGGGCCTTCAACTCGATCATCAACTTCTGCGCGGTGCGCTTGCCCACTCCCGAGACGAGACAGAGCGCGTCGACGTCGTCTTCTGCGACCGCGCGCCGCAGCGCGGACGGCGGATGCACCGACAAAATCGCCAGGGCGAGCTTCGGGCCCACGCCGTTCGCCAGGATCAGAATCTCGAAGGTATCCCGTTCTTCCCGGGTGGGGAACCCGAACAGCGTCATCGCGTCTTCGCGCACGTGGAGATGCGTCATCAAGAACGCGGCGCCACCCGGATTGAGTTGGGGCACGGCGCTGATCGGCACGAGGCAGCGATACCCCACTCCCCCGACCTCAACCAGTACTTCGCCCGAAGGGCTCCGCTCGAGGACCGTGCCTCGCACCGAGCCGATCATCGAGCATCCCGCGCGAGCGCCGCGGCGACGGCACGGTCGAGACCTGTCGAACCCGCGGCGCCGACCGCGACGGGATCTGACGCGGTGCGATCCCGGAGTGGTCCCGCCCATTCGTGACAGAGGGCCAACGCGAGCGCGTCGGCCGCGTCCGGCGGTCTCGGAATATCAGCCAGGTGCAGCAACCGCGTGACCATGAGCTGCACCTGCTGCTTGTCGGCACCTCCGTGACCTGCGACCGCGAGCTTGACTTCGTTCGGGCTGTACTGCTCCACCGGAACCCCGGCACGTGCCGCCGCGACGAGTGCGAGACCGTTGGCCTGGCCCACCGAGATCGCGGTACGCGCGTTGTTCTGGAAGAGCACCCGCTCGACGGCCATCGCCCGGGGTGCCAACTCCCGCACGAGGTTCTCGATTTCGGTCGCGAGCTGGGCGAGGCGCTGGGGCAACGGATCGGACGGCGATGTTCGGATCACGCCGTAGCTCACCGCCCGGATGTTCCCGCCCTCGCGCAGGACCGCGCCGTACCCGCAGCAGGAGACACCGGGGTCGATGCCCAAGACCGGGCCACGAGAATCGAACACGAGTTCGTACCTTAGGCGGACGCGCCGCTCACCGCGCGGACCAGCGCCGTCGGATCAACCAGATCAGCAGGCTCAGGCCGAATCCGAGCCCGGCAATCGGAGCGACGCGCTTCAGCACCGATCCGCCGCCCATCTCCAACAGATCGACCGGCGCGGCCTCGGGCTGGTTGATGGTACGGACCGTGGACGCCTCACCGTGACCTTTCCCGTTGGTGGCCGGCGCCCCGGCCAGTGCGGGATCGTTCGCCGCGGCAGTCTGCTCCGCCGCCGTCGCCACCGGTGCCGATTCGGTCGCTCGGGTTGATGTGCCGCCCGAGGCAACGGCCGCTTCGGCGACGTCAGCCGCGTCCGCCGCCACGAGATCCACCAGCGGACCGGCGAGCACGTCACGTTCGAGGTTGGTCACGAACTGGGCCAGGAGCTTCGCCGACACATCGGCCATCACCCCGCGTCCGAACTGCGCGACCTTGCCGGTCACTGAGAGGTCGGTCGAGACCGTGACCTCAGTTCCCGACCCGTCGGGCCGCAGCGTCATGGTGATCGTCGCACTGGCGTTGCCCTGCCCGCGCGTGTCCCGACCGGAACCGACGATCACTGCGGTGTGGGAGGCGTCGTCACGGGACTCGAAGTGCGCCGCACCCTTGTACTGGGCCGTGATCGGACCCACCTTCACTTTCACGACGCCGCGATACTCCTCGCCGGCGATCTCTTGCAGCTGCGCGCCCGGAAGGCACGGTGCGATGCGCTCGATATCGAGCAGCACCCGCCAGGTGTCCTCCACCGGAAGATCGACTCGGAATGTATCTTCGATCTTCTCCACTACTGCTCCATCTCGTGTTGGTCCAGTTCGCGTTGCAGACGCGCCAAGTCGGCCAGGGTATCGACATCGTCGGGTCGCCCGGTTCCTCCGCAGTCCACCTCGACGACGGGGAACCGGTCCATCAACCCGCGCGCCCCGGTATCACCGCGAAGTTTCAACGCTTCGGGCCAGAGGCTGCGACCGATGAGTACCGGGTTGTGACGTTTACCGCGGTAGGTGGCAACCGCGAACTCGGCGCCATCTCTGTGGGCCGAGACCAGCCGCCGGTACGCATCGGGTCCCACCTGCGGTTGGTCGGCGAGCCCAACACACACCGCGCCAACCTGCCGCCACCCCTCCAACGCTCGAACCAGGGCTCGGAGGCTGTGGGCGATGCCCAAGCGCGCAGCGGGCGCCGTGACGACATCCACTCCCGCAGGCAACACCCGTTCGATGGCGCCAACGCCCGGACCCACCACCGTGACCACGGGCCGGAGCCCGGACGCGATCGCCGCATCCACCGCCCGGCGCACGATCGGGACACCACCGAGCTCCGCCAGCACCTTGCCGCCGCCGAAACGGGTACCACGCCCCGCGGCGAGGATCCCGACCGCGACCTCATGGCCGGCGCGCGGTGGCAGTGACGTGGAGCTCAGACCATCGCCTCGAGCGCGCGTCGGGTGAGGACTCTCGCCAGGTGCCCCCGGTACTCAGCGGTGGCATTGATGTCCGCCGACGCTTCGGTGCCCTCGGCCGCCGCCCCCGCCGCGTCCGTGGCGGACGCGCCCTCGGCCAGTGCCATCTCGACGCCGCGCGCCCGCAAGGGCGTCGGTCCCATGTTCACCAGGCCGACTCGGGTCGAGTCGCCAACGCGGACCGCCACCGATCCGACGATGGCCCAATCCTGGGCGCGTCGGTTGAACTTTTGGTACGAGAACCCCGCCGGACCTGACTTCGGAACCCGGACCTCGGTGAGGAGTTCGTCGGGGGCGATCACGGTTTCGAAGTAGCCGGTGAAAAAGTCGGCGGCCGCGACCACTCGTTCGCCGCTCGCACCCCGGATGACGAAGTCCGCGTCGAGCGCGAGGAGGACGGCCGGGAGGTCGCTTGCCGAGTCGCCGTGCGCCACTGAACCGCCGATCGTGCCGCGATGACGAACCTGGTTGTCGCCGACTTCGGCCGCAACCGCACGCACCACTCCACACTCCGCGCCGAGGAGATCGTTCGTCTCGAGGTCGCGATGGCGAGTGAGCGCGCCAATCGCCACGTGATCACCGCCGTCACGGATGTATCGGAGATCGTCGAGCCTCCCCGCGTCCACCAACACGCTCGGCACCGCGAGGCGGAACTTCATCAGCGGGATCAGCGACATGCCACCGGCGAGGATCTTCGCTTCGTCACCATGTTCGGTGAGCGCGCCAAGCAGCCCGTCGACGGAGTCCGCCCGCACGTATTCGAAGGATGCGGGGATCACTGCCCGGTCTCCATCGAATCCGCCTCCATCGAGCCCAGCTTCATCGAGCCCAGCTTCATCGAGTCAGCGGCGGCGAGGACCGACGCCACGATGTTCTGATATCCGGTGCAGCGACAGAGGTTGCCCTCCAACCCGAGCCGGACATCTCGATCCGTCGGGTTCGGGTTCTCGGCGAGGAAGCCCACCGCGGCCATCATCATCCCGGCCGTGCAGTAGCCGCACTTGAGGCCGTGCTGCTCGTGGAACGCGGTCTGGATGGCGTGCCAGTTGGGTCCGTCGGCCAAGCCCTCGACGGTCGTGACGTCGGCACCGTCGGCCTGGGCCGCGAACATCGTGCAGGACTTCACCGATTCGCCGTCCACGAGCACGGTGCACGCACCACAACTCGAGGTGTCGCAACCAACCTTCGTCCCCGTCAGCGTGCACGATTCACGCAGATACTGCACCAACAGGGTCCGCGCCTCGACGTCGTGGCTCTGCCCGACGCCGTTCACCAACATCGCGATCTGCATCGCCGCATCTTGGCACGTCACTTCGGCTCGTACGCTCGCCGTCTCGGTGCACGCGATCTTCTTGGGCTCACTGCCTCGCTGCTCGCTTCGCTCGGTGAAGGTCACGTCCGTCTGTGAATTCCAGAAGCGCGTCCGGCGCCGGAACTCCCGATCGCGCGTGACCCGCTCCCGAGACGGAGCTTGCGGAGTCGAGCAGCTCGGGAGCATCCCGACCAAGCACGCGCTTTTCAACCACGGAGCGGACGAGCAGAAAGGCAGGGCAGAAATTAAAGACTTGCGAGCACCTTGGCTAACGCTTTGGGCTTCTTGAAGATGGCCTTCACGGTGCCTTCGTAGCGGTACCGAATGATGCCGTTCTCGTCGACGATGAACACCGACCGCTTCACCGGGATCGCTTTGTTGCCCTTCACGCCGAAGGCCGCCGCGACTTCGAGGTCGACATCCGCGAGCAACGCAAACGGGAACCCCTCTTTGGCGATCCACTTCTCATGGCTGTCGACGTCTTGCGGTGAAATACCGAGCACGACCGCGCCCGCTTGCTCGAACTCCGCGATGTCATCGCGGTACGAGCGGAGTTGAATCGTTCAGCCAGGGGTGAAGTCACCCGGGTAGAACGCGATCACCACCTTCTTACCCCGATACTCGGACAGCGAATAGTCCCGCCGCACGTCACCGGCGACACCCGGGAGAGTGAACTCCGGCGCCGCGTCGCCCACGTTTGCACTCATCGGCTGATCCTCATCGAGTTGACGATCACGCCATTGCCGCTTCGAGGACGGCTTCCGGGATATCGAAGTTCGCGTACACATTCTGCACGTCGTCATGTTCTTCAAGTGCGTCGATCACGCGCAGGACTTGCTTGGCGCTCGCAGCATCCTCGAGCGGGACGGACTGCTGGGGCAGACGCGTGAGGTCCGAACTCTCGAAGGTGATGCCGGCCGCCTCAACCGCAGTGCGGACGGTATGGAGGTCCGTCGCTGCGGTCACGACCTGCCACGTGTCGCCGTGATCTTCGACATCCTCGGCGCCGGCGTCCAGCACCACCGTCATCAGGTCGTCCTCGGTGGTGGCCGCCTTGGCGATGAGGATGACGCCCTTCCGGTCGAACTGCCAGGAGACCGCACCCGGTTCGGAGAGCGAGCCACCGTTGCGGCTGAAGATGTTCTTCACTTCCGATCCGGTGCGGTTCCGGTTGTCGGTCAAGGTCTCCACGAGCACGGCCACACCGTTGGGCGCGTAGCCCTCGTAGTTGACCTCTTCGTAGGTGACACCCTCGAGCTCACCGATCCCGCGCTTGATGGCGCGTTCGATGTTGTCTTTGGGCATCGACGAGTCGCGCGCCTTCTGCACCATCGTGCGCAACGTGGGATTGCCTTCCAGCTCACCGCCACCGGACCGGGCCGCGACCTCGATCTGGCGGGCGAGCCGCGCGAAGACCTTGCCGCGGGCGGCGTCGGCGGCACCCTTCGCGTGCTTGATCGAATGCCACTTGGAATGACCAGACATATATGTGTCCTCTTGCTCCTTCGGAGCGGGCCGGACGGCCCCGCTTCGTTGTCGTTGCGGCTCAAACTCATCCTGCCGCCCACTGCGCTCTCAGGCAACCTCCTGGAGAAATCGCTCGTGCACACGCACGTCGCCCGCGAGTTCGGGATGGAACGTGCTGACCCACACCCGGCCCTCTTTGGCGAGCACCGGACGCCCATTGTGCTCTGCGAGCACGACCACCGCGTCACCTACTCGTTCGATGGCCGGCGCGCGGATGAACACACCCCGAAAATCAGGGCCTTCGAGTCCGGTGATCCGCAGGTCCGCTTCGAAGGAATCACGCTGGCGTCCGTAGGCGTTGCGCCGCGCGGTCAGATCGATTGCGCCCAGCGGGGTCTGATCCGCTCGACCGTCGAGCACGGCTCGAGCCAAGAGGATCAGTCCGGCACACGTCCCGAAGACGGCCAACCCGTCGCCGATCGCTTCCTGCAGCGGGTCGACGAGTCCGGACGACGCCAACAAGTGGTGCATGGTTGTCGATTCACCACCCGGCATCACAAGGGCGTCAACCCTCGCGAGCGCGTCCGGCGTGCGGACCTCGGCCACCGCGACCCCGAGCGACTCGAGCGCTTCTCGGTGCTCGCGGAATGCGCCTTGGAGGGCGAGAACTCCGACCTTCACCAGCCGCGAGCCGCGAAGGTGACGTCGAGCTTGCCGATCTCGGCTCCGGGCATGGCCGCGCCGAGCCCGCGTGACACCTTGGCCACGATGGAAGCGTCCCCGTAGTGAGTGGTCGCCTCGACGACGGCCTTGGCCATCACCTCAGGCTGCTCGCTCTTGAAGATTCCCGATCCCACGAACACCGCTTGCGCACCCAGCTGCATGACGAGTGACGCGTCGGCGGGAGTGGCAATGCCACCCGCACAGAACATCGGGACCGGAAGCTCGCCACGGGCGGCAACTTCTTGCACCAACTCGACGGGGGCACGGAGTTCCTTCGCCCATCCGAACAGTTCTTCCGGCGACGCAACGGTCAACGCGCGGATGTCACCGAGAATGGAACGCAAGTGGCGGACCGCCTCGACGATGTTGCCGGTGCCCGCCTCGCCCTTTGAACGGATCATGCACGCGCCTTCACTGATGCGACGCAGCGCCTCACCGAGGTTGGTCGCGCCACAGACGAAGGGCACGGTGAAGGACCACTTGTCCACGTGGTACGCCTCGTCCGCCGGGGTCAGGACCTCGGACTCGTCGATGTAGTCCACGCCCAACGACTGGAGAACCTGGGCCTCGGCGAAGTGGCCGATCCGGCACTTGGCCATCACCGGGATCGTCACCGCGGCCTGGATGCCTTCGATCATCACCGGGTCCGACATGCGAGCCACGCCACCGTCTCGACGAATGTCCGACGGCACGCGCTCGAGTGCCATGACCGCGGTCGCTCCCGCGTCCTCGGCGATCTTGGCCTGCTCGGCGTCGACCACGTCCATGATCACACCGCCGCGCAACATCTCGGCCAAGCCTCGTTTGACGCGCGCCGTACCGACCTCGGGAGAAGAACCAGTCATGGCGAGAATGTTACCGGGCAGTCCCCGGACGGCCCGATCCGATTGATCAGGGCTTCGCCGCGGGTGCAGGTGCAGGTGCTGCCGGCACCGCCTCGATGGGATAGCTGATATCCGGGAGTTCGACCCACGTGGATCCCCGCGTCAGCAGGATCGGTTTCCCGGCCGCGTCTTTGAACTCGATCCGTTGGGCCTTGTCCGCCCGGGACCACGTGCCGTCGATTTCGTGGCCGTTGGTGAAGACCTTCACCGCGCCCTGGCCGACGAGTTGTGCCTCGGCCCCGATCTTGCCGACGCCTCCAGCGTAGGCCGCCGGCAACACGATCACGTTGACCGGCGCAATCTGCTTGCCCGACTTCGTCATGAACGGCCCAGCCAAGGTGGACCGCAACCACGTACCCGAAGCGCCATCCCAGGTGTAGGTCGGCGCGAACTCTCGATAGGAGAACGAGATGTGCACCGATGTCACCGCTACGCCGGCGGTGATCGGCGTCGGCGAGTACCCGAATAGCGCCGGTGGTGGCGCCGGCTCTCCACCCATCCCGAACAGGTCGGCCGGCCGCGCGTACAGGTTGTGCGGGGGGTTCCGGCTGGAGTCGCGGAACATGGCGTTTCCCGCGGCACTCTCGTCGATCCGCTTGACCGGGGCCTGACTGATTCCATCGACCGCGTACTTCGCTCCGCCGGAGAAGGCGAACACACCGCCGACGGGCCAGACGATCAGCGGGTCGGTCAACCGCACGGACCGCACCGGGCCGACGACGTCGGGAGTCTGGCTCTGGAACATCGCGAGGAAACGGGTTGCTTCACCCTCGACGACCTCGTCCCACACGATGTCGGCCTGTTCGATCCCGGTCTGGGGGCGTGCGAGCGAGCTGTCGTTGTCGATCTTGATCGAAACGACCGAGCGACCCTGAGCGACCCCCGTGGGATCGGGCAGGCCCGTGAGCGGCGCGGCCGGCGGAGCCTTCGCGGTGGTCGTGCTGGTGGCGGCCGCCTTCTTCGCCCCCTTGGTCTGTTTCGCCGCGCTACTGCCGCAGCCGCTCACGACCAACGCGGCCAGTATCACCAGACTCAGAAGTGGCGGTGTCCGGAGCAGCCCGGGAGCGACGGAAGAGCGATTTCGGGTGCGCAGGACGCTCGCAGCGGAGCGGACGCGACGCCAGGATGATGGTCCCTTCACATTGCCTCCAGCGCGGCGATTCGGTCCGCCAACGGCGGGTGAGTATCGAACTTACGGTTGAGCCAGCTGCCCTTGGACTTGGTGCCGTCGGCCTCGATCTTCTCGTTGCGCTCCAACGGGCTCTCAATCCAGAGCTGCGCGGTGGCGCGCGTTGCGTGATGGACCACGGCCTGATCACCTTGGAGCTTCTTCAGCGCCGAGATCAAACCGGGCGGATAGCGAGTCAGCTCCACCCCGGACGCGTCCGCGAGCAGTTCACGGCGGCGGCTCATCGCAAACTGCATCAGTTGTGCGGCGAACGGAGCCAGGATCAGCAATGCGAACGACAAGATCACGAGGATCATGCCGAGTCCCCCGCTGTCGTTGTTGTCCCGCCGATCGGAACGGCCACCGAACCACATGAACCGCATCCCCAGATCGGCCATCAGCGCGACCGCTCCGACCGCGGTGACCGCAATGGTGGACACGAGGATGTCGTAGTTGCGCACGTGGCTGAGTTCGTGCGCGATCACGCCTTCGAGTTCGACGCGGTTCATGATTTCCAACAGACCTGTGGTCACCGCGAGGGCGGCGTGCTCGGGATTCCGACCGGTGGCGAACGCGTTCGGCGCGGGGTCGTCCACGATGTAGAGGCGAGGCTTCGGCAGACCCGCCGCGATGCACAGGCCTTCCACCAAGTTGTGATACCGGGCGTACTCGGGTCCGTCAGCGGGCTTCGCCCGGCTCGCGGCAAGCGCGATCTTGTCCGACGCGAAGTACGAGGTCCACGCCATCGCGATCGCAATGACGATGGCGATCGGCACGATCGCAACCCCGGCTCGAAAAATGACACCGAGCGCAATGGCCACCGCCGCGATGAGCAGCACGAAGGCCGCGAGCATCACAAAGGTGCGTCGCTTGTTGCGCGCGATCTGTTCGTACATTCCCACGGTGGTGCTGCTCTCCGACCCGGAGGTCTAGAACTGGACGCTGACCGGGCCCTGCTCGGTGGGGTCGCCCTCGAAGTACTCGCGCGGCGTGAAGTTGAACGTTCCCGCGAGGACGTTCGCGGGGAACGCCTGGATCTTGTTGTTGTAGCCCAGCACCGAGTCGTTGTAGAACTGCCGCGAGTAAGCGATCTTGTCTTCCGTGGACGTCAGTTCTTCTTGAAGCGAGAGGAAGTTCTGGTTCGCCTTGAGGTCCGGGTACGCCTCGGCGACCGCGAACAAGCTCTTCAATGTGCCGCTCAATGCATTCTCGGCTTGCGCCTGATCCTGCGGGGTGCCGTTGGTGGCATTGATCGCATTGGCGCGGGCCGCGGTCACGGCCTCGAACACACCCTTCTCGTGGGCGGCGTAGCCCTTGACCGTCTCGATCAGGTTCGGGATGAGGTCGTGCCGGCGCTTGAGCTGCACAGCAATCTGGGAAAACGCGTTGTCGATGCGGTTGCGGGTCCGAACCAGGCCGTTGTACGTGACGATCACGAACAGGACCAGCAGGACGACGACCACCGCAATGATGCCGATAACCATGATGAGTACTCCTCAGAGGGTGTTGATAGAGATCATCGTAGGTCTCGACGGCCCTCGAATCGGTTCATCGCTCGACCGGAGCCGCAGCAATCGCCTGTTCATAGACCCCGAGGTAGCGCTCGGCCAGGCGGGCGAGCGAGAAGTCCAGGACGTGGGTCGAGGCGGCCTGTTCGAGTCGAACGCGCAGGTCGTCGGCGTCCAGCACCCTTCGAAGCGCATGGCGGAGCGCTTGGGGATCCTCCGGCGCCACCATCACCGCGTCGACGTCGTGGTGGGCAACGTTGCGGTAGCCCGGAATGTCCGACGCCACCACCGCGGTGCCGGCCGCCATCGCCTCGAGCAGCACGATGCCGAACGATTCCTGTCCGAGGGCGGGCGCACAGAACGCGGTGGCACCTTTCATCCGGGCCAGCTTCTCCGGTTCCGAGATCCGGCCCAGCCACTCGACGTGGGGGGTGTTTCGGGCGCGCAACGACTCGGTCTCCGGTCCGTCGGACGCAATCCAGAGGGTGGCGTCACGGTCCAACCCGGTCCACGCGTCGAGGAGGACGCCCAGGCCCTTCCGCGGCTCGTGTCGGCCCACGAAGAGCACGCTCGGTTTCGTCGTGGCCCACGGTTCCACCTTGGCGAACGCATCGACATCCACACCGTTCGGCAGGATGAGGTACGAGCCGCCGAGCGCGGCTTCGGCCATCGCCCGCGCGTCCGGACTCACAGCCACCCGAACCGCAAGGCGGCGGGCCGCACTCACCGCGAGCTTGCGAAGCGCCTTGTAGGCGGGCGCACCGGCCTCACCGGCCGCGTGAAACGTCCCGACCTTCGGGATCTCACTTCCGAGCAAGGCCGCGCTCGTGGGCCCGGGCACGAGCGGCTCGTGAAGATGCAACACATCGGGTTCGAACGACCGCAACGCCTCGAGCGTGCGCTCCGACGCGATGGACTGCTCCTCGGCCATCGGCGACACCGAACCGTTCGTCGCGAAACCGACGCTCGGTCCGACGGTGGTGATCCCCGGTTCGGGGGGCGGACCGTCGGTCGGCCCGATGACGCGAGCCTCGACGCCGATTTCTCGCAGCGCGCGCGCCAACCCCAGAACCTGACCCTGCACTCCCCCGGGGACCGACAACGAATAGGGACAGAGCAGCGAGACGCGCATCAGCCGGGTGCGGTCTGTGCGCTCGGATCGTGCGCTGACTCGGGACCGTCCGCGGCCACGTCGCCGGGTGCCGCGGTCCGATCTCCGTCGACGGGTCGGTCGCTCGGCCAGTTCGGCTGCATCACATGCCATTGGTCCGGCGCCAACCGCACCAACTCCTCGAAGTGGCGCGCGAGATCCTGGGTCACCCGAGTGACGTCCTCTCGCAGCCGACCGCGTCGCTCGACGGTCAGCGGCCGTTCGATCTTCACGAAATGGTGGCCGTGGGGCCGGAAGTACACCGCCGCGGGGATCAGGGTGGCACCGGTGCGCAACGCAAGCGTGGCCGGCCCTGCGGGGAGCGTGGTCTCCTCGTCGAAGAAGCGGACGCTCACGCCGTCGCCGGCCAGATCGCGATCGGCAAGGAGACACACGACCCGGTTCTCGCGCAACGCGCGCAGGACGCCACTCGCCGCCCGCGGCCCGAGCGGGATGACTTCCATCCCGATGTCCCGGCGCACTGCGGCAAACCACTCGAACAGTTCAGGAGGCTCGACCGCCTCGACCACGACCGTCGGTGCAACTCCGCGGCCGGCGAGCCACGCAGCGGCAAAGTCGAATCCACCGAGGTGTGGCAGCGCAAGGATGACGCCCTTGCCGCGCGCCAGACCTTCGGTGATGTGTTGGAAACCCACGGAAGTGACGCGCCCCTCGACGGAGCCGCGTACGTCGTTCGGGAGCCGGAAGAGCTCGAGCCAGTAGCGGCCGTAGGACGCGAACGTGGCCGACACCGCCCGCTCGAGCGCCAACCCTTCCAGCGAACCGTCGGTGGCGCGCTGCAGGTTGCGGCGCACGATCTTCCGGCGGCCGGCGAGCGCAGGGGTCATGGCGACGGCACGGCCGGCGGCCTCGGCGATCGGTGTCGCGATGACCGGTGGGAGCGCATTGGCCACGGCGGAGCCGAAGCGGTACGCGACATAGGACGCGGAAGGCATGAGGGAAGAAGCTACGGGCGACTGCGGCGCGACGGTCGGGGCGTCCGCACCGCGCGTCGACTGGCCGGACGATCCATCGAACGCCAGCGGCTGAACGGCAATCCCGTCTCGCCATCGCGCTCGCGAGTCCGACGGTGCCGACCACCGAGCGGGCCTGGGCGCGCCGGGAGATCGTCCGATGCTTGGCCCCACACTTTGAGGAAGCGTTGGACGGCAGTGAACGACATCAACGCCACCATGATCCAGAGCACCGGCACGAGGACGTCGAATGCCAAACCGATCCCGAGCATCACCATGCGCTCGGCCCGTTCCATCAGGCCACCGCGCGCGTCATAGCCGAGTCCTTCGGCCTTGGCGCGCTCGTAGGAGATCATCATCGCCAGCGCGACTGCTGCGAGCGCCAGTACCGGAGCACGACCACTCGTACGTCCCAGATACCAGGCGACGCCACCGAAGACGACCGCATCCGAGGCGCGGTCCATCACCGAGTCGAAGAACGCACCGCGGGGTGACGCCCGACCAGAAGTGCGCGCGACGGTGCCGTCGAGCAGGTCAACGAGACCGCTGAGCGTGAGACCGATGACAGCCCAGATCAGATGGCCGGACCCGATCAGCAGCGCAGTACCGACCGACGTCACCAGTCCGAGCAGGGTGAGCAGATCGGGCCCGACTCCGGCGCGTTCGAGACTGTGACCAATCGGAGTCAGTCCACGCGACACGGTGGCGCGGAGGCGTCCGTCGAGCATGTGCGTTCGCACTCCATGAGGTGGCGGCGGCGGGCAGTTCACGGTACCACCGGGGTTCGGACGGAACCAACACTTCACCCAGCGTGGCCGTGTGCCTACCCCGACTCCGATGTGACCAAACGAATCTGTGCCCCCGAGAAACGTCAGGACCGCTCACCGGTACAGTCCCGACGACCCATTGAGCCTCGGGGGTGAAGCGTGAAGACGTTTTCGACGACCAAGATCCGCAACGTGGTCCTGTTGGGTCACAGCGGTTGCGGGAAGACGACCCTGGCCGAAGCGCTGCTGTTCACTGCCGGTGCGATCCCACGCGTCGGGCGGGTGGAGGACGGGACCACGGTCTGTGACTTCGATCCCGAGTCCGCCCGCCGTCACCTTTCGATTTCGCTGGCGCTCGCTCCCTTCGTGTTCGCCGGCCACAAGATCAACCTGATCGATACACCCGGATACGCCGATTTCATCACCGACGTCGCGGCGGCACTCCGCGTGGCCGACCTCGCCGTGTTCGTGGTCTCGGCCGTCGACGGTGTCGAGGTCCAGACCGAGATCGGGTGGCGCCTCGCCGACGAGCTCGGCATTCCTCGCATCGTGTTCGTGAACAAGCTCGACCGCGAACGCGCGTCGTTCGAGCGCACGCTCGACGACCTGAAGGACCGGTTCGGCGCCGGGATCGCACCACTCGAGCTCCCCATCGGGAGCGAGGCTGAGTTTCGGGGGGTCGTAGATCTCTTGAGCGACACCGCCGAGACCTACGCCGACGGTTCACCGCTCGGCGTCGAGGGTCCGGTGCCGGATTCCATGGTCGCCGAGGAGCACTCGGTGCACGACGCGCTCATCGAGGGCATCGTCGTCGCCGACGACGACCTGACCGAGCGCTACCTCGCCGACGAGTCGATCGAAGTTTCGGAACTCGGTCACGCGCTCGCGACGGGCATCGACGCGGCCACCGTCTTCCCGGTGCTCTGCGGCAGCGCGACCAAGCTCATCGGCGTCGACCGGCTCGCGCGCTTCATCGTCGAAGAGGGTCCCGAGCCTCACGTTGCCGGCGACGATCAGAACGCCGCGGTCTTCGTGTTCAAAACCCTCGTCGATCCGTACGTCGGACGCGTGAACCTCTTCAAGGTCCTCCAGGGCGTGGTGCAGACCGACGCGACGTTGGTGAACGGTCGGACCATGCACGACGAGCGGTTCCACCAGCTGAGCACGATGCGCGGGAACGAACCGTCACCCGCTTCCGAACTCCATGCCGGCGACATCGGCGCAGTCGCGAAACTTGCCGACACCCGTACCGGTGATGTCATTGCCGTTCGGGGCACCGACATTTCCGTGCCCCCTCTCGTCCCGCCCGCACCCCTGTTGTCGGTTGCGATCCAGGCGCGGTCGAAGACCGACGACGACAAACTCGCGACGGCACTGCATCGCGTCGTGGACGAAGACCTCGCGCTGCGCGTCGACCGCGACGCAGAAACCCATCAAACCCTGTTGGCCGGCATGGGCGAGACCCACCTCGCGATCACCATCGACAAGCTGGCCCGGAAATTCGGGGTCGAGGTGGAGACCGAACCGGTCAAGGTCGCGTACCGCGAGACCATCACCGGCACCGCCGAGGCCGAGGGCCGGGTGAAGAAGCAGACGGGCGGCCACGGTCAGTTCGCGGTCGTATCCATGCGCGTGGAACCCGTCGAGCGGGGCGACGGATTCGAGTTCGTCGATCGCGTGGTTGGCGGCGCGATTCCGCGCAACTACATCCCGGCCGTCGAGAAGGGCTTGGTCGAGACCATCGAGCACGGCGGCGTCTTCGGGTTCCCGGTCGTCGACATCCGGGCCACGGTTCTCGACGGCAAACACCACGCGGTCGACAGCTCCGAGATGGCGTTCAAATCGGCTGCTGCGCACGGACTGAAAGCGGCGCTCGAAGAGGCGAACCCGATCCTGCTCGAACCGGTCAGCGAACTCGTCGTGACGGTCCCGGAATCGTCACAGGGCGACATCATGGGAGACCTGAACGCGAAACGCGGGCGCGTCCACGGGACAAGTGCAGTGGGCCGTGGCGAAGTGGAGATCGTCGCCATGGTCCCGACATCGGAGATCCTCCGCTACACCATCGACCTGCGCTCGATCACCGGCGGACGCGGTCGGTTCGTTGCCACCCACTCGCACTACGACGCGCTGCCCGACCATCTCGTCGCTGCGAAGCGACGCTGACTCAGTGTGCTCGCGCCCGAAGGCCGGGCGCGACGACGTCACAGATCGAACGCCCGGGGGCCGGACGTAGGCTGAGAGTGCCCGAGAAGCGGGGTACGGCGAACCCGATAGTGGTTGTCCCGACCTCGGGAGTGCCGCCGCTCGCGAGCACGCGCGGTGGGACGCGGTCGCCCAGCTCGAACGTCGACGTCAGCGAGAAAACCCTGCGGTGGTCGAGCGAGATCGAAGCCTCGCCGATGCGAGGGTCGAGCACCGCGGTCACGTCGTGGACCCGACGCCCTCCGAGCGACACCGGCTTTCCGGCGCTGAACCCATAGGTCTTCCCTTCGAGTGCAAGCCCGAAGCGGACACGGTCACCCGGCAGACGCAGCACGCCGAGGACCTGGTACTGGTTCGGAGGCCCTGACGAGAGCAACGGCTCCCACTGCGGGGAAGCTCCGGCGGGGAACGTCACGCGCATGTTCGCGAGTCCGGCGGCGTGCGTGCGTGTCAAGGCGCGCCACGCGATGCCGTTCGACCAGTACACCGCGTCGCACCGACCGGCGACGAACACCGTCGCCGCAGGGGCGCGGCGCGGCGGCGCGCTGCCGCGACGAACATCGGGTGGTGGCCCGCCCAGAACGACACGGTGAACGCGGTACTGCAACGCGACGAAGCCGGCGAGAGCGCGGTCCGTGACGTCGGCGCCGAGTTCGTGCTGCGCGAGTTCACCCAGGCCGAAGTTTGCCCACACCGAACCCAAGCCGAGGACGACGATGATCACAACCGCTCCGCTTCGGACGACATGACCTCGCCGAGTTGCGCGCAGCCATGCCCCGACCTCTACCAATCCTGCCGCCGCCGCCAGCACCAGGACCGGCAGGAAGTCCGAGACGTACCGTTGCGCAACTTGAAGAATCGCCAGCGTCGCGACAGTTGCGAGGAAGGCGCCGGCCAGCGGGAGACGGAGTGCACGCGTGCGGTTCTCTTCCTCGCGGTGCCGTCGCACTGATGCCGCTGCGCCAATCAAGGCCAGTACCGCGAGCGCGGGCATCGTTGCAGTGAGACTCGAACTCGGCTGGCCCCGATCGAAATGGACGTCACCCACCACCGTCGGTTGACCCGGGAAGCCGAGCCACGGAAATAGATTGTTGAACCGCAATGCATCGGGTCGCGCGTATTGCAACGCGGTCGTCGGCACGAACTGCAATCCGAACGCGCTTCCACCGTTCGCCAGCAATGCGGCGCGGCGAGTCGGGTTGATACGGGTGAAGACCTGATGGTCGAACGGGACGTTCGCCACACTGTCGAACTTCGCCAGGTTGACCCCTGCGGCGATCAGCAACGGCGACAGCGCCGCGCACGCGACCGCGGCCCGCCATCTCCGACTGGTGAGTACGGCCGGAATTCCGACATGAACCGAGGACCGACGGAAGCAGCTGAACCCGCCGATCAGAACCAGACCGATGACCGGCCCGAGTCCGACAGAGACCCGCGCCAACATCGCGGCCGCGCTCAACATCGACACTGCGACGAGCCGCCCCGCGGATGGCCGCACGAGGAATGCCACGAGGCCGTCGAGCGCCCCGATCGCCAGCGCCGCTCCCCAAATTTCGGCTTCGTGGTACACGACCGCGTGTGACGCGAGGAAGAGCAGCACCGACCCGGCGCCGACAAGGAAGACGAACGCGCCAATGGCGATTCGCTCGGGACGAGTCGGCGGGCCCTCGGGCCGACGCAGATTGCGGATGCGCAGGGTGAGCGTCGTGGTGAACACGAGGGCCGTGACGAAGGCGCCGAGCATCGACAGCTGGGTGAGCCGACCATCGAATCGGCTCGTGAACATAGCGATCGGGAGTCGGAGGAGCGCCGGGAATGGACCGAAGTAGATGAAGGTCTGGCCGTGCAACCGAATGCCCTCGACGCCGACCGGCGCCGCCGGGACATTCCAGGAGCCCCCCAACAAGCTGTGGGCCTGCAGGTCGTAGAACCCGCTCAGCGGATTCGACTGCAGGAGGGACGCGTGCCCGTTGAGGAGCACGAAGAGAAACACGACGAAGGCACCAACGCCGCCGACCAACGGGGCCGCGAACGCGCGCCGACCGCTCGCACTCCCCCCGTCCACGGTCTCTCCTCTTTCCCGGCTGTCGGTGGGGACCACCTACGTAGCGCCGGACTCCGTCGTCTCGAGTCCGAACTCGGACCAGTCCTCGGGGTTGCGCTCGGTGTACTCGCCCATCACCCGACCGTCGACGGCGTCGCACTCGACGAGTCCGCGCAGGCTCGGCGGTTCGTCGGCGCTGTAGAGCAGGATTCGCCAGGCCGGGCGACTGCGTGCGCCGTACCAGGCGAGCTGAGCAGATGCATGGCCGACGGGGAAACCCACCGTGCGGCTCGCGACTGCGAGGGC
>JANYJV010000124.1 GCA_025361725.1 Acidimicrobiia bacterium | reverse complement strand
CGCCGGAGCGATCGCCGCGATCACCGGCGCCGCGAGGAACATCGCGAGTCGATCGATCGAGCGCACGAGCCGTGTCTGCTGGGTGTGGTCGGTCGCGAGTTGCAGCCGCAGCCGCTCGTTGACCGCCGCGACCTGCGTGAGTGCGCTCAGCAGTTCGATGTCTCGGCGTGCCATGGCGTGGTGAAGGTCACCGAGTTCGGTCCGGAGTGTGTCCACCTGCAGCCGCGTGGTCTCGGCCTGCAGGGCGGCGAGTTCGTTCGCGCGCTTGCGTTGATCCCTCCACATACCTGAGCCCCCTCGACGGTCGGGACGCACCGTACGCCGCCGCGGCGCTCAGGTGGTGGAACCTCCGAGTGGCGTGAACGGGATGGTGAATGCCGGGGATTCAACCCCGCCGTCGACCTCGAAGATCTTGCCGGTGACCCAGCTGGCAGCATCCGACGCCAGGTACAACACGGCCGCCGCGATGTCCTCGGGCTGACCGATTCGTTGCATCGGCGTTCCGCCCTCGAGCTGCCGCCGCACCGAGTCGTCGGTGAGCACGTGCTCGAGCGCGGCAGTCTCGACGCCCCCAACTTCGATCGCGTTCACTCGCACTGCGGGGGCGAGTTCGGGTGCCATCGCCCGGGTCATCATCGACAGTGCCGCCTTCGCAGTCGCGTAGGCCACGAAGCACGGTTGCACCATGCTCGCCGCGCGTGAAGAAATGTTGACCACGCTGCCGCCGCCGGTCTCGAGCATGTGCGGCACGCAGAGTTGCGTCAACGTGAACGCGGCGAGCACGTTGAACTTGAACGCAGCTTCCACGTTGCGGGGGCTCGTCGCCATCACCGGGCGTGGATCCCATCCGCCGGCGTTGTTCACGAGCACATCCACTCGCCCGAGCTCGTCGACGGTTCGGGCGACGAGCGTCTGCAACTGCTCGGCGTCGGTGACGTCGGCCGGCACGGCGATCGCCCGCCGTCCGAGGGCCGTGATTCGTGCGGCAACGGCATCGAGATCCGATGCCGTGCGCGCCGCCAGGGCAATATCGGCACCGGCTTCGGCGAGACCGAGCGCGCAGCCGGCACCAATGCCTTTGCCCGCGCCGGTGACGATGGCGACGCGTCCAGTGAGGTCGAAACGATCCGTGATCATCGTGGCAGAGTACCGACGTTCGTCACGCCGCCCGGCCCGAGGGTGCGGCGCTTGCAACCGACCGGCACGTCCGGGCCAAGGAGATCACCATGGACCAAGTCCTCTGCGATATCGCCGACGGTGTGGCCGTCATCACTATCAACCGCCCGGAGGCGCGCAACGCGCTCAACCGCGCGGTGCGGCATCGGCTTCCCGAGCTGATCACCGAACTCGAAGCCGATGACACCGTCGACGTCATGATCCTCACCGGCGCGGACCCGGCGTTCTCGGCCGGGGTGGACCTGAAGGAGATCGGGTCCGGTGCCACCGGCGGCGACGATCTGCGATCCGGTCCCGGTACGGGCGGCGACGGCGCACAGACGAGCGCGAGCAAGCCGGAGGCCGTCGACATGGGCGGCCGCACGAACGGCGGTCGGCTCCCGTGGCGCGGCGCCCTCCCGCCGCGCACAAAGTTGCTGATCGGCGCAGTCAACGGCGTGGCGGTCACCGGTGGACTCGAACTCGCGCTGGCATGTGACTTCCTCATCGCGTCCGAGCGGGCCAGATTCGCGGACACGCACGCGCGCGTCGGCGTGATGCCCGGGTGGGGGCTCACGGTGCTGCTGCCCCAGCGTGTGGGTGTCGCCCGCGCGAGAGAGATGAGTGTGACCGGCAACTTCGTCGACGCGGCACTCGCGTACGACTGGGGACTCGTCAACCACGTCGTCCCGCACGATGAGTTGCTGGGGTACTGTCGCCAGCTTGCCGCAGACAGTCGGACCATCGACCAGCTCGCGGTACGGCGGATGCTGTCCACCTACGACCGCAACAGCCTCGTCACCGACGCCGAAGCGTGGGTCATCGAAGACGAGGTGTCGCGCAGCTGGGAAGGGTCGGGTTTCGACCCCGCCGAGATCGAGCGCCGCCGAGCCGGGATCCTCGCTCGCGGCCGTGATCAGACCAAGGACTGAACCGGCGAGTTCCGGGTACGACCGCGTCAGCGGGTTTCGAGCTCGGCGAGAAGTTCGTCGTAGCTCGCGATCCCGAATTCCGTGCCGATCGTGTCCTGCCACGTGGCGTCGAGTCCGGCGATGAGATCCGTGGAGAGTTCGAGCCGGTGTGCGCCGACCTGACCCGCTCGGACCTTGCTCGAGTCGCCGCCAGGCGGGAGTTCGCAGGCATCCTCGCTGTGCGTGCGCATCATCAGGTCGTCGTACTTGTCCCTGTGTGCGCTCATCGAGTCAAGGGACGACTGCTGGCACGCAATCGCCAGCCGATCGGTATCGGCGTCGACGCCGATGAAGTCGGCGACCCGGCGTACGGTCCCGCTCGGGTCCCGGACCATGTGCTCGTACGCCATCAGCAAGACGTTGTCATCACCCCGGCGGGGCCACCAGGACGCGAGGTGTCGGTAGTAGTCGCGCCGCTCGATGAAACGCGAGAGGGCGATCGTCTCGATGTCGATGGTGCCGGGCTCGAAGAACCAGCCTTCGAAGAACCGGTAGGCCGAGACGAGCGCATCGCGCGGGTCTCGCACCGCCACGATGTAGCGACCACCTTTCGGGATAGCGCCCCACGCGAGGTGGCTCTTGAACGCTCGAGGCGTGCCGCGTTGCTCGGCGTCCAGATCGAGGCCGAGATCGGCCGCAGTTTCGATCCACGGGACGACGCGTGAGATGTCGTCGAAGTCGAGATCACCTCCCGTCCGCAGGCTGTGCACCATCTGTTGGAGCCACGTCGTCCCGCACTTTGCGAAGGGCGCGATCAGTACGTCGTCGGGGAGCGGCTCGAAGGCAAGACCGGCCGCGTAGCCGTCGGCGGTGACGAAGTTGGCCATCTTCGCGTCGAGCTCGGCCAGTGATCGCGCACGGTGCCGGTCGGTCGCGGCGCTGGTTCCCTTGTCCAAGTGGTGCCCTCTCGACGGTTGCGCTCATGGATGCGAATCTTGCGTGTTCGCCACACCGCGACGGTATCGGCCATCATCAGTCGATGCCGGGCGAACCGACGGACGGAATCGGGGAGATCCTCGGACTCCACCACATCAAGATCCCCGTCACGGACCTCATCCGTAGCCGGGAGTGGTACGAGCGCGTCTTCGAACTGGAATCGTTGACGGAGTTCCGCGATGACGACGGCGTGGTGCGCGGTGTCGTGTACCGATCACAGGGTGATCTCGCGATCTCGTTGCGCGAGCAGCCGATGGCCGCACGTGGCATCTCGGGCTTCGATCCGTTCGCAATCATGTTGCACGGACGAGCGGACATCGATCACTGGGTGGACCGACTTGAGCGCCTGGGCGTGGCCCATTCGGAGGTGATCGACGCGCCGATCGGGTTCATCGTCTCGTTCGACGATCCGGATGGGCTGCAGCTGCGCTTCTACACCCTCGACGCGTCCGGCTTGGATCTCGAAGGACGGCCGCGGCCGCGGCCGTAGTCGGCCAACGGCGACCGGCGCGTCAACGCGGTGCCCGCTGGTTCAGCGCGACGGCGTTGTCGTGCAGGATTCGGCCCTGGTCAACGACGTCGAACTCCTTGACCTCGACGGCGTAGTCGAGCGGGCTCGGCATGCCTTCGATATGGGGCCAGTCGGACCCAAAGATCACGCGGTCGGTGCCCATCAGGGCCGCGATCTCGTGGACGTCGTCCTCCCAGAACGGGTTGATCCATAGGTTGCGCCGGAACGTCTCGATCGGATCTTCGGGGAAGAAGCCCGGGATGCGGCGGTGCTGTGACGCGAGCTTGCGGAACAGGTCCGGAAGGAACTCACTGCCGTTCTCGACGCTCGCCACTCGGATGCCCGGGAAGCGCGTGAAGAACCGGTCGAAGATGAGGCTGGCGAGGAAGTCGTAGATCGCCCGCTCCATGTGCAGCATCTTGATGCTCGGACCCATGTTGCCGCCGCTGAAGTTCGCGCTGAACCCGTCGGCCGCGTAGCCGTTGGCGGTGTACCCACTGTCACCCGCGTGAACGACGACGGTCAGGCCGGCCTCCTGCACGCGTGACCAGAACGGATCGAACTCCGGGTTCGCCGGGGTACGCGGGCCGTCCTTGGTGAACGCCGCGGCCGGACGCATGACGATGGTGCGTGCACCGTGCTCGATCGCGAACTCCAACTCACGGATCGCCCAGTCCTGGTCGGCGAGCGACAGGTAGGGCGCCGCGAAGATCTTGTCCTGATACGCGAAGCCCCAGTCCTCCTCGAGCCACCGGTTGAACGCGGTGAACGTGAGCGTCATCGCTTCGACGTCGTGGACGAGCAGTTCCTCATAGAGCATGCCGAGGGTCGGGAACAGCCAGCAGCCTTCGAGGCCCTGCTCAGCGAGGACGCGCACACGCGCGTCGCGGTCGCGGTACTCCGGCCGGATCGGTTCGCGGTCCTGGAGGAACTCGAGTGGATTGCGGCCGTCAGGGTTGCCACGGAAGTAGTCGTGCATCGCGCCGGCCTTGGCGATCGGATCGAACGTCGGGTTGGTGACGACCTTGCTCACCCGTCCGCCGACCACCTGGTACTTCCGACCGTCGATGTCGCACCACTGCACACAGCGCGGCCCGAGGCGGGGGTCGAGGTGGCGGGTGAACGCGTCGAGCGCCTCGTAGTAGTGGTTGTCGGCGTCGAAGACGGGGCCTTCATACATCGTCATGGCTCCAGTGTAGAACGCGTTCTACCCGATCGCACCCGTCGGTCCCGGCGCCACGCCGAACGTCTCCCGGAGCTGATGCTTCAGCACTTTCCCCGATCCGTTGCGCGGGAGCGCGGCGACGAACTCGATCTGACGGGGACGCTTGAATCCGGCCAGCTGTGTCCTGCAGTGCTCGATCAGCACGGCTCCGTCGACGGCTTCACGCACCACGACCACCGCGCACACTCGCTCACCCCAGCGCGGATCGGCGACACCGATCACGGCAACGTCGGCGACGGCAGGGTGCGCGTGCAGGACTTCCTCGACCTCACGGGACGCCACGTTCTCACCGCCGCTCACGATCACGTCCTTCTTGCGATCGACGATCGACACCACACCGTCGGGGTCGATGCGCGCCACGTCGCCAGTGTGAAGCCACCCGTCGACGATCGCCGCGTCCGTCGCTGATTGGTCGTTCCAGTAGCCGCGCATCACCTGGGGGGCGCGCACGAGGAGCTCGTCGTCGCCTCCGAGGCGTACCTCCACTCCGGGTGCCGGTGTGCCCGCCGCGGTCAACAGTCGTTCGTCGCCGGCCGCGGCGCGGCGGTGTTCGGTCGGCCCGAGGAAGAGCGCATTGCCGCCGAGTTCGGTCATGCCGAATCCTTGCGAGCAGTCCCATCCCCATCGATCGACCACTCGACGCAGGGTCGGACCCGGAATCGGTGACGCGCCGTACCCGAGCGCGCGGACAGAGGCGAGATCACGATCGTCGACCTCCGGATGCTCGAGCAACATCGCGATCATCGTCGGAGCCAGCGAGAGCATGGTCACACCGTGTTCCTTCGCCAAGTGCGTGAGACCGACCGGATCGAAGCTGCGTTGCAACACGATCGGCCGCGCCCGGCGGTGCAGGACGAACACGTTGTACCCGGCGACGTGACAGAGCGGGAACGGCGTGAGCAACACATCGCCCTCCTCGACCGGCCGAGCCGGGAGCGTTGCGTCGACTGCGGCGAGCAGGTTGGCGTCCGAGAGCATCGCCAACTTCGGTGAACCAGTCGTGCCGCTCGTCCCAATCAGCCATGCAATGTCGTCGGGCGTTCTCGGTGGTGGCACGAACGGCGCTGCACTCGTGCGCTCTTCGGGTGAGGCATCGTCGAACTCGAGGACATGTTGCACACCCTTCGCGTCTCCGATCGACGCCTCGTACCGGTCCAACAACTCGCGCTCGCCGTAGATCACCTGAGCGTCGGCCCGGGCGAGCATGGCGATCCATTCCTGCGCATGCAGCCGGTGGTTGAGCGGGAGCAGCACGCGCCCGGCGAGCGGGACGGCGTAGTACAGCTCGATGTACTCGGCCCGGTTCTCGGCCAGCACCGCGATCCGGTCACCCGGCTCACTCATCGCGGCGATCTGCGCCGCCCGCCGATCGACTCGTGCTGCGAGATCCGCGAACGTGACGGTCTCGCCTTCGGTGATCACCGCCGGTGTGTCCGGCGCGCGCTCGGCCGCAGAAGTCAGCACGTCATGGAGCAGCACGAAGCGGATCTTTGCACGCACCAATTGACGAGCATCTGGGGTCGGTGCGCGAAGGGCGATGTCCGACGCGCTTCTGGGTTGTCAATGTGCGGTCGGCGCGAGCATCCCGCGCCCTATCGGTCAGGCGGCGTGTTCGATGGGCGGCCCCCGTTCTTCGGTGGTGAGGCGTGCGTATTCGGTTTTGGTGACGAGTTGTTGTTGTCCGGGTGGTCCGTGTCGGCGGAGGTCGTGGCGGGTTTTCTGGTCGTGGTGGTGGTGGTGGCAGGGCCGGCCGAGGTTGGTGAGTTCGGTGAGACCACCCGCGGCAACGGGAATGTTGTGATCGATCTGGAGGTGGCGGCTGGTCTCACACTCCAAGATGGTGCACACCGGGTCGCGGGCCTCGACTGCGGTGCGGAGATGGGCCGGGATCGTGCGCCCATAGTGGGAGATCCGGGTGACATCGACACCATCGACCACCAAACTTTTGAGGATCGCGTCGGACGCCATCCGCCGCGCAACGGCGACGGGTACGGGTCCGACGCCTTCGATTTCACACGTTTCGCCGGGTTCGGTCCACCCGCGTTCGTAGGCGGTTTTGGACATGTGGATGATGACCATCGCTAAGGGTCGTGACCCGGCTTTGCGTTCGGGGGCGGTCGAGTCTCGAACCGCCTGTTCACACAACCGGACCAGGGCGTCGAACGCGACCGCGTCGGGGTGTTCCCGACGGCCGTTGGTGCGGTTCTCGGTGAAGAGGTCCCGTTCGTATGGTTCGAGGGCGGCCATCATCTGCGCGGTCCGGTCCAATGGTCCGCGTATCTCGATACTGCCGGTCCCGTCGGCGAGGCGACGGTGCCGCAACGACCGCGCGGCACGGATCCGTTCGTACTGGTCCATTTCGGCATCTCGTGACGCTGCGGCAGCACTCACGCGATCACACTCGGTTTTCAGGCCACGCACCCCCGCGGTCTTCGCCGTCTCGAGCAGTTCGCGTTCTGCCGAAGGGTCAGCCTTGGCGGCGGCGCTGATCGCGTCGGCCTGCGCGGGCGACAGTCCACCCGCCCGCAACGCGTCCGTCGACGCGGGTAATGCCCGCAACCGGCGGGCCGTGTCGGATGCGCCCCGCGCCGCACCGACGGTGGTGCCAGAGATGGAGGCGAGCCACCCGGCCAGGTCACGGAACGTCCCGTCACCGAACCACGCACCCGTCTCATCCAAGCGACCAACAGCCAGGAGACGTCCCGCGGCTGCATACTTCTCGAGCGCGACGAAGTCCTCGACCGCGACACGGGCCTCGACGCCGGAGAGCGCGTCAGGGTCGAACGCTCCCACCAGGCACCGTGCGCGTTCGACCAGGCAATGCAGTTCGTTGAACACGCGCGTACCTCCCTGAGAATCGAACCAATGTGGTGATATTCCATCGGGGAAGTGATGGTCGTGCAGGGAAGAACACCACTGTAGTACGAACGCATGTTCGTATCAA
>JANYJV010000064.1 GCA_025361725.1 Acidimicrobiia bacterium | reverse complement strand
GTGACGCCCCACCTTGGTGCGTCGACCGTTGAAGCGCAGGACAAGGCTGGTCAGACGATCGCCGAGATGGTCGTCCTCGGCTTGGCCGGCGAGTTCGTGCCGTTCGCGGTCAACCTCACCGCCAGCGAAGCCAACGCCACGGTGGCGCCGTTCCTGCCCCTCGTCGAACGGCTCGGCCAGCTGTTCACCGGCTTGGCCGGCGGACTGGTGGAGACGCTCGAAGTCTCCTTCGAAGGCCAGATCGCGGACTACGACTGCAAGGTGCTCACACTGGCCGCGCTCAAGGGCGTCCTCAAGCCGATGGTCGACCAACCGGTCAGCTTCGTGAATGCACCGGCGATTGCGGCTGAGCACGGGCTTGAGGTCAAGGAGTCGAAGCTGGCCGCCACCCACGACTACGTGAACTTGGTGGAGCTGCGCGGCGCATTCGGATCGCGCTCCACCCATGTCGCCGGCACGTTGTACGGCACGCAGGGTTCATTGCGCATCGTCGGCATCGATGACCACGTGATCGACGTCCCGCCGTCGGCACACATGCTCGTGGTGCGCAACTCCGACGTCCCGGGCATCATCGGCAAGGTCGGCATGATCCTCGGCGATGCCAAGATCAACATCGACGACATGGTGGTCGGCCGCACCAACTCCGGCCAGGCCGCACTGATGGCGCTCTCGACCACCACGCCGGTCACGACCGACGTGCTCGAGGTTCTCCGAGGTCAGGACGGCATCACCGAGGCCCGCGCCATCGAACTCGGCTGAGCTCGGGGTTTTCCGCTTGGGTCAGGCCGAACGTTGCGCCTTCAACAAGTCACGGATCTCGGCGAGGAGGTCGGCCTCGTTCGGGCCTTCCTCGGCTTCTTTCACGCCCATGGCAGCTTGCATTTTGTCGTACGCCTTGATGATCAGGAACAGCACAAATGCGACGATGACAAAGTTGACGAGCGCAGTGAGGAACGTGCCGTAGAGGATCACGCCTTTGCCGATCTTCAGCGTGAGATCATCGAAGCTCGGCTTTCCGGCGATCGCGCCGACGATGCGCATCACGATGCCGTTGGTGAACGCGCCGACGACCCTGCTGAACTCGACGCCGATGATGAAGGCAACGGCAAGTGTGACGAGGTTGCCCTTCATGATGAATTTCTTGAAGTCTTGAAGCATTGGCGTACCTCCGGTCAGTCGACCAGATTGGTCGCAGAACGCGGCAGGGTACGGCAGGGAAGTGGCGTTGGGAAGGACTGTCGCGGTCAGCGTTTGGCTGCGCGCAGAGTGTCGTTCTCGGCCGCAGCGGTGTTCACGTAGCAACGGTCGGCGTGGGTCCGGTCGTACGCGAAACTTCCGGGCTGGTGATAGATCCCCGAGCTGCGCTTGCCCTTGATCGGATGCGAGATCGGACAGTTCCCGTCTTCATCGGGTGGAACCCACGGCTTCAGCTCATCGACGAGGTCCGGCGCGTGCGCCGGTGCAGGGGCGCCGGCCGCTGCGGAAGCAGACGGGGGTGGGACCGGTCGGGGCGGCATAGGGAACGGCTGCGCTTCGTACCGGACACCTGCAGTGTCCGGTGTCCGCGCCGCAAGGTACTTCCAGATTGCGAAGCCGACGCCGGCAACTGCTCCGGCGAGCGCGCCTCGTCGCACGATCCTCATCACCGCGCCAGTCTCGCACGGCGCCCCCAACACCCCGAGCGTTTGGCGTCCTGGGCCGCTCAGAGCGGCCGGAGGCGACAAACGCTCGAGGTCCGAGGGCCGACAAACTCGAGGTGCGAAGCGCGGTTCTGACAAATTCGATTCAAGGTTTCGGGCCGGCCCGACCGATACCTCCCTTGGGTATTCACACAATGGGAGGCAAACACATGGACACCAACGATTTTCTCACGTACTTGTTCGACCGGGCCCAGACTCGCGAACTCGCCGTCGAACTCGGCGTTGCCGTCGACGAAGCGATCTACCACGAGCGCATGGTCGAGAAGATCCCCGCCTGATTTTCACCCGGGCCGCGCCGATGTCACATCGGCGCGGCCAAGGACCCGCGCGAATAGATCAAAGCGTCGTCGAACTACCGAACCGGCTTCCCGCTCATGTTCATTTCGTTCACGGGCCGCTCGGGCCACGGGCGAGCGGAAACCCGGTGAGCGCAAGACACGTATCCGCTCGCCCTCGAAAAGTTTCAGCGGGTCGACGGCAAGTACTCGGGCCGTTTCGTCTCGAAGGTCGTGATGTCGACGCGGTGGGTCTCGGTGATCCCGATGTCGTCGAGGCCTTCGAGCAACCGGTGTTGGGTGTAGTCGTCGAGCACGAACGGCTCGTCCAACGCGATCGCGGGAACGGCGACGCGGCGGTCAACGACGTCGATCACGATCTCGATCGCGGGATCGTCGTCGAGTGCCGCCATGATCGTGCGCACGATCGGTTCCGGCAACGTCACCGGCACGAGGCCGCCCTTCAGGGCGTTGTTCCGAAAGATGTCAGCGAAGCGTGACGAGATGACAGCTTCGAAGCCATAGTCCTGGAGCGCCCACACCGCGTGCTCGCGCGACGAACCGGTCCCGAAGTTCGGACCGGCGACGAGGACATGCGCGTCGGCGTACCGGTTCTGGTTCAGGACGAAGTCCGATCGTTCGCGCCACTCCGAGAACAGCCCGGCACCGAAGCCGGTCCGCTCCACGCGCTTCAACCATTCCGACGGGATGATCTGGTCCGTGTCGACGTCGGAGCGATCCAACGGGACTCCGCGGGCGACGATTTCGCGTACGGCACGCATCAGGCGTCCTGACTCTCGAGCAGGTCGGCCGGTGTCGCGAAGTGACCGGCGATCGCAGTCGCGGCAGCAACCTCGGGCGAGACCAGATGGGTCCGCCCGCCCTGACCCTGGCGGCCTTCGAAGTTTCGGTTGCTGGTACTCGCGCACCGTTCGCCCGCGGCCAACTTGTCCGGGTTCATGGCGAGACACATGGAGCACCCCGGTTCTCGCCAGTCGAATCCGGCGTCGGTGAAAATCGTGTCGAGCCCCTCTTCGATCGCCTGCGCCTTGACCGCGAACGAACCGGGCACCACGAGTGTGCGCACACCGAACTGAACCGTTCGGCCCTTCGCCACCGCCGCCGCGGCGCGCAAGTCCTCGATGCGTGCGTTCGTGCAGGAACCGATGAACACCGTGTCCACCGCAACCTCTCGCATCGGCGTCCCGGCCTTCAGTCCCATGTATTGCAACGCTCGGGTCGCCGACTCGCGATCGCTCGCGGCCTCGAAGTTCGCCGGATCGGGAACGACGTCGTCAATGGTCACACTCTGGGCCGGGTTGGTTCCCCACGTGACGTACGGGGCCAGGGTGGTGGCGTCGATGATCACTTCCTGATCGAAGGTGGCGTCGTCGTCGGTGACGAGGGAACGCCAGTCCTCCACCGCCGCGTCCCACTCGGCACCCGTCGGCGCGTACCGGCGGCCCTTCAGGTACTCGAAGGTGGTCTCGTCCGGTGCGATCATCCCGGCGCGCGCGCCCGCCTCGATCGACATGTTGCAGACCGTCATGCGGCCCTCCATGGAGAGTGCTCGGATCGCTGCGCCTCGGTACTCGATGACGGAGCCGATGCCGCCGCCGGTCCCGATGCGTTCGATGATCGCGAGCACGAGGTCCTTGGCCGTGACGCCGGCCGGGAGGTCACCCTCGACGGTGATCGCCATCGTGCCTGGTTTGGTCTGGGTCAGGGTCTGGGTGGCCAAGACGTGTTCGACCTCGCTCGTCCCGATCCCGAACGCCAGCGCACCGAACGCGCCGTGGGTCGAGGTGTGACTGTCACCGCAGACGATGGTCATCCCGGGCTGGGTGAGCCCCTGCTCGGGGCCGATGATGTGGACAATCCCTTGACCCGGATCACCCATCCCGTAGAGCTGGATACCGAACTCTTTGCAGTTGGCGTCGAGGACCTCGATCTGCTTGCGCGAGATCGGGTCGGTAATGCCGAGTTCGAGGCCGGCCGTGGGCACGTTGTGGTCCATGGTGGCTACGGTGAGTTCCGGTCGCCGGACCGCCCGACCCGCAATCCGCAGCCCGTCGAAGGCCTGGGGTGAGGTGACCTCGTGGATGAGATGGAGGTCGATGTAGAGCAGGTCCGGTTCGCCGGCCGCGCGCCGCACGACATGCCGTTCCCATACCTTTTCGCTCAGCGTCTGGCCCATGCCCGCGGTTACTCCTCGGATGCGTTCGGGGGCGGCGATCCTAGATGTCGCGTACCGGACGGACCCCCTCGAAAACGCCGCGACTGGGCGAGCGTCCCGATCGCGATGGGACCGAGACCCTTCACACCCCCGAAACATGCTCGTCACCCAGTGTCCGTACCGTGCGGCCATGGATGTCGTCCTACTCCGTTGGCCGGAGGAGTCGCCTCGCCGCACCCAGCTCGAAATGGGGGCCCGACCGCGGCTCCTTCTCGTCGAACCGGGTGAGCCTCCGCCCGATTGTCGTGATCCGCTCGAGGATTGGATCCGGCTACCGGCAGATGACCAGGACGTGCGGGCCCGGCTCGCCACCTTGGTCACCCGATCCGGGGCCGAACGCCCGGTGCTTGACGACGACGGGCTGCTCTGGTTCCGCGGCGCATGGGTGTCACTCTCGCCGGTTGAACAGTCGTTGGCCGGTCCGCTGATCGAGCGGTTCGGCGCAGTGGCCGGCCGGGACACCCTTCGACGGCGCGCCTGGCCGGAGGGACTTCCTTCGCGGAACGCGCTCGATGTGCACATGGTCCGTCTCCGACGCCGCATCGCCGCGCTGGCGTTGGAGGTGCGAACGGTTCGATCACGCGGGTATCTCCTGCAAGCGGTCGATCCGGCGCGGTGAGCGCCACTGAGGTCCTCCGCGACGTCCTGATCATCCTGATTGCGGCCAAGCTCGCGGCGGAGATCGCCGAGCGCATCAAGATTCCGGCCGTCGTCGGCGAGATCATCGCCGGGGTCTTGATCGGTCCGTCCCTCCTGGGGCTGGTCGGAGCCTCGAGCGCGCTCGACGTGCTGGCCGAGCTCGGCGTGATCCTGCTGTTGCTCCAGGTCGGCATGGAGATGGACATCAAGGATCTGGCGGCGGTGGGACGCGCCTCGGTCTCGGTCGCGGTTCTCGGCGTCGTTCTCCCGTTGGCCGGTGGGTATGCGGCCGGACTTGCGCTCGGCTACGACTCGAACACGTCGTTGTTCCTCGGTGCCGCGCTGTCGGCGACGAGCGTCGGGATCACCGCGCGCGTGTTCAGCGATCTCGGTGCGCTCGCCACCGTCGAAGCGCGCACAGTCCTCGGCGCGGCGGTCGCGGACGATGTGCTCGGGCTCGTGCTCCTGACCATCGTGGTTCGGGTGGTCGGCGACGGATCGGTGTCCGTGGGCACGGTCTTGTCCACGGTGCTGCTGGCCGTGGGATTCCTCGTTGTGACCACCGTGTTGGGCGGCCGGCTCGGGGTGTGGTTGTTCCGCATCATTCAGCGGTACTCACGCGCGGCGGGAACGCTGGTGGCGTTGGCGCTCGCGTTCGCGTTGGCATTCGCCGAACTGGCGGACACCGCGAAGCTCGCGCCGATTGTGGGGGCGTTCGTCGCCGGCCTGGCTCTGTCCCGCACGGAGTCGCGCGAGCGAATCGCGCGTGAACTGACACCCGTCGGCCACTTGTTCGTCCCGGTGTTCTTCCTCCAGATCGGAATCGCCGCCCAGGTCGACCGGTTCGTCGATCCGACGGTGCTCGGTGTCGCCGGCGCCCTCTTCGTCGTTGCCGTTGTCGGCAAGTTGTTGTCGGCGGCTGCGGTGCTCTCTGCGCCCGGCGACAAGCTCCTCGTCGGGATCGGGATGATCCCGCGCGGTGAGGTCGGTCTGATCTTCGCTACGATCGGATTGAGCAACGGTGTGCTCGGCGGCGACCTCTATGCCGCGCTGCTTCTGGTCGTGCTGGCGACGACGCTCATGTCACCCTCGCTGCTGCGGTTCCGCCTCCGAGCCTTACGCGGCGCGCAACGCCTCGAGTCCGAGGATGCGATGCCGGCCTCGGGCTGGCTCTGACTGGACGACGGTGTGATCGATCTGGCCGCGAATCCGCCGGCAGAAGCGCAAACCGCGATCGCATTCGACGCGGCGTTGTCCATCTCGCAGGGCGCGCGTCCGGGACCCCGTCTCCTGAACTGGTTGGCGCTCGCGGAGCCGGCGTCGTGGAACGACGACGCGACCGCGCGGCTGGTGGATGTACTCCTGCGCGGCAACGACCGCGGCTGGCGATTCCTCGACACGTCCGGAATCTTGGTGCGAGCACTCCCCGAAGTCGCTGAAGCCGTCGACCGATGGCACCGAGATCCCGAGCTCATCGACCCGACCCAGGTCGTGCAGTTCGAGATGGTCGACTCGCTGCAGCAGGTGATCCGCCGTGACCGGCGCGCCGCGGACGTGCACTCGCGGATCGCGCAGGACGACCTGCTGGTTCTCGCCGCGCTCGTCACCGATCTGGCGGGCGAACATCCGCCGGTCCAGCTCGTCGCATCGTTGGCCGATCGATTCGGACTCGACCCGGCAGCTCACGAGGAGCTCCTGGCGTTGACGTCGGACCATGGTTTGTTGCGAGGGGTGGCAGGCCGTGCCGATGGGCTGACCGAGGAGTCGGCGTTGGCCCTGGCAGCTCATCTGGTGAGTGCGGAGCGAACCCGGTTGCTCTACCTGCTCGACATCTCGATCGGCCCCCTCGATCCCGTGGCGCGGGCCCGACTCGATTCTTTGCTCACCCGGGTGCTCGCCGCGCTCGATGGGATCGGTACGGCGGACGAGCCGGACGCGTTCGGTCACCGGCGGGCCGAAGCGGTGCGGCTTGCGGGCGCGGATGCCAGCGTCGTCGATCGCATCCAACATGCGCCCCGTCCGTACCTGTTGACCGAGCTTCCCGAGCGCGTCGTCGGGCATGCTCGCCTGCTCGAACCCCGCCCGGACCGGCGCGAGGTCCGGGTCGCCATCGAACGCCATCCCAGCCGTGGGGTGGTCATCGATGTGGTCGCGCGTGACCAGCTGGGACTGCTCGCGGCCGTCACGGAAGTCTTTGCCGATCGGGAACTCGACGTCGTGAGCGCTCGGGTCGCCACGTGGGGCGATGGTGCCGCGCTCGAGTCCTTCGAGATCGAGCCGCGTCCCGGAGGCTCGATCCCCGCCGACACCGATCTGGCCGACCAGATCAGCCAGGTGCTCGGCGGCCGGGTGGAAGCCGGCGCGCTCGCGGATGCCACGGTCGCGTTCGACGATGCCGGATCGCCTTGGTACACCCTGTGCGAGATCCGGCACGTTGATCAGCCGGCGCTGCTCGCGACGATTGCGGCCGGTCTTGCACTCGCCGGCGCCAGCGTTCATGCGGCTGAACTCGAGATCCAGGACGGCATTGCGATCGACCGGTTCTCACTGACTGACCGCAACGGCGCCAAGCTTCGTCGCGATTCGAAGGACGCGATCCGTTCAGTGATCGTGGAGGGTGCGCACGGCCGCGGCCGATTGGGTCGCCTGGCTCGTCGGTGACAGCACCGACCCCGTCGTGATGGGTCGGGAACGGAGTGGTCGCGCTACAGCGGGCGAATGCTGACTACTTCGACGCCGAGTTGGGCCTTGCGCGGCGTCTCGTAGGTGGCGCTGTCGCCGACGCTCCGACCGATCAGTACTTGACCGAGAGGAGAGCTGGTCGAGAGCACGTCGTAGTCGTCGTTTCGCTCCTCGATGGACCCGATCAGATACGACTGCGTAGCGTCGTCGCCGCTAATCCGGATCTCGACGATCGTGCCGACCTCCACCACGTCGCCGGAGGCGGATTCCACGATTTCGGCGTCGCGGAGCATCGCTTCGAGCTGGCGAACTCGGGCCTCGTTGAGGCCCTGCTCGTTCTTGGCCGCGTCGTAGTCGGCGTTCTCTTTCAGGTCGCCGAGTTCTCGGGCCCGTTCGATCTTCTCGGCGATTTCAAACCGCATTGGCCCGCTCCGCTGAGTGAGCTCCTCGACGAGGCGTTCGTGTGCAGAGGGAGAGAGCTGGACGGGTTCCATCGCGGTGAGGGTACCCGCCGACCCGATATTCAACCGTCTTGCCTCGTCAGTCGGCGGTAACTCCGGGCGAATCAGCAGGGGTGCTGCTAGCCTCTGAAGCTCATGTTCACGCCGTTCATCGCCGTAATTCAGTAAGCGGACGCCGCCTCGGCGTTCGCTCTCGACCGTCCACTTCGGTGGGCGGTTTTTCGTTGTCAGGAGTCTCTTCGTCATGAGTCATCGGATCGGGATCATCGGCGGTGACGGCATTGGACCTGAAGTCCTCGCGGCCGCGCTCGACGTTGTCGACGCGACCGGCGTGGACTACGAGCGCATCGACTACGACCTCGGTGGTACTCGCTTTCTGGCGACCGGAGAAATCCTTCCGGACTCGGTGCTCGACGAGTTGCGCGGCCTGGACGCGATCCTGCTCGGCGCCGTGGGAACGCCAGCGGTGGCGCCCGGGATCCTCGAGCGTGGCCTGTTGCTCAAGATGCGATTCGCGCTCGACCTCTACGTGAACCACCGGCCATTCCTCGCCGGCCCGAGCACGCTGAACGATGGCGTCGACATGGTCGTGGTGCGCGAGAACACCGAAGGGACCTACGCCGGCGAAGGTGGATTTCTCCGCAAGGACACGCCGCATGAGATCGCCACCCAGGGTTCGGTGAACACGCGTATGGGGGTGGAGCGCTGCGTCCGGTACGCGTTCGACCTGGCCCGTGGACGCGCGGCGAAACAGCTCCACCTGGTGCACAAGACCAACGTGCTCACGTTCGCCGGCGATCTGTGGCAGCGCACGTTCGACGTGGTCGCCGCCGAGTATCCGGACGTCACCACTGGTTACGACCACGTGGATGCGGCCTGTATCCACTTTGTCCAACGTCCCGAGAAATACGACGTCATCATCACCGACAACCTCTTCGGCGACATCCTCACCGATCTCGGTGGCGCGATCGGTGGCGGCATCGGCCGCGCGGCCTCGGGGAACCTCAACCCGGCTCGCACCGGACCGTCGCTGTTCGAGCCGGTACACGGCTCGGCACCGGACATCGCCGGAACCGGTGCCGCCGATCCGCGTGCTGCGATCATCAGCGCCGGGATGATGCTCGAGTTCTTGGGTGAGACGGCCGCAGCTAAACGTGTTCACGAAGTCATTGCGAGTTCCGACGACGTCAGCGGCACGACGGCGGAGATCGGTACTCAGATCGCCGAGAGGATCTAACCATGCCCATCGAAGCCACCAACGAGATCTGGATGAACGGCTCGCTCGTGCCGTGGGAAGACGCGCGGATCCATGTTCTGACCCACTCGCTCCACTACGGAACGGGCGTGTTCGAGGGGATCCGAGCGTACGAAACTGATCGTGGACCGGCCATCTTCCGTCTGACCGAGCACATCGAGCGGCTGTTCAACTCCGCAAAAATCCTGATGATGGAGATCCCGTACTCGGTCGAGGAGCTGGTGACGGCGTGCAAGGACACCGTGCGCGCATCCGGTCTTCCGAGCTGTTATCTGCGACCGATCGCGTACTACGGCTACGGCGAGATGGGTCTCAACACCCTGCCGTGTTCGGTCGACGTGTCGGTCGCGTGTTGGCCGTGGGGCGCCTACCTCGGTGCCGACGCGGTGTCCAAGGGCGTGCGCATGAAGGTCAGCTCGTGGGCCCGACACGACCACAACGTCATGCCGCCGGCGTCCAAGACCACCGGCAACTACGTGAACTCGTCACTCGCCAAAGTGGAAGCACTGAAAGCGGGCTACGACGAGGCGATCATGTTGAACCTCGACGGTTACGTCAGTGAGTGCACGGGCGAAAACATCTTCGTGGCCCGCAACGGCGTGCTCGTCACGCCGCCGATCTCGGCCGGCGCGTTGGAAGGCATTACCCAGGATTCGGTGATGACCATCGCGCGCGACCACGGGCTCGAGGTGCGGGTGGATCAACTCACACGCAGCGACCTCTACGTGGCCGAAGAACTCTTCGTGTGCGGAACCGCGGCGGAAGTGAGCGCGGTGAACTCCGTCGACGACCGCGCCATCTCGTGCCCAGGCCCGATGACGACGCTCATCGCGGAGGAGTACGCCAAGGCCGTCCGCGGGCAGACCGATGCCTACAAGAACTGGTGTGAACATGTCGACGAGTGACGGAAGAGGGCACGCCACCGCCCGAGAAGCGGGCCTCCCGGCCCGAGTCGAGATCTACGACACGACCCTGCGTGATGGATCCCAGCTCGAAGGCATCTCGCTGACCGTCGACGACAAGCTGCGGATCGCCGAACAGCTCGACTGGTTGGGCGTCCACTACATCGAGGCGGGTTGGCCGGGCGCGAATCCGAAGGACGACGAGCTCTTCCGACGCGCGCAAAGCGAACTCCACCTCGAGACGAGCGAACTCGTGGCGTTCGGGATGACGCGGCGCAAGAAGGGCAAGGTCGACTCGGACGACACGCTCGCCCACCTGGTCGGCGCCAACACCGCCACGGTGTGCATCGTGGGCAAGTGCTGGGACTACCACGTCCTCGAAGCGCTCGACACCACGCTCGACGAGGGTGTGCTGATGGTGTCGGACTCGATCGCGTACCTGAAGGACCTCAATCGGCAAGTGCACTTCGACGCCGAGCACTTCTTCGACGGTTACCGCAGCAATCCGGAGTTCAGCCTGCGAGTACTCGAAGGCGCGGTCCAGGCGGGCGCGGATTGTCTCGTCTTGTGCGACACGAACGGCGGCAGCCTTCCCCACGACGTGGAGGCAACCGTACGGGCCGTGGTCGAGTACTTCGGTGCCGATGTCCAGGTGGGAGTGCATCTTCACGACGACACCGGGTGTGGCGTCGCCAACGCACTCGCCGGTGTCCGTGGCGGTGCCACGCAGGTGCAGGGAACGATCAACGGCTACGGCGAACGCACCGGAAACTGCAACCTCACCACGATCATCCCGAATCTCACGCTGAAGATGGGGATCGAGACGCTGCCCCCCGAACGCATGGAGCGGCTCACGCCCGTCGCCCATCACGTGGCCGAACTCGTCAACATGTCGCTGAACCCGCAAGCGGCGTACGTGGGCTCGTCTGCGTTCGCACACAAGGCCGGGCTGCACGTGAGCGCGATCATCAAGCGTTCCGATGCGTACGAACACATCCCGCCGGACACGGTCGGCAACGGCACGCGCTTCGTGATGTCGGAGTTGGCCGGCCGGTCCACCATCGAACTCAAAGCGCGAGAACTCGGTCTCGAGCTCGACGGCCCGACGATCAGCCAGGTCGTGGACACCCTGAAGCACCTCGAGCACGAGGGATATCACTTCGAAGTGGCGGACGCGTCACTCGAGTTGCTGATGCGGCGCGCCACGGGGTGGGAGCCGGAGTGGTTCCGGGTGGAGTCGTTCCGGGTCATCACCGACGACGCGAGTCCCACCACCTCCGCAGGCGAAGCGCCCGATGGTGTGCTCACCGAAGCCACCATCAAAATCTTCGTCGGTGACAACCGTTCGATCGCCACCGCCGAAGGCAACGGCCCCGTCAACGCGCTCGACCGAGCGCTGCGGACCGCCCTGGCCGGTCGGCTTCCGGCGCTCGACCGGCTCCACGTGACGGATTACAAGGTCCGCGTGCTCGATACTCAGCACGGAACAGGAGCGATCACGCGCGTGCTGCTCGACAGCACCGATGGTGAAGAGACCTGGACCACCATCGGTGTCAGCCAGAACATCATCGAGGCGAGTTGGCAGGCGCTTTCGGATTCAATTGTCTATGGCTTGCTCCGGGCCGAGGCACGCGGGTAGCCATCAGCTGTGCCGACCGATCCCTACGTCCCCACCCCGCTCGACGAGAAGCCGCGCCAGAAGCAGAACTTTGCGGCGGGCGTTTCGATGCCGCCGGCGCGTGGCTGGCGCGCGGATCGGCCGGGCGACGACGTCGCCCAGATGCCGCGCGGCCCGCTCACCGGATCGCCGGGTCCGAGCATCGGGTTCGCACTCACGCTCGCGAAACGGTCTCGTGACCGCCTCCGGCTGGAACCTTCCGAGCACGGTGACGACGCAGTGTCGGTCGTCGCGGAACTCGCGATGAAGCGAGCTTCGACCTTCGGGCGCGCCCCGACGGCGACCGACATCGACGTCGCCGCCGAGTTGCTCGGCTTCTCGGGGCCGGCACCGGCCGACGTGAAGTCGTGGCGTCCGGGGGTCATCCGCGGCGCGCACCACGAGTACGTCGTGCGTCGGCGCATCGCCGATGCCGTCGACGACGCGGTCCTGCGGACAGCGCTTGGCGATCTGGGCGAGGTCATCGCCGATGCCCGCCGGGCACTGGCCGCGGTCGAGGCAGGCGCGCCGACCCACGCGTCGACGGTGGATGCGCCATCCGGCGCAATATGACGGACCGAGTTCGGTTTTCGCCGGCGCCGAGCGGAGAACTCCACGTCGGGAGTGCCCGGACCGCGCTGTTCAACTGGCTGTACGCCCGGCACGGGGGCGGGTCGTTCCTCGTGCGGATCGAAGACACGGACTCGTCGCGCACGCGTGAGGAGTGGGTCGACGCCATCGGCGAGACGATGCGCTGGCTCGGACTGGACTGGGACGAGACGCCGTGGCGTCAGTCGCAACGCGTCCCCGAGTACCTCGCCGCCGCGCACGCGTTGCTCGCGTCCGGTCATGCCTACGAGTGTTACGACACCGCCGAAGAGCTCGACGCAATGAACGCCGAGCGCAAGGCGGCCGGCTTGGCGCCGGGGTACGACGGGCGCGGTCGGGTCCTCACGGCGGAGCGGCGGGCAGAGCTGGCGGCCGAGGGTCGGCCCCGGACGGTGCGCTTTCGCACGCCGGATTCCGGCCAGAGCTCGTTCGTGGACGTCGTGCGCGGTGAGGTGAGCGTGGAGTGGTCGACGATTTCTGATTTCGTCATCGTTCGCTCGGATGGGTCACCGCTGTTCTTTCTCGCCAACGCCGTCGACGATCTGGCGATGGGCATCACGCATGTGATTCGCGGCGAGGACCTCATCGACACCACCCACCGAGTGTTGGCGATCCGACGCGCGCTCAGTGCCGACGCGGTTCCGCTCTACGCGCACTTGCCCTTGATCCTCCAGGCGGATCGCTCGAAGTTGTCGAAACGTCACGGCGCGGTCGCGGTCGAAGATTTTCGGGCGCGCGGCATCCTCGCCGAGGCGTTGTTCAACTACCTCACCTTGTTGGGGTGGGCGCCGGAGGACGACCGCGAGGTCATGGACCGGGACGAGATCGTGGGAGTGTTCACCTTGGAGCGGGTGACGCACTCGGCTGCGATCTTCGACGATCAGAAGTTGGAGTGGATCAACGGTGAATGGATTCGCCGCCTGCCGCTCGAGACGATCGTCGAACGGGCCCGACCGTTCGCCGTGACTCGATACGGCGACAGCCTCGACGAATCGGTGTTCCGTGCCGCGGTTGCCATCGGCCAGCCGCGCGCCACCACGTTGGTGGCCTTGACCGAACAGATGGACTTCTTGTTCGCCGGCGAGGAGTTCTCGGTCCCCGCCGACGCGTGGGAACTCGCCCAAGCAGTCGAGTCACCGTCCACGGTGCTCGACGCGGTGATCGCACACGTCGAGGGTTGTGCATGGGACGTCGACGGCATCGGAGAAATGCGCACGGTTTTGAAGGACCTCGGATTGAAGCCGGGCAAGGTCATGAAGCTGCTGTACGCCGCCGTGGAGGGTCGCACCGCGGGACTTCCGCTCTTTGACTCGATCGAGTTGCTCGGTCGGGAGGTGTCGGTGGCGCGTCTGCGGGCCGTTCGCGCCCGACTCTGAAGCCGCCGGGCAGCAGGGGCCAGGATCTGCGAAGCGGAACGAGGTTTGACTTCAGACCATCCGAACCCCTCCGGCTATGATCATCTGGCCCATTCGGGGGTGGTGTAATCGGCAACACAGCAGGTTCTGATCCTGCCTTTGGGGGTTCGAGTCCTCCCCCCCGAGCAACCGAGAGTTCACTCTCGGAACAACGCGGCCCCGTCGTCTAGTGGCCTAGGACGCCGCCCTCTCAAGGCGGTAACGGCAGTTCGAATCTGCTCGGGGCTACACCGTGAAGCTCGGGACTTGGTCCCGGGCTTCGTAGCGTCCGACCGCGTCGGCCGCGCCTGACGCCGACCGCAACCGGTGCCGGCGGGTCATGCATCGCGTGACGCGTGCGCGATTCGGTCGCGATCGCGGATGACGACGGATGCACCGTCGCCCCGAACGCGCATCGGCGCGCCCCGAACGCCGTGCAGGACGCGCGCGTGAACGCGCGCTGAACCCACCCGTGAACCCCCGCGAACGCGTGTGAACCCCGCGCGAACCCGTGTGAACCCAGCGCGTGAACGCGTGTGAACGCGCGCTGAGAGCGCGCCGATGTGACGTTCGGAGAAGATTTCTTTTTGTGTCGCGTCGGTGCATTGTTCGCGTGCTTGCGTCGCCGTCGGCGCGCGTACGCGCGCACGTCTTGGCCACAGCGCGTGAGGAATCAACCGGTTTTGCAGTGAATCGGTCGACGCAGCGCGCGTTGCGCGTGAGTTTCGACGCGCACGCGCGCGTGTCCATTGCGTACGCGCGACGGCGCGCCCAGAGCGCGACGAAACGGAAATGCTTGACCTCGTCGGCAGAATCGGTTCTCATATGACCTGTACATGCACGGCGGAGCACTGCACGCGTACCTAGGTTGACGATTCAGAAAGAAGTTCGCGCCTGCGATCACGCACAACGAATGAGGTTGCAGGTTCACGAAAGATCGCGGTGGTTCGGAGCGGCGAAGTGCGCAACGGTCACCGTGAACACGAGAGGGTCGAACACATACTGGGGTTCGGCCGTTCCTCGTTCCCAGTAGACAACAGAAAGTGATGAGCATGCCTCCAGCAAAGCGAAGCACGCGTAAGACGGCAGCGAAGAAGGCTCCGGCGAAGCGCAAGGCCGCCAAGAAGGCGCCCGCGAAGCGCAAGGCCGCGGCCAAGAAGGCTCCCGCGAAGAAGGCTGCGAAGAAGAAGGCTCCGGCGAAGCGCAAGGCAGCAGCCAAGAAGGCTCCGGCGAAGCGCAAGGCAGCAGCCAAGAAGAAGGCCCCTGCGAAGAAGGCCAAGAAGGCTCCTGCGAAGCGCAAGGCTGCAGCCAAGAAGGCTCCGGCGAAGCGCAAGGCAGCAGCCAAGAAGAAGGCTCCGGCGAAGCGCAAGGCAGCCAAGCGTAAGTAGCAAGGCACGCACGAACGACCCCGCGTCGTTCCGGTCATCGGGGGGAGGTCTTCGGACCTCCCCCCGATGCGCGTCCAGGAACGCCCGGCTCAGAGGTCGGTGAGTATCCGGAACCGTTCCTGGAATCCGTCGGTGGTAGCGGCGGAATCGTCGACTCGAGTCCGGAACGCTTGAACCGCAACCGCTCGTGCGTCGGAATCCAGTTCAGGATCGATGCCCATGGTGGAGCGCCACTGGCTTCGGTGACACAGCAGTGCATCTGCCTTCACCGCGGTCCAGCCATCCGCCCGCTCGAAGTGGTTGGGCTCGTCGGCCTCGAACAGCAACAAACTGTCGGGCCGATGATGCTCGCCGCCAATGCCGGTGAAGAAATGCGGATCGCGCGCTGCGACGATGCCATCGACCGTGAGCCAGCCGGCGTGGCGATGGTCGGGATGGAGTCGGTACCGCTGCCACGGGTCGTGACCGAGCACGATCTGCGGTCGCACTTCGCGGACCACGCGGCAGACGAGCTCACGGCCGGCGCGATCGCTCTCAAGTTCACCGTCGACGAACTCGCCGAAGTGAACCGTGGCGTGCGCGAGCGTCGTGGCGGCCTCACGCGCCTCGGTCTTCCGTGTCTGCACCAGCGCGTGCGGATCGTCGTCGATGTTCCAGGTGCCCTTCGAACCATCGGTGAGGATGAGGAAATGAACTTCGGTGCCGGCGGCTGCCCAACGCGCCAGCGTGGCGCCACTCCCGAACTCGATGTCGTCGGGGTGCGCGCCGATCGCCAGTGCACGCGATGGCGGAGTGAGCGGTGTCGGGTCGGCAGTCAACTCAGTAAGTCCTCGGGAAGATCGACGTCATACGCGAGTTCGTCGTCATGCACGAGTTGCACGGCGAGACCGAGCTCGCGTGCGATCTGCGCGTGGCGATAAGCGGAACCGACGCCGTAGGCAAATTGAAAGGGCGGGTGGACGGGGATCGAGAGGACCGGCGTTCCATCGTCCCGATGCGATGGCACGATCACGACGCCGCCGGGCGCGACATCGGCGAACCGTTCCAATGAGCCGGGCCGGGCTCGGGGGAGGTCCGCATGCGCCACGATGACTCGATCGAACTCGCGCGCCCGAAACCACTGGACGCCCTCCCGTGCCGCCGCATCGAGCCCCGCGCCGGGATCATCAACGACCTCGAGCCCGCGTGTTTCGGCCCACTCGTGGACTTCGGCCGCGGAACTGACCACTAGCACCGCCATGGTGCCGCTGGCCTCGACGACACAGTCCGCCATCGAGCGCGCCAGTGCAGTTCGTTCCCGGTCGTCCAGCACCGCCGCCAACCGCGCCTTGCCGTTGGCAAACGCTCGCAACGGAATCACGACGCCGGCGCGCGGGGACGAACCAGGGCCGGGCTGCATGGGGCTGCGTATGCTACCGGCCCGTGAACCTGGTCTTTGATGGTGTGCGTGGTGTGTTGTACCCGCCGATGCATCTTGGCGTCTCTTGGTCGATCGACGGCCTGGAGCACATCCCCTCCGAGGGAGGTGTGATCCTCGCCTCGAACCACACCTCGTACCTGGACCCTTTGGCGTTGGGGTACTTCGCCACGAAGCGCGGACGACGAACGCGGTTCCTGACCAAGGAGGAACTCTTCGCGAAGCCGGTCATCGGGCCCTTGTTCGCCAGTATCGGGCACATCCCGGTGAAACGCGGTACCGCCGGTGCGGCAAACTCGCTCGTGGAGGCCGAAGCTGCCTTGCGGGCAGGTCGGTGCGTCGCGGTCTTTCCGGAAGGCACGATCTCGCTCGACCTGGAGCCGATGGTGGGCAAGACGGGCACCGCGCGACTTGCCGCCGCGACGGGCGCACCCATCGTGCCGATCGGGATGTGGGGACTGCACCGAATCATGTTCAAGGGCCGCAAGCCGCGTTGGCGTTCCGGGATCGCGGAAGTCGTGAAGATTGGTCCGCCGTTGACTATCGCGACCGAGGACGACGTCGCCGAGGCGACGGACCGGATCATGACTTCGATCTGTGAGCAGGTGCAGCGAGCGCGTGCCGCCTACCCGCAGGAGCCGGCCAAGGGTGAAGGTGACTGGTGGATCCGAGCGCCGGAGACCGCAACGTTGCGGAGTTGCCGATGAGCACGCGCATCGCCGTGATCGGCGCGGGCTCATGGGGAACAACGGTCGGTGCGATCGCTGCGGTCAACGCGGACGCCGTGCTCTGGGCTCGGGACCGCGCCGTGGCGGAGCAGATCAATGCCGAGCACCAGAACGTCCACTACTTGCCCGACATCAGCTTGCCGGAGTCCTTGCGGGCGACGTCGGATCTGGTCGAAGCCTGTACCGGCGCCGACGTCATCGTGCTCGGTGTGCCGTCCCATGGAATGCGCGGAGTGCTCGAGACTGCGGCGTCAGCGATCGGACCCGACGTCCCGGTCCTGAGTCTGTCCAAGGGCGTGGAGCAGGGAACTTCGTTGCGGATGACCGAGGTGATCGCCGACGTGCTGAGCGGCCACCGGCCGGATCGCATCGGTGTGTTGACCGGTCCGAACCTGGCACGTGAAGTTGCGCTCGGCCAGCCGACGGCTTCGGTCGTGGCGATCGAAGACGCGGCGGTGGCCGCGCAACTGCAAGGCCTCTTCATGACCGCGACGTTCCGGGTGTACACGAACCCCGATGTCGTCGGCTGCGAGATCGCAGGCGCGCTGAAGAACGTCGTCGCGCTTGCGGCCGGTATCGCGCACGGTCTCGGTTACGGGGACAACACCAAGGCTGCGCTCATCACTCGCGGTCTGGCCGAACTTGCACGACTCGGTCAGGCGCTCGGCGGTGACCCGATGACGTTCTCGGGTCTCGCCGGCATGGGCGACTTGGTGGCCACGTGTACCAGCGAGAAGAGCCGGAATCGAACTGTCGGAGTTGCCTTGGGGCAAGGCCGCAAACTCAAGGACATCGTCGCCGAGATGAAGATGGTGGCCGAAGGCGTGAAGAGCACCGAGGCGGTGTTGGCCCTCGCGAGCGCGCAGGGCGTGGAGATGCCGATCGCCGAGCAGGTCGGCGCGGTGCTGTACGACGGCCGGACACCGGGCGACATCGTCCCTGCGCTGATGCTGCGCCAGGCCAAGTCCGAAATCGGGCGCGACTCGTGATCGTCGGCGCAATCGGAAGTACCGGCCGTGCGGTCGTCGACGCCCGGGGAGCCCTGTCGGTGGTCGGTGAGGACTGGACGCTCGATTGGTGGATCGGTGCCGACGACCGTTGGCGGGTTCCGGCCCGCGAACCCGCGGTCCGCCAGGCGCCGGTCGGCAATGCTCCGGTGGCGGAGACTCGCACGAAGGTACCGAGCGGCGATGCAGTGCAGCGCGTGTATGGCATCGGTGGTCCGGGTGACGTTGTGGTGGTCGAGGTCGAGAATGCTTCGCCCGCCGCGTGCATCGTCGCGTTCGTGATTCGCGGTGCGACCTCGTTGGCGCTCGACGGTTCGCAGGTGCTCATCGACGGCCGAATCGCGTTGACGCTGCCGTTCCCACCGCCGCGCTGGGACGTCACCGACTTCGAGTTGGAACCTGAACAGTGTGGCGCGCAGACCGGCCTGATCGAGCCGCGCTCGTTTCCTGCCGGCACCCTCCACGCCACGCTGCTGTTTCCCCTGAGTCACCGAAATCGTCTGCGCATCGGAGTCGCGACTGGTGACGTCAAACCGACTGTCGATCTCGCGCAAGTGCCGACGGCCGACGCCGCCGCGCGGGGATGGCATCACCATCTCGATCGGGCAATGCGCGTCAACGCGCCCGCCGAGTTCGTCGCCGAACTCGACCTGGCCCGGAGTCAGGTCTTGCTCGACGCCGATCCGTCGGCGGCGACCTGTGCTGCGCTCGAGGACTGGGGCTTCGACGAGGAAGCCGAGTGGGCTTGGCGTGGCTTGTCCGTTCGTGATCGGCGGGCGGCGCGTCGCCGCGACGGAATGCTCGCCGACGCGAGTCCGGCCGGCGTGTTGCTTCGGGCTCGTGATGGTTTGGTCCGGGACACCGAGTCGGGGCTCGAGTTGCTCCACGCGCCGCTGGATCCCGGGGTCGACGTCGAAGTGCACGATGCTCCCACCCGCTTCGGGCGGGTCTCGTTCGCGCTTCGTTGGCACGGTGAACATCCGGCGCTGCTCTGGGAGGTCACGGATCCTCAACGTGGCCTGGCGCTTCGTGTCCCGGTCCTTGCGCCCGAGTGGTCGACGCACGATCCCGTCGGTGAGACCTTGCTGCGTACCGCTCCCGTCTGACCATCGCGTCTGACCGGCCCCCGGTCGGGTGGTTACTCGTCGAGGCGCAGGGTGGCGATGCCACCGGCTCGGAGTTCGAAGTCGCGCTCGAAGCGAGATTCCGGGCGACCCCGCAGGTCCACGAGCCATCCACGCGCCGGTGCGCCGTCTATCTCGATCTCTACCGTCGTCTGCTCGGCCAGGGGGTTGAACACGCGGAGGGTGAGGCCGTCGGCCTCACGCCGCAGCGCTGACGTGACCGCACCGCGGACCTGCAGCGGGCGGCCGGTGGCTCGGAGGGTGCCGCCACCCTGGACACGGGTGCGGTCGAGGGGCACGAGCACGTCGTCGGCCCGGGCGTAGAGGTCCGCGTCGACCCACGTCCCGGTGTGCACCGCGACCGCGTACTCCACCGCCAACGGCCCTTGGAGTTGCGGACCCTCCAGCGCGTCGAGGGGACCGGCCGGGTTCGGCCTGAGCACGAGTTCCGAGCGCGACAGGTACCCGGTGGCCCGCAGCAGCGTCAGCGCGAGTTCGGCGCCGCTCTCGACGAGTTCGTATTCGAGCAGTCCGTCGTGGATCAGCGCGACGCCGGCGGTTCCATCAGACGCATCGACGAACCGTCGGGACACGAACGTGGGGAGCGGACTCTCATGCGGTCCGCCTTCGGTGGTGAGTCCACGTTCCACGACCGCGAATGCGCACTCCGCGTGTGAGTGCTCGACCGGCCGGGGCAGGGGAAAGTGGGCGCGCAGCCGGTGGTCTCGGCAGCGGTGATCGAGTTCGGTGCGGACCCGCACGAACGGCTCGCCGGCGCGGACCTCCAGCGTGGTGATGACCTCGGTCAGGAGTTGCTCGTCGCTGCGATGGCTACAGGAGCGCTCGTTCCCGACCGCATGGTGTGGCCACCGGTACCAGGTGAGGACGCGCAGTTGCGAGCGCACCGGACCCGACTCGTGGAGGGTGACGGTCACCGCTTCCGGACGGTCGATGACGAGATCCTCGGCCGGCGGCGAGTAGTTGTAGGTATCGCCACCGTCACCGCCTTCGACGAGACGTCCGAGGCCGGTCGCCACCACGCCGTCGGCGGTGGTGAGGGTGTAGGTACCGGTGTGCGGATCGACTTCGAGCTCGAGGTACTCGTTGGCGAGGAAGTGCTCGCCGGCGCGTACGCCGCGTGCGGGGCCGGGCCCGTCGACGGTACGGAACGTGCGCCATCCGAACCCCGGAATGGCATCGACCCTGGCGACGACCTCGCGCGTCGGGGTCCGCATGACGCGCACCGCGATGGTCACGCCGGCGGCCCCGAGCTCGATCAGTTCTTCGCGCAGCGATTCGAGATCGGTGGCCGGTTCATCGGGGGCGGCACTCGTGCACGTGAGCGTCGCCCCGTCGTCGGTCCGCTCGAGTTCGTAGCTCGTGATGCGGGCGCCCGCGAACTCGGGTCCACGCATCAACTCGGTCACGAGCGAGACCTGATCGCCGGTCACGGTGGTCGCGAAGCCGACGCCGCCGAGCGTACGCACGACCTGGGCCGCGTGCGCCGAACCGTCTTCGGTGCACACGAGATGGACCGGACCGTCGCCCGGGACGTTGATCGAAATAATTCCGCCGCGGTCTGATCCGGTCACATTCACGACGACAGTGGCGCCGCGCGGCGCGTCGATCGCACGGCCGAGTTCGCGGATCGCGTCTCGGGCGAGGCTGTCGCCGACCTGGCGCGCCTCCTGATATCGGACCTGGACCGCGTCGACCACTTCATCGGCGCTGCAGGCGCAGGACGAGTCGTGGGCGCTGTTCAGGACAAGGAGGCGCCAGGCGATCTCCAAGAGGCCGTCGGGATACCGGTCGGCCGGGATCAGGAGCGCCGACAGCGGTTCGGCGCGCTTTTCGAGCGCCCGCTCGGCTGCCGCGCACGCGCGATGTACGTCGACCCGATTCGAGGCGACACCCATCAGCACGTTCGCACGGGCACCCGAGCGCAGTTCCCCCTGCCAGGTGCGCAGGCCCGCGGTCGGCTGCGTGGCGAGGTACTCCGGCAGTGACGTGACCTCGAACCGGTAGTCGTCCTGTACCGCGTTGGCTTCGGACACGATGCGGCCGAGCCACGGTTGGGGCATCTGATGGTCGGTGCCGTTCATGAGCAGCAAACCGCTGCCGGGGATCCGGGCGTCGCCGATCTCCTGCTCGTAGTTGGCGGCGCGTCCGATGAGCGCCTTCGCGTCATCGGGAAGGTCGCGACCGTTCGAGTACGAGCCGTAGAGATACTCGGCGCGCACGCGCGAACCGTCGGGCGCGTCCCACCAGAAGGCACCCTGGGTCACCTCCGACGGCACGCCGCGCCACACGATGGCGTGCTCGAGTCCGGCGGCGTGCAGGATCTGGGGCATCTGCGCGACGTGCCCGAACATGTCCGGGAGATAGCCCACCTCCATCGGACCGCCGAAGTCCGTCGCGCGACGAATCCCCATCTGCAGATCTCGGATGATGGTCTCGCCCGACACCATGAACTCGTCCATGAGGATCATCCACGGACCGATCGATAGGCGCTGGCTCGCGGCAAGGCGGCCGAGCGCCGCCGCCGCCTCGGGTCGGACCTCGAGATAGTCGTCGAGCACCGCGGTCTGACCGTCGAGCAGGAAGCGCGCGTACGAGAGGTCGTGCTCGAGGAGCGGGATGAGCTCGTCGAGGAGTTTGACGAGCCGCACTCGGAACGTCTGGAACGGCGAGTACCACTCCCGGTCCCAGTGGGTGTGCGGAACGATGGCGACGACGGTCGGTTCGGTCATTCCGAGACTGTAGAACCGGGAGGGGCGGTGGTTTTGTTGCGGTTCGCTGGATGGGATGGCGGTTGGGCTTTGTTAACAGAGACGTCACGGAGCGGAGATATTGCATGCACGCAGCATCCGTAAGGTCCGACTGGAATCGGGCTGCCCGCTCGATTGACGTATCGATTCGGGCGGCCAAGCTGCCGGGAAGGACATGGGATGAAACTCGTTGTGGCCGTGATTAAGCCTCACCAGGTAGAGGCTGTCACCGACGCCCTGCATGCGATCGACGTCAACGGTGTGACAGTGACCGAGGCCAGAGGGCACGGTCGCCAGCGCGGTCACACCGAGGTGTATCGCGGTGGTGAATACAAGGTCACCTATTTGCCCAAAATCGAAGTGAAGGTGCTCGCCAGCGACGACCAGGCGGAGAAGGTCGTGGCGACGATCGCCGATGCGGCGCGAACGGGCAAGATCGGCGATGGGAAGTTGTGGGTGATGCCGGTCGAGACCGCAATGCGAATTCGGACGGGTGAAGTCGGCGACGAAGCCATCTGATCTCATCTCGGACAACCGCCAACAACGCGATGCGTTGCTGGCCGATGTGTCGGTGCAAGGCCCGGCCTACGGCCGGGCCTTGGCCGCGTCGGTCGACGTCTGGTTGACGAGCCTGTTCCCTGCTGCCGACGGGATCGCGTTGGTGGCGGTTGGCGGCTACGGACGCCGGGAGCTGGCACCCGGCAGCGACCTCGACATCTTGCTCCTCCATGGTGGTCGACGTGATGTCGCCGAAGTCGCCGACCGGCTGTGGTATCCGATCTGGGACTCAGGTTTTCGTCTCGATCACAGTGTCCGCACGATCCGAGAGGTCGTGTCCGCAGCCGACGCCGACGTGAAGGTCGCGCTTGGGTTGCTCGATGCCCGATTCGTGGCCGGCGATCGATCCCTCGTCGAAGATCTCGCCCGATCAGTCGAGCAACGCTGGCGCAAGCGGGCGTCGAAGTGGATCCCGTCGATCGCCGAGAGCGTTGAAGCGCGCCGCGCGCAGTTCGGACCGATCGCATTCCTCTTGGAACCCGACCTCAAGGAATGTCACGGCGGTCTACGCGATGCGAACGTTGATCGCGCCATCCGCTCGGTACTGGCGGCGGTCGAGGATCCGGCTGAGGTCCAGGCCGCCGCCGATGAGCTCTTCGCCGTTCGGGTCGCATTGCACCGGGTCAGCGGTCGATCCGACGACCGGCTGCTCCTCGACTACCAAGACGAGGTTGCAGTCGCGCTTGGTCTCGGCGACGCCGATGATCTGATGCGCCGGGTCGCCGCCGCCGGCCGTGTCATCTCGTGGCACCTCGATGATCTGCTCCTTTCCGCTTCCGACAGCATGGGCGGCCGCCGAAGCACGAACTCGAGTCCGGTTTCGGTCGGGCCCGGCATCACGGCGATGCAGGGAGAACTGCACCTGACGACCGTGGATGCGGACGACCCGTGGGCGACGTTGCTCGAGATTGCTTCGGCCGCGGCCGAACAGAGCATCCCTATCGGGAAGACTTCGCTGCAACGTCTGGGCGACGAGGTGCCGATGCTTTCCGGACCGTGGTCCGACCGGGACCGCATCGCCCTCGTCTCGCTGCTCGCCCAAGGTGCCGGTGCGATCGCCGTCTTCGAAGCGTTGGATCGATACGACCTGGTGACACGGGTGCTGCCGGAGTGGTCGCACGTCCGCAGCCTGCCGCAGCGAAATGCGTTCCATCACTTCACGGTTGATCGCCACCTCGTGGAGGCAGCCGCCCGGGCCGCACCGTTCTGCGACCGCGTGACGCGGCCCGATCTCCTGCTCGTCGGGACGTGGTTGCACGACATCGGTAAGGGGTTGGATGGAGATCACACCGACGAAGGGGTGCAACTCGTCCGCTCCATCGGGGCGCGGATGGGCTTCGGTGATGACGATGTCGAGACGCTGATCGCGCTCGTCGAGCTGCACCTCCTGCTGCCGGCCGTTGCGACCAGCCGTGACCTCGGAGACCCGCAAGCCATCGCAGCCGTCGCCGACGCGATCGGCTCCAACGAACGGCTCGACCTGCTTCACGCACTCACGGAAGTGGATTCCATCGCGACGGGTGCGAGCGCGTGGAGCCCGTGGAAGGCCGAACTCGTCGCCACGCTGGTTGATCGCGTCCGGGATTGGTTCGCCGGAATCGAGCCGGTTCCGTCGGACGAAGCGGCGGCGGCGGATGCGGCGTTGGTCGAGCGCGCCCACGGCGAACTCCTGGTCGAAGGCCGAGGTCTGCACCTCACCGTGGTCGCTCCGGACGAGCCCCGCCTCTTCAGCCGGGTTGTCGGACTGCTCGGCCTGCACGGTCTTGCGGTACGGGCAGCGGGTGCGCGGTCGCCGGTCAGCGGTCTGGCGATCTCTGAATACGACGTCGAACCGAAGACGGGGAGACCTCCTGATTGGGCACAGTTCGGTGACGATCTCGCCAAAGCGCGACGCGGACGCCTGGCCATCGACGCCCGGTTGCGAGAACGCGCGGCGCAGTACGGACGACTCCAACGTCCGCAGGCAGCGCAACAACCGGTGGTGCGAGTCCGGCTGGACAACGACGTCTCAGAACGCGCAACTGTGATCGAGGTGCGAGCGGAGGACGGGATCGGACTGCTCTACCGGATCACCCGGACGCTGGCAGACTTCCATCTCGATATCCGACACGCCAAAGCCCTGACGCTTGGGCATGAGGTCATCGACACGTTCTACGTCGTGACTGACGAGCACGAGCAGATCACGTCGGCGGAGTTCACCAGCGAGCTGGAACGAGCGTTGCTCGATGCTGTGAGGGATGGCGCCAACTGACTTCGTCAGAAAGCGGTCATTCGGCTGTCCAACAGTGGTAACGGTGACACCACGGTCGTGAAATCCGACGTCCGTACCGTGCTCAGCATGCTTGCTCACCTGACCAACACCCACATCAAGAAGACCATCAGAGACCAGGACTCTCGCCGGTACTTCGCCGCGTATCTGGCGGGGAAGATGATCGGCGTCACGGTCCTGGTCGCTGCCATCTACGGACTCATCTGGTACTTCGGCTCCCAAGCCGGTGCGGGGATGCTGCACGACACGGCCGTCAAGGCCAAGGACGTGATCAACCCGATCAACACGATGTGGACGCTGATAGCGGCGTTCCTGGTGTTCTTCATGCAAGCCGGGTTCATGATGTTGGAAGTCGGCTTCGCCAGAACCAGGGAGGTGTCCAACATCCTGATGGAGTGCATTGCCGACACGGCGATGTGCGGGGTGTTGTTCTTCGCGTTCGGCTTTGCGTTCATGTTCGGTGAAGGGAACGGCTGGATTGGACATCAGTTCTTCTTCCTCAACGCCGCGCCGGAGACGTACGGGACGACGGGCGTGTCGTTCCTCGCTTTCTTCCTGTTCCAGTTCGCCTTTGCCGACACCGCGAGCACCATCGTCTCGGGTGCCATGGTCGGGCGTACCGACTTCAAGGGTGACCTGCTCTACAGCATCGGCGTGAGTGGCTTCATCTACCCGATCGTGGGCCACTGGATCTGGGGTCCCGGCGGCTGGCTCGGGACGATGGACACCCCGTTCCGTGACTTCGCCGGCTCGACGGTCGTGCACACGGTCGGTGGAATGCTCGCACTGACCGGTGCGATTGCGCTCGGTCCTCGTCTCGGTCGCAAGTTCAAGCGTGACGGAGGCGGGCTTCCTCCTGGTCACGACATGACACTTGCGGCAGTCGGTGGTGTCATCCTCTGGTTCGGTTGGTACGGGTTCAACCCGGGCAGCACGCTCTCCGCCATCGACTTCGGTGGTATCGGGCGGGTTGCGACCAACACCACGCTCGCCGCATGTACGGGCGCCTTGGTGGCGATGTTCATGGTGTACCCGCGATCCAAGAAGTGGGACCTCGGCATCACGGTCAATGGTTTCCTCGGCGGTCTGGTGGCGATCACCGCACCCTGTTACTGGGTGTCACCCGCGGGTGCGCTGATCATCGGAGGGATCGCGGCGGTCGTGGTGGTGTTCGGGATCGACTTCATCGAATGGCTGCGGGTCGACGACCCAATCGGTGCGGTCGCGGTCCACGGTTTCGCCGGGATCTTCGGGACGCTCTCGATCGGGTTGTTCGCCACCGGCCAATACGGGGTGCCGGGACCCACGGGCGCTGACACGAGCTCGACGGTCACCGGACTCTTCTACGGAGGTGGTACCGATCAGCTGGTCACTCAGCTCATCGGCAGTGCCTTCGTCACCGTTGCGGTACTCGCGGCCGGACTCCTCCTCATGTACGGCATCAAGCTGACCGGTGCGTTGCGAATCTCCGAAGAGCTCGAGTTCGAGGGTATCGACATCTCCGAGCACGGCGCTCCGGCGTACCACCCCGAGTTCGCCTACATGGGCTACTCGCAGCTCCCAGCCGGCAAGTCGGTGAAGCCGGCATCCGGCGCCGGCGGCACCGGTGCTCCACTCGACCTGGGTCTCGAAGAACCGGCGGACTCCGGTTCGGTCATGGAGACCACGCACTAGCGGCATCAAAACCGCGCCAAGGGGTGCGGTGTGGGGTGGTTCGCAAGCACGGCCTGTCGGGCGGACCGTCTCCGGATCCGACGATCGGTCGGTAGCCCCCCAGCCACGACCGAACGTCATGGGAGGCCGGGCAACGATGCCCGGCCTCCCTGCTTTGTGTTGCAGGGCGGTGCGCGTCTGCTGAGGATCGTGCGATGCAGATCAGGTCGGGAGCTTGAAGCCCTTCCGATCGAGGTACGTCGTCCACGCCAGCTCGTCGAACGCCGGATCGTCGGCCTCGAGCACGGATCGAGCCATGGTCGACAGCGGCGCGGGAGCGGTGCCGCACGCGGGCGACGGCGGGTCGATCGGGAGGTCGATGTTGAAGTACAGCTCCTTGTCGATCAGCGATCCCGAGAGACTCGCGCCGAGGTTTGATGCGTACCGGTCTCGTCGAGTCAGGAACCACGTGTCTCCGGCCGAACCCGGCCCCTCCGGCGGTGCACCGAGGAAGCGCCATTCGAGGAACCGCAAGATGGACGCGTGGTCGTACGCCCGACCGTCGACCATGCCCGCGTGGGCAAAGGGGGAGGCGAGGATCGTCGGCACTCGGAAGCCGGCCTGGGAGAAGTCGTCCTGGTCGACTGTGCTGGCGCGGTCGTCCGCGAAGTGCGGCGGCGCGACGTGATCGTAGAAGCCGCCCCATTCGTCATAGGTCGAGATGTACGCGCCGCGTTCCCATTGCGGTGACGTGGCGAAAGCTTTGAACACAGAACGTTGGAACGCTTGACCGTTGCGCACGTCAGCGAGGGGATGGTCGTCGTTCTGGCCAGGACCATTGAACGCCGGGTCCACCATCACGACGTGGGGCAGCGTTCCGGCCGCGCAGTCGGTGTAGTACTGGGCGATCGGTGCCATGAACGGAGTCATGCGCGCGCCGTAGAGCGCGGCGAACGGAAGGTCCGAGTAGTAGTACTTCGCCGACACGTTTGCGGCTGCGAGCTTCTCCCAGATGAGGGGCCACGAGAAACCTTCCGCGGGAAACGCATTCGACTTGTTGCCGCCCGACTGCGCGCCGTGAAGGTAGTGACGGTTGGGCCAGGTGGGCCCGAGCAGTGACGCGTGGTAGTCGTCGAACACGGTGAACCGCTTGACGAAGTGTTGGGTGAACGCGAGATCTTGGGGTTCGTAGTATCCCGCCGGGAGCACGTCGTCGTTGGCGGTCGGGGCCAGGAACCCGAGGTCACGCTGGGCTCGCCCGGCGTTCCACCCGTGGTTGGGATCGCTCAAGTCACAGCCGCGATACGGGTTGGTGATTGCGTCCCACCCGACCATGTGGTGGGTGGCGACCGGACCGTTCGGACTGTCGAGCACGGCCTGGTTGTTGGCGTTGATCGAGAAGAACTTCCCGTACTGGGACCGGCCGGCGTCGACATACCCCTGATGGCTCCCGAGCCAGCCCAACCAGTGGTCGAAAGAGCGGTTCTCGCTCATGACGATCACGATCGTGTCGACCGGTGAGTCGGCGGCGGCGCCATCGAGGATCGTCGATTTCGGTGTGTACCCGGGTGGGAACAACGTGTGACAGCCGGGGAGCGCGGCGGCCGCTGCGAGGGCGCCTCCGGTCAATCCGGCGCGCTTCAAGAATTCTCTGCGATCGAGTACCACAGCCACCTCCCAAGTGAAGCGCCCATTGTGCCCGATTCGTCCCCATGGTGTGAGCGGAAGTTCCTAGGCTCGGCGCGATGGAGCCCGTCGACCTGTCCCACACGGCGGTTTTCCTCGATTTCGGCGGCACGATCAGCACCGCCGACACGTGTGTCCACCTGCTCGAGCGGTTGGCTCCGCCCGCGTGGAAGCTGGTCGAGGCGCAGTATCTCGCCGGAGACATCGGGAGCCGGGAGGGCTTGGCCTCGGAATGGTCGATGCTGCGCGGAGATGAGGCGGAGCGGCGCGCGGTCGCGAGTGAGGTCACGCTCGACGCCGGCCTCGACCCGCTCGTGACTGCGCTGATTGGGTCCGGCGCCGAGGTGATGATCGTCTCTGATGGCTATGGGTTCTACCTCGACGACCAGATCGGTCACCTGGCTGATCTCGGCGTGGGAATCGTGACGAGTGCGGTCGACTGGGAGAGGCTCGAACTCCGGTTCCCGAATACCGATGCGTCGTGTCCGTGCGCGGCGTGCGGAACCTGCAAACGGCGCCCGATCGGCGAGGCCCGTGCTCGCGGTCTCCGGACCGTGTTGATCGGTGACGGCGCCAGCGATCGCCGTGCCGCCGAGGTTGCGGACACCGTCTTCGCCAAGGATGGACTCGCACAGTGGTGCCTCGCGACGGGCGTCGACTTTGTGCCATTCACCTGCCTCGACGATATCCGACTCGCCCTGATCGGGTCGGATTAGTCTGCCCGTCGTGCCTACCTACGCGATGTTGAGCACGCTCGGACCCGGTGGTTGGGCCACGTTGCGTGAGAACCCGGACCGGCTGCGTGAGGTGAGCAACGAAGTCGAGTCCATGGGCTTGAAGGTCGTCGCGCAATACGCGCTCATGGGGCAGTGGGATTTCCTCAACATCATCGAGGCGCCCGACGAAGCCACCATGGCGAAGGCCGCGGTGTCGCTCGCGGCTCGCGGCACGATGCGGACCACCACCATGCAGGCGTTGCCGATCGAGATGCTGATCGAGACGCTGCGTTCGACCTGACCCCCGCAACGAGGTCAGACCCACCACATGTCGTTGGTTCGGCGGCGTTCCTCGCGGATTTCTTCGGGCGCGAACACGAGTGGGAGGATCGAGTTGTCCGACCGTCTCCGGATGAGATACCCCGGGCTCGGTTCGGCGATGGACTCAACCACTTCGAAACCGCGCGCCCAGCGCTGATCGAATCTCGATCTCACCTCGACGCGGGTTCCGGTTTCCACGATTGGATCGTAAACCCGTCGGGCTGAGGTGCGCCTTGGTACGTTCGGGACGTGGTCTCCACCCGTACCCGTCCGAGTCTTCGACTCGAGCGCAAATGTCTTGAAGCCGGGGACCAGCTGGTGTGCGGGATCGACGAAGTAGGACGCGGTGCGTGGGCCGGGCCGGTCACGGTCGCCGCGGTGATTCCGGCGCCGGAGCATCTGAGCGGAATCAGGGACTCGAAGATGTTGACGCCGGACCAGCGCGACGTCGCGGCGCGGCGGGTGAGGTCGTGGGCGCGCGCGTTCGCGATCGGCCACGCGTCGCACACGGAATGCGACGAGCTGGGGATGACGGCCGCGTTGCGCACCGCAGGGCTGCGGGCACTCGCCGGCTTGGCCGACCAGGGCTTCGAACCGGATCGGATCATCCTCGACGGCAATCACGACTATCTCCGAATGGGCTCGCGTGTCACGACGGTCATCAAGGGTGACGCGACGTCGCTGGCGGTGGCCGCGGCCAGTTGTGTGGCGAAGGTCGAGCGTGACGGCATGATGGCGGAGGAGGCCGAGCACTTCCCGGCATACGGCTTCGAATCGAACCGCGGCTATCCCGCACCGGTCCACAAGTACGCCCTCTGTGCATACGGACCGACCACGATCCACCGCCGCTCGTGGGTCTTCATGGACGATCTCCTGTGGGGCGGCTTCGACCCACCCCCAGGACGACTGTTCTAAGAACCGTGACAGCGACGGCGTAACCTTCTCGTCCATGGGCCAGCCGATCACGGTGACATCACGGGCGGGATCGTCTCCTGCTGTCCGTCTCTTCGACCTCAATCGGTCGCTCACGGGGATGGAGCTCGAGCGGTATTCCACCGTCGAGGAAGCACAGTCCAAAGGCATGCGGCCGCCGGACGTGCTCGCGCAGCGGCTCATCGAGGGTGGCGCGCTGAGTGTCACGATCTACTCCAACACGGTGACGGTCGAGGCGCCGGCGGACAGTTGGGCAACGTTCGAGCCACGCGCACAGCACCTGATCGAGCACCTCTTCGAGTACTACGGCGAGGACGCCGGCTGGTCCTACGAAGCCCGTGGCTTGGAGTCTCCGCCGCCGGTGTCCTTGGACGTGCCGACCGGCTGATCGCTGGCGCAGGGAAAACGGGTCAACGGGTCTGGGTTGCAGGGGCGAGTGGACGAACGAACGTACGTTCGGTAACGTTTGAGAGATGAGCTTCGTGGTGGCGCCCGATGATGCATCGAGCATCCCGCGTCGAGACGCCGCGGCACGGGCGCATCTGGCCGCAGTCGGCGCCGCTCGTGCCCCCATGGTGTTGGCGCGCGATCGGGCGTTGATCGTGCACGGTCCACTGGCCGATGCTGTGCCATCGGTGCAACGCGGCACGGTGATCGCCGCGGGCGGCGAGCCGGGTTCCGGTTTGACGAGTGCGGTGTTGGGCATCGCGGCCGCAGCCACTGCCGCGGGTGAGTGGGCGGCCATGGTGGATGACGCCGGCACACTCGGTGGATTGGCAGCCGCGGAAGCCGGAGTGGATCTCGCACGATTCGCAGTGGTGCGTTCGGTGCCGCGCGATCGGTGGGCGACGGTGGTGGCAGCCCTGCTCGAAGGTGTGAGTGTCGTGCTGGCCGAGATCCCGCGCTCGGTGCGGGTGGGCGATGCGCGCCGGCTCGCGGCGCGGGCACGTGAACGCAGCGCGGTGCTGGTGGCCTTCGCGCCCGACGCACGCGCGTGGCCCGTCGAAGCGGCATTGCGACTCCAGACCCAGGGCGGCGCGTGGGCGGGGATTGGCGAGGGTGACGGGGTGCTGGCCGGGCGCGCGCTCGCCGTCGAGGTGACGGCGCGAGGACGGTCGACGATCGTGCCGATGCGCGCGTCGCTCGAACTCGCGGGGTGACCCGTGACGGTCCGCACGTTGTGTTTGTGGTGTCCGGATTGGCCGGTGGTCGCCGCGCGCCGATCCGGAATCGCGCCGATGGACGGCCCGGTGGCGGTGTTGGACCATCACCGGGTGCTGGCCGCGTCGGCGGAGGCGCGCCACGCCGGAGTGCGAACTGGGAATCGTCGGCGAGAAGCCGAGGCATCGTGTCCGGAGATCACCATCCTCGATGTCGACCCGGCCGACGAGGCGCGGGTCTTCGAACCCGTTGCGCGCGCGGTCGAGTTGATCACGCCGCGCGTGGTGCTGGACCGACCCGGCGTGTTGTCCTTCCCGACGCGCGGCCCGTCTCGCTATCACGGTGGCGACGGTGGACTCGCCGATCGGATCCGGGATGCAGTGGGAACCGCGGGCATCGTCGACCTCCGTATCGGAATTGCCGACGGAGGGTTCGCGGCGCGGCTTGCGGCGCGCCGGTCGGTGATCGTCCCGGTGGGGGAGACGCCGACATTTCTGGCCGCGTGGCCGGTCGGCGCGTTGGGCGACGAACCGCTCGCGGACCTGCTCACGCGGTTGGGCCTCCGTACCTTGGGTGCCTTTGCGGAGTTACCCGCGTCGGCGGTGCTCGCGCGGCTCGGCCGCGAGGGACTCACCGCGCACCGGCTCGCGCGCGGAGAGGACGCGCATCCACCCGCGCTCACCACACCCCCGCCGGACTTCGAGGAGAGCACCGAGCTGGATCCACCGGCGGATCGGGTGGACGCAGTGGCGTTCGTCGCAAAGGGGCTCGCCGATCGACTGTTGGAACGGTTGGCCGCACGCGGGTTGGCGTGCACGCAGGTAGTGGTGGAGGTGGAGTCCGAGCACGGGGAGCATCTTTCTCGGGCGTGGCGGCACGAAGGCGCGTTGACACCCGGCGCGCTCGTGGAACGGGTGCGTTGGCAACTCGACGGCTGGCTGACCGAGACCGGGGGCTTGAGCGGCGGGCTCACCCGGTTGCGGCTGATTCCCGATCAGGTGATCCCGGCATCGGGCCGGCAGCTCGGGTTCTGGGGTGGTGACGCAGCCGCATCGGACCGAGCCGAGCGGGTCTTCGCCCGCCTCCAAGGCTTGTTGGGTCCGGAGCACGTGGTGACGGCCGTCCCTCAGGGCGGGCGGACACCGTCGGAACGGATCCGGTGGGTGCCGTGGGGTGAACCGCGAGAACCTGCGCCGCACGCGCCGATCGGTCCGGTGGCCGGGCCGGTGACGGTGGAGACCCCACCGTGGCCCGGCACCATTCCCGGTCCGGCTCCGGCGCGCGTGCTCGATCCGCCGACCGCCGCCAGCCTGCTCGACGGCTCCGGCCGCCCGGTGATGGTCTCCGCTCGTGGTGATCTCTCCTCACCGCCGACCGAGGTGCGCAGTGCGGTCCTCCCCAATGGCGGCGGTGCGATCACCGCGTTCGCCGGACCATGGGCGCAAGACGTGCGGTGGTGGGACCGTACGTCGCGATCGCGGCGGGTCACGTGGCAGGTGGTGATCGAGGAGCAGCTCGCGTGTCTCGTGAACGTCGAACGCGGCGCCGCGTCCATCACCGCGATCTACGACTGACTCCCCTTGACACTCTGGCGTCACCAGCGCTGACGGAGGCAGCCGCTCCGACGCCAGAGTGCATGGGTTGTTGGCGTCAGTGCGCCAACGGGTTGCGAGCGAGGACGGCGCCGAGCCACTCAGGTGAGAGCGACGCGCACTGCACGACCCGTCGCACAAGATCGGCGTCATCGGCTTCGGGGTGAACGCCGGGGAACATCACCGCGAACGTCTCTGCAACGGTCGGTGCAGCTTCGTCGCGGTCGACGAACTCGACTGGGCCGCTGGTCTCGACCGTGCCGGGGGTGAGGACGCGCACGTACCAACCACAACGCTTCGACTCGATCAGGTGCGGTCCGATGTCTTTGCGGCCGGAGAACATCGTGAGCTTGAAGCACGGTGCGCGCGGTTGGCTGATCTGGATCGTGGCTGTACCCCACCGGAAGGTGTCGCCGATGCACACGTCGGTCTCGAGTCCGCCGGTGAGGCTGAGGTTCTCTCCCACGGCACCCGGTGGGAGCTCGAAGCCGTCGGCGTGCCACGCAGCCGCGTGCTCCGACGGGTAGCAGTAGACCGCCTTCTCGGGACCGCCGTGCACGGAACGGTCGGCCTGATCGTCGCCCGCGAGATTGATCGTGCTGAGCTCGAGGCTGGTGTCCTCAACGAAGAGCTTGTGGATCGCACTGATCACGGCACCGTTGCGGGTCGCGCCGATGGGCGCAGGTCGGCCGACGAAGGTCTGGATCGCTCGAAGGCTCGGTCTGTTCGTCATGCTGGTGAAGCTATCGACTGTGGCGGCGCGTCAGTACCGTGTTCGCATGATCCGAGCAGCGCGCCCTGACGACGTCCCGACGATTGCGGCGCTGATCCGTGATCTCGCCGAGTATGAGCATCTCGCGCATGAGGTGGTGCTCGACGAGGCCGTGCTGGCTGAGCATCTTTTCGGCACGCGGCCTTACGCGGAGGTGTTGATCGCGGAAGATGACGACGGACAGGCCGTCGGGTTCGCGTTGTTCTTTCACAACTTCTCGACGTTCCTCGGTCGGCCCGGCATTTATCTCGAAGATCTCTTCGTGCGGCCTGAGGCGCGCAGCCACGGACTCGGGAAGGCGTTGCTGGTCGAGCTGGTGCGCCTGGCGCAGGCGCGCGAGTGCGGGCGCATCGAATGGGCAGTGCTGGACTGGAACGAACCGTCGATCGCGTTCTACCAGTCGCTCGGCGCGGCACCGAAGGACGAATGGGTGCTGTACCGCCTGACCGGCGAACCGATGGATGCTCTCGCGGACGCCTGACCGCGTGACGCCTGATGGCCTGACGCCTGATTGCACTGTGGCGCGTCAGCGGACCTCGAAGACCTCGTAGGTGAGTTCCCGACCGTCGGCCGAGCCGGTGCCTTTGCCGACGGCTTGGATGCCATTCAGCCAGAGGTACCGCTCGTCGCCCGTGTCGAAGAGGGGCGCGGAGTAGACGGGCATCGCGCCCGTGCCCATCGAGAGGTCGAGGCGGCCACGGTACGTCGTGTAGATGAGCGCGCCGTCGTCGGTCTCGATGAGGGTGCGGACATCGAGCGTGCCCATGGCGCGACTGTCGATGGTGAGCCAGTCCGCGGCGGCGCGGCCTTTGAGGTGCCCGCGCACCCGGTCACCGGTGACGTCGAGGGACTCGACCTCCACGATCACCCGCGTTCCCGACGGTGTGTCCGGGAGGATGAACGGCTCCGACAGTTTGATGGTGATCGTGCACAGGGGAATGAGTTCGATCGTCATGGATGAAGTCTGGCCGAGCGTCCTGCTGGATATGCCAATCGGCACAGTGGCGCCGCATGCACCAAAATCACCGTATGGAGCGAGACGGATCGAGTATTCAGGAGACGTTGTACCCGGAGCTCACGTGCTTCGGATGCGGACATGCCAACCCCGATGGCTTCCATCTCCGCAGCTACCGAGACGGTGAACTCACGGTTGCGGAGTTCACGCCGAGGCCCGAGCACGACAACGGCTTCGGCTTCCTCAACGGCGGCATCATCTCGACCGTGCTCGATTGTCACGGCGCGGCCGTGGTCATGTGGGAAGCGTCCGAGCGTGGGTGGCAGGCCGAACCGGGGGCGCCGGTACCGTTCATCACCGCCGGCTTCGACGTCCGCTTCCTGCGGCCCACGCCGCTGGGCCCGACGGTGCGCCTCGTCGGAACGCTGGTGAGCGTCGACGAATCGGAGATTGTCGTGGGTTGTGAACTGGTGGTCGACGACAAAACTCGAGCCACCATGACTGCGACTTGGCGGCGGTTCCGCCCCCGCTGACGCGTGGCGGTTGAAGTCCGGCGGGCGATCAGACTCCCACTGGATTACGAACGTATGTTCGTCTACCCTCACCCGTCCCTGAGGTCGCGGAGTCGAGAGTGGCGAAATGGTCGGGACGGGTTATGCGGAGCTGCACTGCCACACGAATTTCTCGTTTCTCGACGGCGCGAGCCATCCCGAGGAGCTGGCCGAGGAGGCCCACCGGCTCGGTCTGACCGGACTCGCGGTCACTGACCACAACGGCCTCTACGGCGTGGTGCGCTTCGCCGAGGCCGCACGCCCCATCGGTCTGCCCACCGTCTTCGGCGCCGAGCTCACCCTCGGCATCGACCGGCCGCCGAATGGTCCCGAGCGGCGAGCGGTGACGAACGGATCCTCGCGTGTCAACCGAGCAGCGAGTGCGACCAGCGGACTCGCTGAGATTCCGGGCGAGCACGTGTTGATCCTGGCCGAGGGTCCGTCGGGATACGCCGCGTTGGCCCGCACGATCAGTGAGGCGCAGATGCGCGGGGAGAAGGGTGCGCCGCAGCTGAGCTTCGAGCAGCTCGCGGAGGCCGCTTCGCACGCACGCGGGAAGTGGTTCACCACCACCGGGTGCCGGAAGGGCATCGTCCCGGCCGCGCTCATGCGCGACGGTCCCGCGGCCGCGCAGCGCGCGCTCGAACAACTCGTCGCTGCGTTCGGGCGGGATCGGGTCCTCGTGGAGTTGTGGGATCACGGTGACCCGCTCGATCGGCCGCGCAACGACGCGCTCGCGCAACTCGCGATGCGCACCAATATCGAGGTGATCGCCACGAACAACGTGCACTACGCCACGCCCGACCGGCGCCAACTCGCGACCGCGCTCGCGGCGATCCGGTCCCGTCGCAGTCTCGACGAGCTCGACGGTTGGTTGCCGGCCACGCCGTTCGCCCACCTCCGCAGCGCGGCCGAACAGCGCAGCCGGTTCGCGCGCTATCCCGGCGCAGTCGAACGGACCGTCGACATCGCAGCCGCGTGCGCGTTCGACCTGAAAGTCGCGGTCCCGAACCTGCCGAACTACCCCGTGCCCGACGGCCATACCGACATGAGCTGGTTGCGCGAGCTCACGCGGCGCGGCGCGTCGGTGTACTACCCGCGCACGCACGCGCAGTACGAGCAGGCGATGCGCCAGATTGACTACGAGCTCGGTGTGATCGACCAGCTCGAGTTCGCGGGTTACTTCTTGTTGCTGCACGACATCGTCGACTTCTGTCGCACGCACGACATCTACTGCCAGGGCCGGGGGAGCGCAGCCAACAGTGCGGTCTGTTACGCGCTCGGGGTGACCAAGGCCGACGCAGTGGCGCTCGGTCTGCTCTTCGAACGTTTCCTCTCCACCGAACGCGACGGTCCACCGGACATCGACCTGGACATCGAACATCAGCGCCGGGAAGAAGTGATCCAGTACGTGTACGAGTCCTACGGGCGGGATCGTGCCGCGCAAGTGGCGAACGTCATCACCTACCGACCGCGATCGGCGTTGCGGGAGATGGCAAAGGTCGCGGGCCTCTCGCCGGGTCATGCGGATGCACTCACCAAGTGGATCGACCGGTGGCGCTCACGTGACGGTGCGTTCGACGACTTCCGTCAGAGTGAGGACGCGCCGCCCGTCCCCGAGTTGGTACTGGAACTCGCCGACGCGGTGCAGGACTTCCCTCGCCATCTCGGTATCCATTCGGGTGGGATGGTGATGGCCGATCGACCCTTGGTGGAGTGCTGTCCGGTCGAGTGGGCGCGCATGGAGAACCGCTCAGTGCTCCAGTGGGACAAGGACGACTGTGCGGCGGCCGGCCTGGTGAAGTTCGACCTGCTCGGACTCGGGATGCTCACGATGTTGCACCTCGCCGTGGATCTCGTGCGCAAGCATGAGGACCTCGAGATCGATCTCGCCACGATTCCGCAGGAACCTGAGGTGTACGCGCTGCTCACTGCGGCCGACACGATCGGCGTGTTCCAAGTGGAGAGCCGCGCGCAGATGGCCACGTTGCCGCGCCTGCGTCCGGAGTGTTTCTACGACTTGGTGGTGGAGGTGGCGTTGATCCGTCCGGGGCCGATCCAGGGTGGGTCGGTGCATCCGTATCTGCGGCGGCGCAACGGCGAGGAGGAGGTGACGTATCCGCATCCGTTGTTGGAACCGTGTCTGCGCAAGACGCTCGGGATCCCGTTGTTCCAGGAACAGCTGATGCAGATGGCGATCGACGCAGCCGGGTTCAGCGCAGGAGAGGCCGACCAACTGCGTCAGGCGATGGGATCGAAGCGCTCGAAGGCCCGCATGGCCCGCATGCGCGACCGGTTGATGAGCGGCATGGCCGAACGCGGCATCACCGGCGACACCGCGACCGAGATCGCCCACAAGCTCGAAGCGTTCGCGAGCTTCGGGTTTCCCGAGAGCCACTCGGTGTCGTTCGCGTACCTCGTGTACTCGAGTTCCTGGATCAAGCTCCACTACCCGGCCGAGTTCGCGTGTGCGTTGTTGAACGCGCAACCGATGGGCTTCTATTCGCCGCATACGTTGGTGCGCGATGCGCGCCGCCACGGCGTGGAAGTGCTCGGGCCGTGTCTCGCTCGGTCCCGCCGGGACTGCACGCTCGAACCGCGCCCGGAGTCCGCCGGTCCCATCGGGTATCCCCAGGACGGGTGGCACGCGGATCCGTCGATCCACGCGATGCGCATCGGGTTGCGGTACGTGCGCGGGTTGTCTTCGGCCCTGCTCGACCGCATCGACGAGGAACGCGCGCATGAACCGTTCCGCGATCTCGAAGACTTCGCGCGGCGGACCGAAGCGCCAGTCGACGCGTTGGAGGCGCTTGCGACCGCGGGTGCGTTCGCCTGCTTCGACATTGACCGTCGGGCCGGACTCTGGGCGGCCGGCGCGTTGCGCGACGCGCGGC
>JANYJV010000008.1 GCA_025361725.1 Acidimicrobiia bacterium | reverse complement strand
ACGGGGCGACGCGGTCGGGAATCCATCGTCGTCGTGGCGGAGACGCGCGTCGAGGTCCTCACCGATCCGGTCCGCTCGGCCGTCGCCGAGCGGGTCACCGATGCGATCGGGATTCCGCCCACGGTGATCGTGCTCGTCGCGCCGGGCACGCTGCCGAAAACCTCGTCGGGGAAACTCCAGCGCTCGTTGTGTCGGGACCGCTACCTCAGCGACATCCTCGAACCGGTGTAGCGGCCCGGCACGCCCGAGCCGGAGCTTGCGGAGGCGAGCAGCGTCGGAGCGAGCAACGGTCGGGCAACGTGACGGAGCGCGAGCGGAGACGCCGAAGTGACGTTCAGATCATCGGCCACGGGACGGAGTGGTAGCCCTCATCGGGTTCGGGGAGGCGAGGATCGGCGAGGAGGTCGTCGATCCGGTCGACGAGCGCGTTCACCTCCATCGGGTACAGCAATCCGCCGAAGCGTTCACCAAGCGCACCATCCATCTCGGCGCGCACGCGCGCGACATCGGTGAGCAGTTCCCCTGGCACCGTCTCGCCGGCGAAGTCCCAGATGACCGTGCGCAACTTGGGCGCGACGTGGAACGTCAACCCGTGATCGATCCCAAAGATCCGATTCGTCGACCGCTCCCGCAGACAATGCCCGCCCTTGCGATCGGTGTTGTTCGCCAGCACGTCGAAGATCGCGAACCGGAGGAACGCGTCCACGTGATCCTCGAGCAGCGTGAAGTAATGCTCTTCGGGATCGTGGTCGACGAACCGCTGCACTGATCCGATCCCGTACGGACCGTCACGCAGAATCGTGCGTGGTATCAGTCCCCATCCGAGCGCCTCGCTCAAGGTGTACGCGGCAGTCTCTCGCCGGCACAACGAACCCTCGGGGAAATCCCAGAGTGGTCGTTCGCCGCGCTGGGGTTTGTACACCGCGAGCGTTTCCTGGCCGTCACGTTGCACCGTGACGAGGAGCGCGGCGTTCGAGGACCAGGCCACGTGTCCGACGACTTCGATGATGCCGTCGTCGAGCAACGCGTCCGGCGCGTCGGGGGTCAATTCCACCGGGGGCAGATATGACCGGCCGGGTCCATCGGGAACTCGCACAGCGGACACGGAGGTCGCCCGCCCGCGACGGCGTCGATCCCGCGCGCCGCCATGGCCCGGACCTGCGCGCGCGTGGCAAAGATCCGCGCGATGTAACCGTCGTCCTCCGCGTCGTCGTCGTCGTCCGCGTGCTCGCGGAGTTCGAGCAACACCAACCCGCGGTCGGGCTCGTAGCCCAACCCGATCATGCGGGCTCGGAACAACGGCACGGCGGGCTCGGTGACTTGGGCCGCACTGGGGTGGACCGCCGAACTCTCGCCGGGTGGTTCGGGATGGTCGTCCGCGATGCCATCGAGAAAGGCGACGGCTTCCTCGGCGAGCAACGCAACCTGCTCCTTCTCCACGAGCACCGTGAGTCTTGTTCCGCGCTTGTCTGCCTGGATGTAGAAGACACGTTGACCGGGCTCGCCGATGGCGCCGGCACCGAGCGAATCCACTCCGTCGAGTTCGACGATGCTCATGCCGGAGCCGCCTCGAGATCCTCGACCGTTTCCTCGCCGACCTCAGGCGCGTCGGCGGTGGCGGCCGCGTCTTCGCTTGCATCCGCCTCCGGGGCCGGGATCAACTCCGCCAACGAGCCGGTGTCGTTGCACTTCATCAACATCGCGCCGTGCGGGCCCAACGAGAACACAGTGATCGAGGCCGGCGACACGCTGATGCGCTGGAACAAATCCAGGTGCACCCCGGTGAAGTGCGCGATGGCAGCCTTGATCGGATCCGCATGGGACACGACCACCACGAGCTCGCCGGGGTGACGTTCGACGACGGTCTCGAGCGCACTCACCATGCGGGTCTGCATCTCCGCGATCGACTCGCCGTTCGGGAACCGAGCGCGTGACGGAGTCCGCTGCACGGTCTTCCAGAGATCGGTCTTCGCGAGTTCCGCGATCGTGCCGCCGGTCCAATCGCCGTACTCGGCCTCGATCACGCCGTCGAGCACGGTGACGGGGACGTCGTGATGGGCCGCGATGTGCGCGGCGGTCTGCTGCGTTCGTTCGATCGGGCTCGCGTAGATCGCGGTCAGCGGCAACTCGGCCAGACGATCACCGGCACTCTTCGCCTGTTCGTTCCCGAGGTCCGAGAGATCGATCCCGGGCTTGCGGCCCGAGAGTTTCGGGCCGGTCTCCGCGGTCACGGCGTGACGAACGAGGATGAGGGTCGTCGGGCGAGTCACAGTGTTGATCGTACCGGTGTGTCACTCGAATCGTCCGGCCGGATCACCACGCAGCGAAGCCGATCGCGCATCCAGCGATACATTGCGGCCATGAGCGACCAACCCATCGGACTTCATCGCGGCGGACTCCCGGAAACGGTCCTCCCGGCCGATCCCCCCGAGGTGGTGCACGCGCTCGAAGCCGCGGCGGCGGAACCCGACCTCGACGCCCGCCGTGAGCAGTTGCGATCTCTCGCCGCGTCTCGGCCTCGCTGCGTCACCGCGTGGGCGGCGCTCGGCGACTGCGCCCGTGACGACATCGAGGCCTACGCCTACTACCGGGTGGGCTACCACCGCGGTCTGGACCAGCTCCGCCAGTCCGGATGGCGCGGATCGGGGTACGTGCGAGGGTCACACCCTGAGAACGTGGGTTTCCTGCACGCGCTCGACGGACTACGCCGTTGCGCCGATGCAATCCACGAGACCGACGAAGCGCGACGGTGCGCGGAATTCCTCGTGCAGCTCGATCCTTCGGGCTTTTCGTACCCTCACGGCTAATCTGGGACGGATCCCACGCAGGCGAGAGGAACGCATGAAGCGCGCGCTCATCACCGGAATTACCGGGCAGGACGGTCGATATCTGAGCCAGCTCTTGACCTCGAAGGGCTATCAAGTCTTCGGTCTCATCGCGGGCCAGGCGAACCCGAAGGCGAAGCTCCTCATGGAGGAGAACCCGAGCCTCGACCTCGTCGGCGGCGACCTCCGAGACCTGCCGTCGCTCATCGCCGCGGTCGAGCAGGTTCAGCCCGACGAGGTGTACAACCTCGGGGCGATCAGCTTCGTCCAACTCTCGTTCAAACAAGCCGAGCTCACGGCCGAGATCACCGGTCTTGGCGTGTTGCGCATGCTCGAAGCAATCCGCATCGTCGGCGGCACCGACAAGAACCCGATTCGCTTCTACCAAGCGAGTTCATCGGAGATGTTCGGCAAAGTTCGCGAGACGCCGCAGAAGGAGAGCACCCCGTTTCACCCGCGCTCGCCGTACGGGGTGGCCAAGGTCTTCGGTCACGACATGACGGTGAACTACCGCGAGTCCTATGACCTGCACGCGAGCAGCGGCATCCTGTTCAACCACGAGAGCGAGCGGCGCGGCCTCGAGTTCGTCACCCGCAAGATCACCAACTCACTCGCGCGCATCAAGTTGGGAATCCAAGACACGATCAGTCTCGGCAACCTCGACTCCGCGCGTGACTGGGGCTACGCCGGCGACTACGTCGAGGCGATGTGGTTGATGCTTCAACAGGATGAGCCCGACGACTACGTGATCGCGACGGGTGAGACCCACACCATTCGTGAGTTCCTCGAAGTGGCGTTCCGGATCGCCGGGTATGACGACTGGGAACCGTTCGTGAATCACGACACTCGCTTCGACCGCCCCGCCGAGGTCGACCTCCTGTTGGGCGACGCGACGAAGGCACGCGAGAAGCTCGGCTGGACCCCGAAGGTCGGCTTCGAAGAACTCGTCACCCGCATGTACGAGTCCGACCTCAAGTCCGAGCAGTCCAACCTCGACGCCGGCAGAAGGTAGAGAGTAAGACCGCCTTCGGTCTCCCCTCCTCGCTTTGCGCGCGCAATACGCGTCGAAAATGGCGCGAACCGCGCGTGAGAACGGTGAGCGCCCCCCGAGCGGGCCTTCCTGCGCTACTTCGTCATCAGCGCGGAAATGGCGCGTTCGGCTTCGGCGACGATGGAGCGGACGAGGTCGCCGGCGGGGACGAGGTCGTGGATGGCACCCACGCCTTGGCCGGCGGGGTAACACTCCCGATCCGGGTCCACTCCTTCGGTGTTCTCGTCGGCGCCGAGGTGCATCCACCCGCCGTTCATCGACTTCATGAGCATCTCGGGGAACTTCACCAACTCCTCGGGATGTTCGTCGAAGTGACGGGTGGTGTCGTTCGCGACCGCCCGCAACGTCTTGCCGGTGAACGCCCGTGAGATCGTGGTGCCGTCCTCGCCGGTCCGCAGCAGCGCGTCCTTGTAACCCGGTGCGGAACGCGCCTCGGGTGTGGCGATGAAGCGGGTGCCAACCCACACACCGTCGGCACCGAGAGCGAGCGCCGCGGCTAGGCCGCGTCCGTCGAAGATCCCACCCGCCGCAACCACGGGCACCCGATCGCCGACCGCGTCCACCACCTGGGGCACGAGCGGGAACGTGGCGACCTGACCGGTGTGCCCACCGGCCTCCGTGCCCTGAGCGACCACGATGTCGCAGCCGGCTTCGACCGCAGCAACCGCGTGGCGAACCTTGCCGCACATGGAGAGGACGAGCACGTTGTGTTCGTGACACAGGGTGATCACGTCTCGCGGCACACCGAGGCCGGCTGCGAACACTGATGCGCCTTCGCGAATCAGCGCCTCGACGTCGGCCATCAACCGGTCCGGCATCGCGGTAAGGAGGTCCACGCCGAGCGGTTTCCTGGTCAAGGCCTTGGCGGCACGAATTTGCTCGACCATCTCGTCGCTGCCCATCGTGGATGCGCCGAAGCAGCCGAACCCACCGGCCTCGGACACGGCGGCGACCAGCGGGGCGTACGAGACGCCGCCCATGCCCGCGAGCATCACCGGATGCTCGATGCCCAACACGTCGGTCAATCGCGTCTTCACTGCTCGGCTTCTCCTGGGATCGGGAACGGGTGAGGCTAACGTCGATTGGGTGAGCGATGGCAGTCCACTCGTCGGTGTGATCATGGGAAGCGACAGCGACCTGCCGGTCATGCAGGCAGCCGTCGACGTGCTGAGTGACTTCGGCGTCGACCATGAGGTCCGTATCGTTTCCGCGCACCGCACTCCCGAGGTCATGGTGAGCTACGCACGCGAGGCGGCCGGCCGTGGACTCAAGGTGATCATCGCCGGTGCGGGTGGCGCCGCCCACCTGCCGGGCATGACCGCGTCGATGACGACCCTGCCGGTGATCGGGGTGCCGGTGCCACTCGCGCAGCTCGACGGACTGGACTCGATGCTCTCGATCGTGCAGATGCCGAAGGGCATTCCGGTGGCGACCGTCGCGATCGGCAACGCCACGAATGCCGGCCTGTTGGCGATCCGTATCCTCGGAGTCTCCGATCGCGCGCTGGCCGACCAACTCGCCGTGTACCAGTCGGAGCTGGAGCAGTCGGTCCGAGACAAGGACGCCAAGCTCCAGGGCTGACCGCGTCAAGTCGGTCACATCTTCGCCACGGCGCTTGACCTGAAGTTCGGTTCAACTTCTACGGTGCCCGTATGGACTACCGCTCGTACTCCGAACTGACCGATACCCCGCACGTCGTCGTCGACGGATCCGCCCAGGCCGGCACCGTCCTGACGCTTTCGCACTGGCCGGGCGCGGCAACGCCGGAGATGCTGCGCGCCGATCTGTCGGCCGAGATCGCGTTCAACTATCTCGACCGTCCCGAACTCCAGGTGGACGCTCCGCACGTCACGAACAACCACTTCGATCAGGACGGGCTCGTCGCGGTGTTCGCGTTGACGCAACCGGATGCTGCATTGGCTCGCCGGGACCGACTCATCGACATCGCACGTGCCGGTGACTTCAGTCGGTTCCACGACCGCGATGCGGCGCGCGCCGCGATTGCGAGCGCCAACCTCGGTGCTGCGGCCGAGGGCGATGCGTACGACGTCGTGCTCCCGCAACTCGTGGCCCTCGCCGACGATGTTGGGTCGTTCGAGGAGTACTGGGCCGAGGAGGACGCCCACATCACGGCCACCGAACTCGCGATCGCGGTAGGCGACATCTCCATCGCGGAGCACCCCGAGTTGGACCTCGCGATCGTCACCGTCCCGCCGTCCTGGACCGTACAGACCGTGCATCGCTTCAGCGCGACGGACGTTGACGCGGCCCACCCGTACGCGGTCCACAACGCCACCGATCGGTTCGCGGTCCTCACCGTCGGAACGCGCCCACCGGTCCTGCGCTATCGGTACGAGACGTGGGTGCACTACATGACCCGGCGGCCACGCCCACGCGTCGACCTCACCGGCCTCGCCGCCACCCTGACCGTCACCGATCCCGGCTCGGGACGGTGGACCTTCGACGGCGTCCAAGGGCTGAGCCCGGCGCTGCATCTCGTCGGCGCGGAGAGGACCGCGATCGCGAATACGGACTTCGTCGCGGCGGTCAGCGAAGAACTCGGTTCGGCGCGCTCCACGTGGAGTCCGTACTGAGCCCTGTGCCCGTGTCGGTCAGTCGGTGGAGATGGCGTCGAGGACGTCGAAACGAGAGGCACGGCGGGCCGGGTAGGCCGCAGCCAGGACCCCAGCCAGCGCCGCAAAGACCACGACGAGTACGAGCTGGCCCGCGGGGATCGAGAGCTGGGTGAATCCTTCGTCGTGGAGGGCGGTGACCATCGCCCACCCGAAGAAGATCCCGAGCACGAGCCCGAGCAGCGCACCGAACACGGCGACGATGATGGACTCCCACCGAACCGAGGTCCGCACTTGTCGACGCGTCATTCCGACCGCGCGGAGCAGGCCGATCTCGCGCGTGCGCTCCACGATCGACAGCAACAGCGTGTTCATGATCCCGAGCAGGGCGATGAAGATCGCCAGGAACAGCAGCGCGAACACGAGGCCGAGGATCTGGTTGATCTGGGTTTCGAACTGGGCCTTGAGGCCGCTGATGTCGTTGACTTTCGCGCCGGGAAAGTCCTTGGCGACGGCTTCGACCTTCGGCCGCACCTCCTTGATGCTGGCACCACGATCGAGGGCGATGTACACCTGACTGTCGGCGTGTTGGGTGAACCGCGTGTCGAAGCCGTCGAGCGAGATGAAGTAGTCCGAGAGGCCCTCGCGTTGGCCGCGGCCGAACACCGCGCCGATAGTCACCGGCGCGGCACCCTGCTCGGGAAATTTCGTGCGCAGCTTCTGGCCGAGTTTCCAGTGCTTGTCGTCGAAGACCTTCTTGGACACGGCGATCTGGTTCGGTTGGAGCGTGGTGAGATCGCCGAGCTTCGGGGCCAGGTCGAAGACCCGGTTCAGTTCGCCCGGCCGCGAAGCCAGCAGGAACTGCCCGGTGCCATTGACCTCGAACGCGCCGAACCGCAAGGGGTTGGCAACCGCGACACCCGGGACTTTGGCGATGCGTTCAGCCATTGCAGGACTGAAGCTCGACCCGGGTCCCGCATCGCCAACGACCACGAGGTCGCCTCGGAAGGCCTGATCGATCTGGCCGCTGATCGATGCCTTCAGCGAGCTGGCAAAAATCGTGATCAGCCCGACCAGAGCGACGCCGATCATCAACGCGGCCGCGGTCGACGCGGTGCGGCGCGGGTTTCTCACCGCGTTCTCGCGCGCGAGTTGGCCGGGCATGCCGCGCCACCGCGGGAGCGGCGCGCCGAGTGCCCGCCCGACGGGACGCGCGATGACGGGACCGAGCACGGCGACACCGATGAACAGGCCGAACACACCCACGCCGACGAGCTGTATGTTGCTCGCCCCGAACAGCCCGACGAAGAGGAGGACCGCTCCGAGCACCGCAATGATGGCGCCGATGGCGGTCCGCCGTCCGAGGCGGCGCGATTCCACTGCGGAATCCCGGAGTGCGGCCATCGGGGCGATGCGTGCGGCCCGACGCGCTGGGAGCAGAGCAGAGGCGAACGTGACGACGACCCCGAGCACGATCGAGATCACGAAGGTCGACGGCTTCACGACGAGGTCCGACGTCGGCACTTCGAAGCCGAACGCGCCCATCACCGTGCGCAGCCCGATCGCGAGCGCGAGTCCCAGCGCGACACCGACCATCGACGCCAGCACACCGACGAGGACCGCCTCGCCGAGCACCGACGATCGCACCTGGCGGCCGGAGGCGCCGAGGGCGCGCAGGAGCGCCAGTTCACGCGTCCGCTGCGCGATCACGATCGAGAAGGTGTTGACGATGATGAAGGAGCCGACGAACAGCGAGATGATCGCGAAGATCAGCAAGAAGGTGGTGAAGAAACCGAGGTTCTGCTGAATCTGATTCTGCTGTTCCTTGACCAGCTTGGCGCCGGTGATCACCTGGATGCCGCGGCGGCCGAGGCTGGACGTGACCTGACCCACGAGTTCGGTCTGGCTCACGCCCGGCTTGGCCGCGACCGAGATGCCATCGAGCTCGCCCGGTGTGGCGTTGACCCGTTGCGCCTCCGCCAGAGTGAATAGCGCAACGGTGGCGCCGGCCGGACGATCGGCGTCACCGAACTTCGCGACACCGACGATTTTGAACGCGTCCTTGGGGACCTTGGCGTTGTCGAAGCTGACCGTGACCGTGTCACCGATGCCGAAATGCTCGGCCTTGGCGGTGCCGAGGTCCATCACCACCTCGCGGATGGCCTTCGGCGGACGAGACGGCTTTCCGCCGTAGGAGACCAGAGCGAACGGGTTGAGGCGCCGAACGGTGTTCCAGTTGAACCCGAGCGTGGGCGCACCCTGACCGGGGTCACCAATTCCCTTGCCCTTCCGGTCGAGATACTGCGCGCGCCGGATCTGGATCTGACCTTCGGCCGCGGCAGTGCCCGAGACCGCGCGCACTTGCGGCAGCAGTGTCTCCGGAATGCGCCCGCGTTGGTTGGGTCCGAACTGGCCTTTCACCACGCTCGCGCTGCGAACGTAGGCATCGGTACCGTCATAGACGCTGGCGAACAGTTGATCGAACGTCTTCTTGACGGTGTCGGTGAAGACGAGAGTCCCCGAGACAAAGGCGACGCCGAGGACCACGGCGACGCCCGTCAGCAGGAACCGGAGCTTGTGCGCGACGAGCCCGCGCAGCGTGAGGCGGAACATGGGCTCAGCCCCCGAACTGCTTGAGCCGATCCAACACGCCGTCTGCCGATGGTTCGAGCATCTCGTCGACAATGGTGCCGTCGGCCAGAAACACCACTCGGTCTGCGTAACTCGCCGCGCTCGGGTCGTGGGTGACCATCACGATCGTCTGCCCGAGATCGTCCACCGCGGCGCGCATGAAGTTGAGAATCTCCGCGCTGGCGCGCGAGTCCAAGTTGCCGGTCGGTTCGTCGGCGAAGATCAGGTCCGGCCGCGACACGAGTGCGCGCGCCACCGCGACGCGCTGTTGTTGACCACCGGACAACTCACTCGGCCGGTGGGTCAGCCGATCACCGATCCGCAAGGTGGCGACGATCGAGTCCATCCACGCCTGATCCGGCTTGCGGCCGGCGAGCGCCATCGGCAACGTGATGTTCTCCGCCGCGTTCAACGTGGGGATGAGATTGAAGGACTGGAAGACGAAGCCGATGCGGTCGCGGCGGATGAGGGTGAGTTGCTTCTCGCTCGACGCGCTGATGTCCACGTCGCCGATGAACACCTGCCCTTCGGTGACGCGATCCAGCCCGGCAAGGCAATGGAGCAGGGTGGACTTCCCCGAACCCGACGGTCCCATAATCGCGGTGAACTGGTGAGAGGCAAAGTCCACGGAGATGTGATCGAGGGCGCGAACTTCGGCCTCGCCCTCGCCGTAGACCTTCGAGGCGTTGACGGCACGGGCCGCGACGGATTCGGGACGTGGGGATGCTGCGGGCGTGCTCATTCGCAGGCTCCAAAACGTTCGTGGGGGGACGCTCAGACTACCGAAGGCGCGAGAAATACCAGCACCTGGGTCCCCGAGTGTGGCACCGGCGAGTTCCGATCCATCTCTCGCAGAACTCCCAGATTGGCCCACCACACTGCTGACTATGAGCAGCGATCTGATGACCCCTCGCGCGAGCCCCGCGCTGACTCCGGCCGTTGGGCCGGTGGTCGACATCGTGTTGCCCGTCTACAACGAAGCCGCCGAACTCGAGTCCAGCGTCCGCCGGCTCCACTCCTACCTCACGACCGCCTTCCCACTCACGTGGCGGATCACCATCGTCGACAACGCCTCAACGGACCGAACCGCCGCAATCGCGGCGCGCGTCAGTGACGAACTTCTCGGCGTGCACTGGCGGCACCTCGACCGCAAAGGCCGCGGCCACGCGCTGCGTGAGGCCTGGACCGAGAGCACCAGCACGGTCGTGGCCTACATGGACATCGACCTTTCGACCGATCTTGACGCGCTGCTCCCGATGGTCGCGCCGCTCGCCTCGGGCCACTCCGAGATCGCCATCGGATCGCGCCTCGCACCCGGGGCATCGGTGGCCCGCGGTCCGAAGCGCGAGTTCATCTCGCGCAGCTACAACCTCATGTTGCGCGCGATGTTCGCAACGCAGATCCGCGACATGCAGTGTGGCTTCAAAGCGGTGCGCGCCGATATTGCGCGTGAGCTCCTCCCGGCAATCGAAGACGATGAATGGTTCTTCGACACCGAACTCTTGTTGCTCGCCGAACGGAACGGGCTGCGGATTCACGAGGTGCCCGTCGACTGGATCGACGATCCGGGCAGCACGGTGAACATCGCCAAGACCGCCACCGCCGACCTACGCGGCGCGCTGCGACTCGCGCGTGCCTTCGCGACCGGGAAGGGGCGGGTCGCCTTCAGCAGCCCGCGCCCGGCGCTCGATGACGACTTCGGCCGGAAGCTCGTGAGCTTCGGCGTGATCGGCATGCTCAGCACCGCTGCCTCGCTCATCTGCTTCTTGCTCCTACGCGATTCGTGGGGCGCGGTCGGCGCCAATGCCGCGGCGGTGACGGCAACCTTCGCCGCCAACACCTGGTTGAACGCGCGGTACACCGCTCGCGCTCGGCGGCCGCGCTGGCGCCGGGCGTTCGCGATTTATCTCGGTGGCCTCGTGGTCACCACGGCCGCCCTCATGGTGGCCGGATCCCTCAACGCCGGCTCCGGCGTCGAACTCTTCATGGTCGGGCTCACGTGGACCGTTGCCGGTCTCGCCCGCTTCTTGCTCCTCGGCCGCACGCCCTCGAAAAGGACCTCGCGATGACCAGCACCCTCGACCGCACCGATCCGCTCGCCGACGAGCCTGCGCTCGGCGGTGCGACGCCACCGTCAGTGCCGCTGCCAACTTCGGGTGCGCGGCGAATCTGGCGGGGTCAGGCCGAGGATCCGGCGTGGGTGCGGCCGACCCTCATCACACTCCTCGTGTCGACGGCGGTCCTGTACCTTTGGGGGCTCGGCGCGTCGGGATGGGGCAACACGTTCTACGCCGCTGCGGTCCAAGCCGGCACGAAGAGTTGGAAGGCCTTCTTCTACGGCTCGAGCGACTCGTCGAACTTCATCACCGTCGACAAGACGCCGGCGAGCCTGTGGCCTGCAGTCATCTCGGCCCGCATCTTCGGCGTGAACTCGTGGAGCATGCTGGCGCCCCAGGCCGTGGAGGGCGTGGCTGCAGTCGGCGTGCTCTACCTCGCAGTGCGCCGCTGGTTCGGGGCGGCGGCCGGCCTGATCGCCGGCGCAGTCTTCGCGTGCACACCCGTCGCCGCGTTGATGTTCCGGTTCAACAACCCGGACGCGATGCTGGTGCTCTGCCTCGTGCTCGCCGCGTACTGGTTGACGCGCGCCATCGAGGACGGTCGCACCCGGTGGGTGGTCCTCGTGGGACTTGCGTTGGGCGTCGCATTCTTGGCCAAGGAACTGCAGGCCTTCCTCGTGGTCCCCGGATTCGCGCTCGCGTATCTCGTGGCCGCGCCCGGGTCACTCGTACGCCGTTTTCGCCAGGGCATCGTGATGGCTACGGCGATGGCGGCGGGTGCCGGCTGGTGGATCGCGATCGTCGTCCTCACGCCCCCCAGCAACCGCCCGTACATCGGCGGGTCCACCAACAACAGCTTCTGGAACGTGCTCTTTGGTTACAACGGCTTCGGCCGCCTGACCGGGAACGAGACCGGCAGTGTCGGCGCCGCGCCGGGCGGAGCGGGGACCACCGGCCGGTGGGGCCCGACCGGTTGGACGCGAATGTTCAACTCAGCCTTCGGGGGCGAAGCGTCGTGGCTCCTCCCGGCTGCGCTGGCCTTGCTCGTTATCGGTCTCGTGCTCACCGTGCGCCGCACCCGCACCGACCGGACGCGCGCCGCGCTGATCATCTGGGGTGGCTGGCTGCTCGTGACCGGCATTGCGTTCAGTCTCGGGAAGGGGATCATCCACGAGTACTACGCAGTTGCCCTCGCTCCGGCGATCGGCGCGACCGTCGGCATCGGCGCCACCACGTTGTGGAAGCTGCGCCGCGCATGGTGGTCGCGTGTTGCGATGATCGCAACCCTTGCGCTCACGGTGTGGTGGGTGCTCACACTTCTCGACCGCTCGCCGAAGTGGCACCCTCAGTTGTCCGACGCGCTGGTCGCAGCGGCGATCGTCGTCGCGATCGGCATCCTCGTTGCGTCGTCGCGGCGAGGAGTCACGGCGGCGGTGGCCGGCGCGGCGCTCGTGGTCGGTCTTGCGGGACCGGCTGCCGCGAGCGTGACCACCGCGCGCACGGTTCACAACGGACCGTTGCCAACCTCCGGGCCTGCAACGGCCGGTGCCGGCCGGTTCGGTGGCGGCCGGTTCGGTGGCGGGCTCAGGGGCCGCGGCTTGGTGGGCCGCCCGAATTTCGGACAGCTCACGGCGAAGCAACAGGCCGCACTGCGCAAGCAGTTCCAAGGCCCCGGTGGCGCGTTCCCCGGTGGCCCCCCCGGTGGCCCCCCGGGTGGTTTCGCCGGCGGTCCGCCCGCGGGCGTTCCCAGCGGTGGGGCCGGTGGTCCAGCTGCTCCGGGCGCCACCCGCGGCGCCGGCGCGGGCGGGGCCGGCGGCGGAATCTTCGGGTCACCGACGCCAGGAAAGGCCATCACGAGCCTGCTTGAGCACGCCCGCGCCGGCGGATACCGCTGGGCGGCCGCGACCATCGGCGCCACGAATGGCGCCGGATTCCAACTCGCATCCGGTCAACCAATCATGGCGATCGGCGGCTTCAATGGCTCGGATGCCACCCCGACGCTTGCGCAGTTCGAGCAGTACGTGGCTGACGGCAAGGTCCACTACTTCATCAGCTCGAACTTCGGCCTTCCGGGCGGCGGTCAGACCGGGACCGGCACGACCATCTCGCAATGGGTGCAGGCGCACTTCACGGCGCGTACCGTCAGTGGCGTGACGCTCTACGACCTCTCCACGCCCAAGGTCTAGGACCCAACGATGAGCGCAGCGGGGACAAGTACGCGTGTGCTGCCGATGACCCAGCGAAGCGTGGCCGTCCGGCCCGGCCCGCAAGGCCAAGAGGACAAGTGATGGGTGGGGAGCGGTTGTTGCTCGTCGACGACGAGGAGAATCTGCGGTCGATGTTGGCCGCCGCCTTGTCACACTCGGGTTTTGACGTCGTCACTGCGAGCAACGGGCGGGACGCGATCACGATGACCAAGGAGGTACTCCCCGATCTGATCCTGCTCGACGTGATGATGCCTGACCTCGACGGCTTCGAGGTATGCCGGCGATTGCGCGCCGAGTACGTGAAGGTGCCGATCATCTTCCTGACCGCTCGCGACGAGACGAGCGACAAGGTCCGCGGCCTCACCACTGGGGGCGATGACTACCTCGTGAAGCCATTCAGCTTGGAGGAACTCGTCGCGCGCGTCGAGGCAGTGTTGCGACGGTCCGGCCTCACCCAATCCGACGCAGTCCTGCGATGTGAAGACCTCGAACTCGACGACGACGCGCACCGTGTGATGCGCGCCGGTCGGGAGGTCTCCCTCTCCCCCACGGAGTTCAACCTGCTGCGCTTTCTCTTGGCCAACCAAGGCCGGGTGCTGTCCCGTGCGCAGATCCTCGATCACGTGTGGCAGTACGACTTCGGGGGAGACACTCGGATCGTCGAGACGTACATCGCGTACCTCCGCAAGAAGGTCGAGATCGGTGGTCCAAAGCTGATCCAGACCGTACGCGGCATCGGCTACACCCTCCGAGTGGGTTGATCGATGTCCCTTCGCACCCGAGTGCTACTCGCCATGAGCGTCATCGCGACCGTCGTGCTCGGTGGCGCAGTGCTCACGACGCGTCTCGCCGAGCAACGCCTCATGGACCAGATCGACGATCGACTCACGGGCGTCCCCGCCTTCTTTGGGCGAGGGTTCGCGCCACCGGCAGGCCAGGCGCCCGACCCGCGATTCGACGACAGCCAACGACCGCGCGGTTTCAACGAGTTCTACTTGGCCCAGATCAACCAGTCCGGCACAGTCGTCGCACGCAGCCGGCCGAACATTTCGCGTCGATCTCTGCCGGCCCCGGTCATCGACGTGGCCCGGGCGCGACAGAGCGCACGGGCCATTCCTCCCAAGCCGTACACAGTGGCTGCCCGCACTACCGATCTCCGGTACCGCGTCCTGGCGCGCGCCGAACCGACCACCGGCGACATCTTCCTCCTTGCGGCTCCGCTCTCGGCGGTCGACGCGTCGACGAGCGAGATCCAGTCGATCGCGTGGGGCGTTGCCGGGCTGGCGCTCGCGGTCTTGGCGTTGGTGACGTGGTGGGTCTTGCGGCTCGGGGTGCGACCGTTGAAGCGCATGGCCTCTGCGGCCGTCACCGTCGGTGAAGACGACCTCGGCCGGCGAGTACCGGACGCACCGGTCGGGACCGAGGCCGGCGACCTGAGCCGGTCCATCAACAACATGCTGGGTCGGATCGAAGAATCCTTTTCCGCGCGCGCGGCCACCGACGCTCGGCTCCGAAGGTTCGTCGGCGACGCCAGCCACGAACTGCGGACCCCGGTGCAGACGATCCGGGGCTACTCGGAGCTCTATGCGGCTGGCGCGCTCGGCGAAACTGCGGCGCTCGACGACGCGATGCGCCGGACCGGTCAGGAATCGGTGCGGATGGCCACACTCATCGACGATCTCCTTACGCTCGCGCGCTTCGATCAACACCGCCCCCTCCAGTCCGCGCCTGTCGATCTGCTCGCGCTGGCGAGCGATGCACTCGCCGACGCGCACGCGATCCAACCTGGCCGCACCACCACGATCGAGACGACGGGCGCTGGAGATCCTGTCGTGTCGGGTGATGAACATCTGCTGCGTCAGGTGTTCGCCAACGTCATCGGCAACGCGCTCGTGCACACTCCTTCGACGTCGTCCGTGACCGTCACAATCGCCACCGACGAAGAGACCGTGACCGTCACGATCGCCGACGCCGGACCGGGAATGGACGCCGAGACTGCGACCCGAGCCTTCGAACGCTTCGTACGCGCCGACCCTGCCCGGACACGCGAGCACGGGGGATCAGGACTCGGACTCGCGATCGCGCACGACGCCGTCGAGGCGCATGGGGGTTCGGTGACTCTGCGCTCAGACCTCGACGGTGGCACCGTCGTCGAGGTCCGGCTCCGTCGCTGACGCGAGGCCGACCCCCGCCGGTTCCGCACGACCGCGAGCGCGTCGGCCGAGGAACACGAACAACGCGACCGAAACGACGAACACCACGATGCTCACCCACGCGTTGATCCGAAGCGGGCCGATGGTGTGCGCAGGATCCACACGCATCTCCTCCATGAAGAACCGGAAGAACGTGTAGCCCGCGGCGTAGAGCGCGAAGAGCTGGCCCCGTGCGAACTTGAACTTGCGGTCCAGCGCGATCAACGCGAACCCGAGGGCGATGCACCACATCGATTCGTACAGGAACGTGGGTTGGAACGTGGTGTCGTTGAGGTAGTTGGACGGGCGGTGGGCGCGATCGATCTCGACCGCCCACGGCAGCTTCGACGGTTCGCCGAAGAGCTCTTGATTGAACCAGTTGCCCCATCGGCCGATGCCCTGGGCGAACGCGAGGCCGGGGACGATGGAATCCGCGATCGGTCCGAACGCAGCCTTGTGGCGACGGGCGACGATGAGCACGGCCACGGCGCCGCCGAGGACACCGCCCCAGATCCCGAGGCCGCCCTGCCAGATCTTGACCATGTTCTCAGGGTGGTGACGGAAGAGTTGGTAGTCCGTGACGACGTGGTAGATCCGGGCGCCGATCACGCCGCCGATGACCGCCCAGAACACGATCGAATCGAACGCATCACCGTCGCCACCACGCTTGACGTACCGGGTTCGGCCCACCTTGGCGGCGACGACCACCCCCAGGGCGATCATCAGCCCGTACATGTGGAGTGGCACCGGCCCGAGGTGGATCACCCCGTCACCCGGGCTGGGGATGGACGCCAGAAGGTTCACGCTCACGTCGGGACTCTACGAGATGGACGTCCACCGCATCGTTCGCGCTTGTCGCCCCGAACGTCTGTCACCGGGCGCAAACGACAAACGGTCAAGGCCCGGCGACCGACGTGGTCACTTCACGAGCCTCGACATGCGCCGGTCGGCGAGGACCTTGCCGCCGGTCTGACAGGTTGGGCAGTACGTGATCTCGTGGCTCTCGAACGAGACGCGGCGCATCGGCGTCTCGCACTCGGGACACGGCAGGCCGTGACGGTTGTGCACGCGGAACCGCTCCCCCAGCTTCGCCTCCGAGAGCCCACCCCGACGTTGTCGTTCCGAGGCGAGCGCCTCGTCCATCGTCAGGCGCACGGCGTCGACCAGACGACGGCGGGCATCCGGATCGAGTTTGGCCATGGTGGTGTACGGCGAGATGTGCGCGCGGTGGAGCGCGTCGTTCACGTACCCGCGGCCGATGCCCGCGACGGTGCGTTGATCCCGCAGCAGGGTGTGGATCCGGCGCTTGTCGCCACTCGTCAGGATGAGCGTCTCGAACTCGTCCGAGTCGGGCTCCGGGCCGAGCCCGGCAACCGGCCCGACGTCGTCCGCATCGAGGACCCACCACGCGACCTTGCGTTCATGGCCGTACTCGCGCACGAAGATCGCGCGGTCGTCGTCGAAGTGGAACCGGACCGCGGCACCCTTGGCCTTGGTGCGCTTCGGCGGAATCTCGATGTCCAGCCGCCCGGCTTGGGAGAGATGCAGCATCAATGCCACCGGACCATCGGTCACGAAGCGGAGATACTTCGCACGGCGGGTCACGGCAGTGAGGTGCGAGCCGATCAGCGCCTCCGGCGGCGGTGTCACCGTCTTGAGTGACGAGAAGCCGAGGGCGTCGATCTTCACCAACGCGGCGCCGACGAACGACTCCTCCAACCGCTCGGCCAACGCCTGCATCTCGGGGAGTTCCGGCATAATTTCGGCCTCTCCACTCGCAGCCGACCTGGCCGCATAGCTCGCGGTCGGGAGTGTCGCGCAACAGTGAAGCTCGCGCCGCGGCTGCTCGCCTCCGCTGCTCTGCGGCTCGGGAGTTCTCAGCGCCGAGGTACGTGCCAGCTACGAGCCGTCGGTTCGGGTCTACCGGCGGCGGTTTTGCATGCGTTTGCGGATGAGTTCGCGGCGCTGGCGGACTTCGGCGTAGGTGAGTGAGTCGCCCCAGTCTTCACCCACGCCCATGCTCGCTTTGACCGAGACGAGGTCGAGGTCCGGCGTGGCCTCGAGCCCCAGATCCTGGGCGATCTGGTCGCCGTACTGGGCCTGGAAGTACAGGTAGACGTGCGCGATCTCGCCGAGGATGTCCAGGTCCGGCGCCAGGGTGGCGGTGGCACCGTCCAGGAACATCATGTTCTTCACGAAGAGCATGAGCTCTTTCGGTGCGCGCGCGCCGTACTCGAGCAACTTCTTGGTGAGCTCACGCAACTCGCCGACGAGTTCGTCGGCGCTCATCAGCGTGGGGTCCTTCACCGGTTGGTCCAGGCCGAGGTCGTGGACCACGGCATCGAGATCAGTGTCCGGCGGAAACGCGCCGAGATCCCTGAGCGCCGCGAGTTGACCGCGCACGTCGCCGGCGCTGCCCAACACCAACAGGCGAAGAAACGCGAGCCGTTTGCGTTCGTCGAGCCGTCCGGTGATCCCGAAGTCCAACAGGGCGGTGCGACCGTCTGGCATCACGAACGCGTTACCGCCGTGAAGGTCGCCGTGGAACACCCCGTAGACCAGTGCGCCCTCGAGGAACGAGATCAACGCCGACCGCAACAACTTGTTGGTATCGATCCCCGCCGCGTGCATGCCCTCGGCATCGTCGAAACCAAAACCCGACAGCCGTTCCATCACGAGCACGCGGCGGGTCACCAACCGCGGGTGCGGGCGCGGCACGATCGTCTCGCGAATGCCGATCTTCGACAGCGCGCTCGCGACGTCGAGCATGTTCTCCGCCTCGAGGCGGAAGTCCAGTTCTTCGACGATCGTCTCGGCGAAGAGTTCGACGAGCGCCGGTGGATTCGCCAGCGCGGCGACAGGGATGCGACCGACCATGCGCGGACCCAGCCAGGCGAGTGCGCGCAGATCGTCGTGCACCCGCCGTGCGACCGACGGCCGCTGCACCTTGACCACGACCGGTTCGCCGGTCACGAGCGTCGCTGCGTGCACCTGCGCGATTGATGCCGCGGCCAGGGGCTCAGTCGCGAACTCGCTGAACACTTCATCGAGCGGCCGACCGAGCTCAGTTTCCACAATCTCTCGCACTGCGGAGAACGGCTCCGCCGGCACCCGGTCCCGGAGTTTCTTGAACTCGCCGACGAGCTCCTCCGGGAAGAGACCGTCGCCGCCGGAGACGATCTGGCCGAGCTTGATATAGGTGGAGCCGAGGCGCTCGAAGCTCCGGCGCAACCGGGCCGAGATACCGGCACGCGAGTGCTCGGTCCCCCGCTCGCGCACGTACCAGACCGCGAGGGCCCACCCGACCGAGGAGATCACCCGTGCGCCCCGCCGGAGCGGCGGCACCCGAGGGGGTGTCGTCAGCCGACCGAGGCCGGCGCGGGTACGGAGGCGCACGCCATCGAGCCCCCGCCGCCAGGTCAGATCGTCAGGATCGACGATCCAGGGCGGGGTGTCGCTGAAGGCGCCGAACGCCAGATCGGGAGGTGCGGAATCGATGCCGGGACGGTAGCGCCGGGCATCGACGTACCACGTACGCGAACTAGCCGTAAGCGCGACAGCCCCACCCGGAAAGTCCAAACTGCGCGTACACGCGCTCGGCCACCACGATCTGCTGTTCGCGAGTCGCCATGCCGGCGTTCGGCGCGAACTGGCGTCCGCCAAAACCGTTCCAGGTGCCGTTGTAGAAACCGACACCACCGGAGAACGACGATCCCTGCATGTGCCAGTTCCCGCCGGTCTCACACGAAGCAATGCCGTCCCAGTTCACCCCGGTCTTCGGGCGGTAGTACTCCGCAACCGCGGCGTTGATCGCGGCGACCTTCTCTTCCTGTTGCTTGACGAGCGCGACGAACAACTGCTGTTCAGCTTCGGCGCGTGCACGCGACACGAGCGCGGCTTCGATGGGAACGCGTGCGGCGGTCAGTACCGCTTTCGCACGACGCGTCATTGCGCCACCGGCTACCGGCTCAGCCGAGAACGCAACACCGAACGCGAACAGGCCGACGAACAAACTCGTGACGACGGCAGTCGCCGCTCGCCAACTCGGTTGATGACGTCGTGAGATGACCACGGTCTGCTGATCAACCACAGCCGCCACCCCACGGTCCGAGACCCTGGGTCGCAAGCATGTGTTGCGCCATCGCGTCTTGGTCCGCCGCGCTGGCGTTCGAGGGGTTCACCCCGACGAGGTCGGTTCGACCCGCGGATTGTGCGTTGTTGTTCCACGTGCCGGGCATGAACTGGTACGCGCCGGCAGCACCGGAACTCGTGTTCACGACGTCGTACTGGCCGCGACTCTCGCGGTGCTTGATGCACTCGAGGACGTTGCCGCCGCCAGAGGATCGTTGCGAGACCGGCCGAGGCGCGCGCGCACGTGCCGATGCCTCGGCTTGTTGCGCGCGTTCGATCGCGGCAACCGCGTCGAGCCAGCGCTGCGTGTTGACCGCTTCGGTGTAGCGCGCGATCACGACGGTGTCGTGGTGCGCCTTGATTGCCGGGTCGACCGAGGGGAGGCCGACCGGAACTGCACCGGCGCGAGAAGCCACCGATCGGTGGTCGTGCGAGACCGACGGACGGACTCGCTCCGGCGTGTCGTCGGCTGCGGCAGACGCCGAGCCGACCAGGGCAGTTCCCGTCGCAAGGACGAGAAGCCCCGAGCTGATCGCAAGGGCGCGACCGTTCATGGAGGTGCTCCTTTCACTCCGCCAGCCCCCAACGCCATGCCGTCCGGGCGCGCGTCGACGCCAGGACGGATGAGGAAGGGGCGAAAGCCGCACAACGGAAAGAGTGGGCGTTCGGGACCGTCAAACTACCGGTGGGGTGTGACCGTGAACCAGTTTTCTTCCAGATACTGGAACCGACTCCGCTCCACCGATGCCTCCGAGAGCCTGCCCTGGCGACCCTGGGGCGCGCCACGGAAAAAGTTTGTGACACCGTTCACAAGCACCCGATTTCGGCGAATTGTGAAGATCAATCCGCGCTCGCGGCCGCCTTCGGTCGTGGCGATCGGCGGCCGTCGAGAACTCCTCGCGGGGTCACCACCAGACCGGTCAAACCGCGTTCCGCATGCGCCATCCTTCGGGACAACAGCCGCTGGGCATACCCGAGCACCGTGGTCGCGTACGCGGGATCCGCGGCGCGGTTCACGAGTTCTCGAGGGTCGATATCCAAGTCATAGAAGATGGGTGGCAGTCCGGAGAAGTGGACGTACTTGCCGTGCTCGTCGCGAAGGCACGAGAGGCTGCACTCGTCCATCGACAGTCCGAGCAAGGACTCCGCGAAGCCACCGATCGGATCGCGGAAGTCCCATTCCCAGAACGCCGCGTCTCGCCAATCGATCGGCGGTGCGCCGCGGAGGAAAGGAAGCAGCGACATCCCGTCGCACTGCAACGGAATGTCGAGACCGAGCCAGTCGAGCATCGTCGGCATGATGTCCACGTTCTCGGTGAAGCGATCACCGATCACTGCACCGTGCGCGTCGGGCGCGTCGGGATCGCGCACGATGAGCGGGATGTGAAAGCTCTGGTCGAACCAGCCGAGCTTCTCCGTCAACCAGTGGTCGCCGAGTTGTTCGCCGTGATCAGAGGTCAGGACCACGAGCGTGTCGTCCCACGCACCGCGTGCGCGGATGCCGTCGAACAACCGGCCGAGTTGTGCGTCGACTTCGCTCATCATCCCGAAGTAGGTCGCCCGGGCCTGTCGGACCGCGGCCAGATCATCGCCGAAGCGGATCCCGGGAACTGCGAGCGCGCCGGCCAACACGATGTTCGCCTCGCCCTCGTGCTCGTAGGTGTCCGCGCGAATCGGTGACGGCATCACGTCGGGGTCGTACATCGAGGCATAGGGGTCTGGCGCCATGAACGGCGGGTGCGGACGGATGAACGCAAGGTGCGCGAACCAGGATGCTCCCGCCTCGAGCGCGTCGAGATACCCGAGGAACTCGCCGGTGAGAAAGGCGGCCTCGGTGTGCTCGGCGCGAAATGCCACGGGCGCGCCCGGCGCGTCCGAGATCGGGCGATACATCTCGGTGACGTCATCCGGGACGTCATAGCCCTGCTGACGCAGCCACGCGCCCCACGGGCGCGCGTGCTCCGGAAGGTCGACCACCGCACGAAATCCGGGCAGCACACCTTCGTAGGTGCGGAGGCGGGGGTCCTCGGCCGCGAGCTGGCGCGGGTCCGGCGATGCATCGGTGTAACCGAAGAGCACCGGGTCGTACCCCGCCGCGCGTACTTCGAGGGCGACGTTGGTGAACCGAGCGTCCAACGGCGTGCCGTTCAAGACGGACCGATGGTTCATGAGGTACTGACCGGTGTGCAGCGAAGCACGCGACGGCCCGCACGGCGCGGCTTGCGCGTAGTGCCGCCGGAAGAGCACACCCTCGGACGCGAGCCGGTCCAAGTTCGGCGTCTTCACAACTGGGTGACCGGCCGCGCCGAGACACTCACCGCGCCATTGATCCACCGTGATGTACAAGACGTTGCGGGGTCGGGGCGCGCTCATCGCGCACAACGTATCGACCCTTCACGCACGCCGATGAGAAACCGGCTGATACCCCGCCGACGGCCGCGACCGCTACGGGAGGGCGGCCACCCCCCGAGCGATCGCGAAGCCCGCCCAGTAGGGCCCGCCAACCGTCGCGGGAGGCGCGGGATCGCCGCCGGTCCCGAACGGATGGAGGCCTCCGAAGTAGTCGAGAATCCAACCGCCACTGCCGTCCGGCGCGAGGGTGATCCCACGGGCCACGTCCTGACCGGGCCAGAACAGCGCACTGGAGTTCGGCGCGGGCGCGTCACCGAATGCGTGCACCCCACCGGCCAGGTCCACGATGTAGCCACCGCCGCCCGTCGGGGGTCATCGCAACGCCCCGGGCAAGGTCGAGTCCCGCCCAGTACGGAGCGTCCGGAGGCGCGACGGGCATCGGGCCACCGTTGACCGAGAATGGGTGCAGACCGCCCGAGAGATCGAGCACGAATCCACCGGTTCCTTCCGGCACCGTCGCGATGCCGCGGACGATGTCCTGACCGTTCCAATACGGCCCGCCCACGACCGTTGGCATGGATCCGTCACCGAACGTGAACCCGTGGACGCCGCCGTACGCGTCCACCGTGAGTCCCGCGGATCCGGGGAGTGACGCGACGCCGCGCACGATGTCCCATCCGGGCCAGTAGGCATTCCCGACGAAGCCGGGAGGAGCCGCTTGACACCCGGCACTCCAACCGTGAAGGGCCCCGAAGCCGTCCACGACCACGCCCTGGGTCGGCACGCCACTGTCGACGAATCCGGTTGGAATCGGAACAGCCCGACGACGTCGCGACCGGCTTGGCGGACGGACCCGATCGCCATGATCCGGCCGTCCGGCGGTGCGACGACGGCGTTGACCGCGCTCCGGCGCCCCGCATCCACCACCGAGACTCCGCCAACGCCGAAGCCGTCGTCGGGCGTGCCGTCGTCCCCGAGGCGAGCGAGCACGATGTCGTTGTCCGATCCCACCTTGGAGTTCACCGCGACAACGAGGTGCCCGTCGGACTGACGGGTCAACGCGCTCGGAGCGTCATTGATCCCGAAGGCCTCGCGGTAGTTCGTGAACGACGAATCCGGCGTCCCACCTTCGAGGTAGCGCCGCACGATCGTCTGACCGTGCCCCGAGGCCCCATTGCCGTATCCGGCGGCGACCACCTTGCCGTCCGGCTGCACGACGATTGCGGTGATGACGTCCTGACCACCGACATCGACCGTCATCCCGTTGGACCCGCCGAAGCTGGTATCGACGCTGCCGTCACTCGACAGGTGGATGATCCGCCAATCGGAGGAACTCGTGCTCGTGGACCCGGCCACGTACACCGATCCATCCGCTCGGGTCGCGATCGCACGCACCATGAGCGCGAGGCCGGTCACGCGACCGTCACCATCACAACTCGTATCCGGTGTGCCGTCGTTTCCGAACCGAGCGACGTACCCGCCCGTGTTCGCGTTCCCGGCTGCGAGCACCCGACCGTCACTCAGCGACGCGACCGCACGGGCAGAGTCGTTGCCACCGACGTCCACGGTCAGCCGCCCGTTGGCGTGAAAGGTGGGGTCCAGCGTTCCGTTCTGGCGAACGCGAGCAACGATCGTGTCGACCACGGCACCGTTGGTTCGATCTCCGGCGACCACGGCACCGCCGCCACTCGTCGGCGCGATCGCGAAGTACCGACCGACTCCACTGACCCGCACCCGATTGCGCCCGGCAACGCCGAACGTCGGGTCGAGCGCACCGCCGTCGAGGCGCATGACGAGGCCGCGGTCATCGGAGGAGCCGGCCACCACCACCTTGCCGTCCGATTGGAGAGCGGCCGCGCGAGCGACGCTCGCGGTACCGGGCAGCACGTCGACCGGCGAGACGCCACACGCCCCGAACGAGCCGTCGAGGTCACCCGGCCACGCACCCGCGGGGCCCGGCATCAGACCGATCAGCAATCCGACCGTTACCACTGCCGTGATCACGCGTGGCTGCCGCTTCACGTTTGCTCCACCTCGGATCTCCGACACGGTCTGGAGGTGTTGTCGGCGAGCGAGGGCTCGAATCTGAAACGGCGGCACCGATCGATTCCACCGAGCTGCTCATCAAGCACGGCGAGGGTGGATCGGTCGATTGCACGCCAGACCTAGGGTGCAACGCGTCCCCTATGTCCAGGAGATCGTTGTGATCACTCGACGCCCTCAACACCTCCTTGCTCTGACCATCATCGGCGCCATGCTCGCCGCGTGCTCGAGCAGCAAGCCCGCAGTGGCGCCGCGCCCTCGGTACACGAGCACCACGACCACCACCTCCCGTCCGGGCGCCGATTCCGTGTTGACCATCGGACAACTCGCCCCGCTGACCGGCCCGATCGCGATCATCTCGGACTCCTTCACCGTTCCGGTCAAGCTCGCGGTCGACGAAATCAACCTGTCGGGCGGGGTCAACGGCAAGCCGGTGGGGCTCGTCGTGGCCGACGACGGTTCGGCATCGGCCACCGCGCGGACGGCGATGACCAGCCTCGTCGACACGAGTCATGCGGACGCGATCATCGGACCCTCAACGTCGCAAGCTGCGCTCGACCTCGTCACCCGGCCGCCGGCCCATCGCGCGGTGATCTGCTCGGGATCGAACTCTTACGGGCCGATTTCCGGAGCGGCGCAACAGAACGGCTTCTACTTCCGGACCGCACCACCTGATCGACTCCAGGCGAGGGCGCTCGCGAAGCTCCTCGTTGCCGACGGACGGACACGTCCCGTGGTCATCGCGACGCGCGACGACTATGGGCTCCCGTTTGGCACGGATGTCGTTCGTAGTCTCGTGGCTCAGCACGCGACCGCCGCGCGGCTCGTCTCGCTGCGACCGGGCGATGCCGGTGCGAACCGCGCCGCCACCGAAACACTGAGCCGACAACCAGACGCAGTGGTACTGATCGGATTTCCCGACGGAATCGCGCCCGTGCTCCAGGCCCTGATCGCGCAGGGGAAGGGTCCGACGCAGATTCCGACCTACGGATCCGACGGCCTCCAGAACGCCGAACTCGGGGCACTCGTCGATCCGGCGAACCCGGCCGTGGTCGCGAGCATGAAGGGGACCACCCCGGCCGGCGCCCCTGCCGGCATCGACCACCCGTTCAACGCCCGCCTGTTTGCGGCCGGCGTCGAACCTTTCTTCTCGGCCAGCACGTACGACTGCGTCGTCCTCGTCGCCTTGGCCGCAGTCGCAGCCCAGGCCGACGACCCTCAGGCGATTCGTGACCATTTTGCAAAGAACCTGACTGGAAAGACCATCTGTTCCACGTTCTTGGCCTGCTCTGACGAGCTCAAGCGTCGCAGGACGATCCATTACCACGGTGCATCGTCGTCGTTCGATCACTGGACGGGCTCGGAACCCGGCGACGGCTCGTTCGACGTGTGGACCCTCGGGCTCGACGCTCGCCCGACCCTGGCGCCGCCGGCGCAGCAGATCAAGGTCCCCTAGGTGGCGGCGGGAACGGCATCGGACTGGCTGGCGATGCTGTCAGCGCGCCCGTCGCCGTATTGCCGACACGATCGAGCAGGGTGACAGCCGGCGTGAACTGCCAAGCACCAGATTTCACGGTGGCCAACAAAATGCCCATCCAACTCGGCGACGGTTGACACGCGGTGTTCACCGTGAAGGTGACCGTCTTGTTCCCATTAGTCGAGCGTCGCGGCCGGTGCCCTGCACAGTGCCGTTCTGGTTGGTCACCGTGGCACTGACGGCGATTGGACGTTGTGTGTCGTAGGTAAACCTCGACGATGCAACGCCGACGTTGCGGGCCGTGTCCGTCGCGCTCACAGTGACCGTGTCACTCACGCCGTTGGTCAGCGCCGTCGCCGGCAACGCAGTATGCCAACTCGCCGCACCGGTGGTCGGGGCGTTGATTGCGGAACCCACGAAAGCAGTGCCGTTCCACCAGAAGCCGTCGGGTTGTCCCGATCGCGGGTGCGACCGCTCCACGCCGCGCACGTGTTGAACCCACTGTTGCCATTCGGTCCTGCATACCGAAGATCCGCTGACAGCCCGCCGCATCGCCTGCCTGGTTCGGCGGCGACGACACGTGGCCGCTCGAACGACGCGCAGCAACACACAAGGCCGGAAATGGGTCAACTGATCCAGGGCAGACGGTCGGTTCACCGGCGCAGTTGTCGAGCCGGAGGATCAGCAAACACCCCTGTCCACGGACGGTGTCGGGTGCTGCTCTGGACGAACCCGAGAACCAATGGCTTCGAGTGCCACGGCCGCCAGGACGCACAGCACCACCTCGGCCGGGGCTCGAAAACGCGTGCTCGCATAGCCCGTGGTGACCGTCACGACCACGGTCACCACTGGAATCATCAGCGGGAAAATTGGGGCCTGGCGTCGGACCCGGAGGGCGATCGCGCCGGCGACCGACAGCAGTGCCAAGGCTTGGAACGAGTACAGCCCGATCCGGGCAATCGGCCGCTCCCTGCCCTCGATCGCGCTGTCCAGGTTGATCTGCGTCTCGGGTTGGTACAACCCGACGGTCGCACCGAGGCGGGCAGCGACCACGCTGGGCAGCTCGCTCAGGTGATTGGACACGTAGTCAATGCCGGCACGTCGGTACGCGGCGTCCTGCACCGACTCGTCGGCCCCGTCAGGAATCGAGCGTTTCCGTACGTTGTCCGCGCACACAACCGAGTAGTAGCTCTTGGTCGGGCCTTTCCAGACCAGGTCACAGTCCGTGGAGGCAAGGAGGGCGCCGAACTGCGTACTCAGCAGCTCGGGCTTCTCGAATCGCGTCAGGTTGAACAGCAACCAGGGTGTCATCACCACGACGCCGGCGGCAATGGCGGCCGCCGTGGCCCGCAGGCGATACCGGCGCGACGGTCCCGAGGCGAGCACCGCGAGTGGGATGACGAGGAGCGGGATGAGGAGCACCAACTCGGAACGACTGAGTGCACCCAATCCTCCGGCGATGCCCACCCAGACGAGCCAACGCCCGCGAGGATCTCGCCAATACCGAAAGGCGAAATAAACCGCGAGTCCGGTCGCGAACATCGCCATCGATTCCGCCATGAGCGATCCGTCCGGCACCCAGAGGTTCGAATTGATCGCCGCGATCAGCCCGGCCACCAACGCCGTTCGTTCTCCGCCGACCTCTTTCCCGATCAGGGCGACGACCACGACCGTGGCCGTCCCGAGCACCGCAGACCAGATCAGGTGCGTGAGCACACTCGTGAACCCGAATACGGAGGGCACCGCCAGATACAGCATGTAGAGCGGCGGATGCGCGCTCGTCGGGATCGCTCGCGCGGGCGCAAACGGCCAGATGAAACCCTTGCCGTCGGCCAAAAGATTGGCGCCCGCGTGGTAGACGAAGGCGTCGCCTCCGAAGTGGAGTTGCTGACGGAACCCGAAGATGTAGACGAGTCGAACCGCGAGCGCGAGCGCTGCGACCCCGCCGAGCGCCCACCAGAACCGTCGACCAGACTCCGGGCGCGTCATGACCCGACGATCGTAGCCAGAGGACTCATCGTCCTGTCGTTGCGGCACGATCTGCAAAAAACTTGCAGCGATTTTCAAGCGCAGACGTCCTCGGCGCCGATACCAAGAGATGCGGAGTCGTCGGTGTGTCACATTCGGAGCTGCGCTCGCGCTGGCGCTGACAGGAAGCGTGGCAGTGAGCGCCTCCCCGGCGGGAGCCGTCGACACTGCCCCGGCCGCCATCCCTGCCGACTGCTCACGAGATGTCACGGCGGACTTGACGGCATGGTTCGCCTCCGTCCCCGACAACTCGGTGTTGAGCTTCGCACCCAATGGCTGTTACCGAGTCGACGGGACGCTCGTCATCGCCCACCGGAGCGGTCTGACCTTCGAAGGCAACAACGCCACCGTCAAGCAGGTGACTGACGGTTCGGAACTGGTGAACCCGAAGAAGGTCCGCACGCGCAACGTCTGGACATTCGGCGCCAGCACCAACCTCGTCGTGCGGGACCTGACAACCGTCGGGGCCAACCCGCACGCCGGCCGGGGAGAACTTGCCTACCAGCCCAAGTTCGAAGCGCAGCACGCCTACTTCATCCAAGGTGTCAACGGCATGGTGATGGACCACGTGGCGGCCTACGACGTCTACGGCGACTTCGTGGCCCTGGGCGGAGGCGTCTCCAATTTCACGGTGCGCAACTCGTCGTTCGCGCGCAACGGGCGCCAGGGATGGTCGATCAACGGCACGAACATCGTCTTCGAACACAACTCCATCACCGAAACGCGCCGGGCCACCATCGACATGGAACCGCCACTGCCCACGTTTGCATCGAAAAACGTCTACATCCGGGACAACGACGTCGGCCCCGGGCGCCTCTTCTTCTTTTCGAGCGTCGGTGCCGCCGCGCCGATGGACAACATCAACATCACCGGAAACCGACTCCACAAGAAGGCGTTCGTCGTGTTCGTGGCGCCTCCGAAGGGTTCGCGCTCCAACTATCACGTGGTCGGCAACGTTTCCGACGGACCGGTGAGCGGCTTCGGATCGGCGATGGTCTTCAAGAACATCCGGGGGCTCGAGGTCCGCGGCAACACCATCCCCACCCAGTGGAGCCATCACCTCACGGGCGTCGGGGTTTCACGGAGCGACAACGTGATGATCACGAACAACACCTTCCGCGGTGCGTCGGGTGCGCTCCACGATCACGGCGACAACACCAACATCTCCCAGTCGAACAACCTGACCGGACCGCTGCCGATGAGTGTCCAGCCGACGACGCGCGCGGTCGGCCCGACGCCGAAGCCGCTCGCCTGACGAATCGCGGTGGGTCGCTCGTGAGTCGCCGCCAGTAGCGTCGCCGGGGTGAGTCCCACCCGCACTCCGTCGGCGGGACGCGACGCGCTCGACGCCCTCCGGAATCGCCGACGCGCTCAGCGGCTTCGGAACCTGGACTGGGTCGACGCGCTCTACCGCGCGTACGTCATCGGCATCTCCTCGATGGCCGGCCTCGTGCTGCTGGCGTTCGTCGTCGGTGACGCGGCCATCAGTCCCCACGCCGTCGCCGACGTACGAGCCCACGGGCCGGCCATCGCGGGCGGCGTCGTAGCGCTGCTCGTCGCGTTCGGGCTGCGATCCGGCGCGCACGGAGGACCGCTCGCGTTCGAAGCCGCCGAGGTCCACCACCTGTTCCTCGCCCCGGTCGACCGCGGGCTGGTCGTCCGGACCAGTGCGTACCGCCAACTGCGCGGGGTTCTCGCGATGGGCGGCTTCGGGGGAGTGGTCGCTGGGATCGCAGCGTCGCCGCGGATCCCCAGCCGGTCGACGGGCGAGTGGGTCGTCGCGGGCATCGCGTTCGGCGTCGCCGCCGCACTCGCGGCGTGGGGAAGCGCACTCGTGGCCTCCACGCGCCGCCTGCCGCAAATCCTCAGCACCATCATCGGGCTCGTGATCGTGGGCTGGTCCGGCGCCGATCTCGCGTTCGGTACCTCAACCTCGCCCGCCACCTGGGTCGGTCATCTCGCGCTGTTCCCGTTGCGGTCGTCCGTCCTCTCCGTGGCCGGCGTCGCGTTCTCGGTCGCCCTTGTCGCCGTCGGTCTGCGGGGTGCGAACAATTTGTCGCTCGAGCCGGTACTCAACCGTGCGCAGCTGGTCCGCTCCTTGCGCTTCGCCGCCACGATGCAAGACCTCCGGGCCGTCATCAACCTCCGCCGTCAGCTCGCTCATGAACAGTCGCGCTCGCGGCCGTGGTTCCGAGTCCGGCTCGCCGCGCCGACGGGGCGCGCGAGTTGGCGCAGGGACTGGCACGGAATCGCGCGCTGGCCCGGCGCGCGCATCAGCCGCGTCCTCGTGCTCTCGCTCGTCGTCGGCGCCAGCAGCGCAGCCGCAGTTCGGGGAACCACTCCACTCTTCGCAGTGGCGGCACTTGCGGCCTACGTGATCGCACTCGATGCCGTCGAGGGCCTTGCGCAAGAGGTGGACCATCCCGATCGCGGAAACGGCGTTCCCATGCCGGTCGGCGATCTCTACGTCGCCCACCTCGCGGCACCAGGGGCACTCGTTGCCGTCCTCGGCGCGCTCGGGTTCGGAGTCGGACTGCTGGTGGCCGCGGCGATCCCTCTTCCCCACGGCGTCCACGCTGTCTCACCAATCGTGGGCGCCGCGGTGGTGCTGGCCTTGGCTGCCACCGCCCCGGCGGCGGGTGCGCTGTCCGTCTACCTCAGCCGCCCGGATCGGGACCTCGCCGTTGCGATGCTCAACCCTCGTCTCGTCACCGCGCAGCAGGTCGCGCCGCTCGTCGTGGTGGCTCTGGCGTTCGTGCCCCTCATCGTGGCCAGAGAAGTCGACCCGCCGGCAAACCCGCTCAGCGCCGCACTCGTGGCCGGGGCCCCTGCGCTCGTGGTCGCGTTTGGCATCGTCACCTTCCTTCGCAATCGCAGAACGGACCTCGGATGACCACTCCGATCATCGCCGAACGGCTGACCAAGACCTACGACGAACTCGCGGCCCTCAACGAGTTCAGCTTCACGGCTCGCGCCGGCGACCTCGTCGCGCTCGTCGGCCACAACGGTTCCGGGAAGTCCACCTTTCTCCGCCTCGCCGCAGGTCTGCTCGAACCGACCGATGGCCAAGTGCGTATCAGTGGAGCGCCAGCGGGATCGCTCGATGCGCGCGCCGAGCTGTCCTTCATTCCGGACGAACCGGTGCTGTACGACGACCTCAGTGTGCGTGAACACATCGAGTACATCGGCCGGCTCCACGGCTACGACGAATGGCCCGACCGCGCCGACGACCTGATCGATGCCCTGGGCCTGACGACGCGCGCGGGCGACCTGCCGTCGCGGTTCAGCCGCGGCCTTCGCCAGAAGACGTCGCTCGTCCTCGGTCTCGTCCGCCCGTTCTCGGTGCTCATGATCGACGAACCCTTCGTCGGCCTCGATCCGGCGGGCCAACATGCCCTGACCGAACTGCTGATCGAGACCGCCGCGGCCGGCGCGTGCGTCATCGTTGCCACGCACCAACTCGAGTTCCTCGAACACGCGTCCCGCTGCGTCGGTCTGCGTGACGGCGAAGTGGCGTTCTCCGGGGCCGTGGACCTCGCAAAGGTTCGCAGCCTGCTCGGCTGAGCACCGGACCGACCGACTCTCTACAGTCGCGCCGATGCGCGTCCTGCTCGTCGGTGATACTCACGCGAACACGACGTGGCTCACACGGACCGTGATTCCCGCGGCGCAGCGCGAAAACGCGGAGCTGATTCTCCAACTCGGCGACTTCGGATGGTGGCCGGACCAGCCGACCGGTGATGCCTTCATCGACGCGGCTCGACAATCGCCGGTGCCGCTCTGGTGGATCGACGGCAACCACGAACACCACGACGACCTCGCGCGGCGACGCCCTGCCGCCGGACTCGGAGCTCGGGACCCGCTGCCCCTCGGCGGCAACCTCACCCACCTGCCGCGTGGTGCTCGTATCGATCTCGCCGGCGTGCGAGCGCTCGTGTGCGGCGGCGCCCATTCGATCGATCGGCAGCTTCGGAATCCCGGGCAGTCGTGGTTCGAAGCCGAACGCATTACCGACGCCGACATCACCGAGTGCGCGGTCGGCGGCCACGCGGACATCCTCGTCTGTCACGACGCGCCGGCCGGCTGGGTCATCCCTGGTCTGATTCCCGATGACCTACTCCCGCCGCGCCTGCGCGCCGAGCTCCCGGCGTGCTGGTCGCACCGCCGTGCCCTTGGTGAGGTGTTCGCCGGCAGCACGCCGTCGCTCGTTGTCCATGGCCACTACCACTCCGGGTACCGGACCGCGTTCGCCGCGCCGTGGGGCGAGGTGGAGGTCGTTGGCCTCGATTGCGACGACACCGCGGGGAACATGGCGTTGCTGGACTGCACTGCTGGCACGTGGTCCGTGACGCCGCTCATCGTTACGACGTGAGTCGATCACTCACTTTTACAAATCGGCATGGCTTCAGTTCGCGTCCGGTGTGCCGTTGAGGCGGGTGGGGGTGAAGACATCCCACCCTCTTGCTGGCCTACCCCGCCCGGATCGAGACCGTGGTCCGGCGCCTCGTGCACCGCTGGCACACGCGAGCTCGGGTCAAAACGTTCGTCGGCATCATCTCGTGGCGTGAAGCGCGCTCCGAGTTGGAAACGAAGACGCCACTGACGCCTGACCGCCCGGCAGACTGGCGCTGATGGCTCTCACGATCGCATTGCCCCGCATCAGGGGTGGTGTCGGGAAGACCCACGACGGCCGTGAACCTGGCCGGGCTCGCGGCCGTCGGTGGTCTCCGTACCCTCGTGTGGGATCTGGACCCGCAGGGCGCAGCGTCGTTTGCGCTGGGGTACGACCGACGATCCCGACGCGCCGCCCGCAACGTCACGCGCAAACGGCCCGCGCTCGATGAAGCCGCGGTCGGCACCGCTACGCCCGGCCTCGACCTGGTCCCGTCGGACATCAGCCTCCAGAACGACAACGCGCTTCGCGCCGCACAGCTGTATCTCGCATCGATCGTTCCATCCGCTCTCGCCGCGCGCGCGTTCGAGCAACTCGTGACGTACATCGACGACGACGACAAGGCGCCGGGCCAGCGCCTCGGCTTTCTCTCGATGGTCGATCGGCGCAAGCGCACGCATCGCGAAATTGCCGAGCAACTCGCCCGCGACGATCGGCGCATCCTGCGATCGGCGATCTCCGCAGCAGTCGCGATCGAGGCATCACCGGCGCACGGCGTGCCGTTCGTCCTGACCAACCAATCGAGTCGCGCCGCGATCGCGTACCGGGACCTCTGGAACGAGATCCAGACCCGGGACCACGGTCAAGTGATCGCCGATGCCCACTGATCGAATTTGTGCCGCTCGACGTGAGCGCGCCGGTCGAGCCGGGTACACACGAAGCTGATGGACGAGCGCGAGGTCAAATTGTTGGTCGACGGGCCCTCCCTCCCCGAAGCGGCGGCCCTCTTTGCGGGCATCGGCGAGTGGTCGGAGGAGTCGATCGCACTCGAGGCGACGTACTTCGACACCGCCGACCTTCGGTTGACCCGCGCTGGTGTCAGCCTGCGGTGGCGAAGCGACGGCGCGTGGACCGTGAAGACGCCCGTCGACAACGTCGGTGGCGCGCTCGTGCGCCACGAGCACGAGTTCGAGGGCGCCGCGGAGAGTCCGCCCGCGTCCGTTCGGGAGCTGGTCGTGGGGTGGACCCGCGGTACTCGTCTCGACGAGGTGGCACGCATCTCGACCCGGCGTCGCCGATGGCAGTTGCTCGTGCACGACGAACCGTTCGTCGAGGTGGACGACGATCACGTCATGACCACGTCTCCAATCGCACCGACCGCCGAGTTCTACGAAGTAGAGATCGAGCTCCTCAGTCCCGATGGACGCAACGAGTTCGACGACGTGGTCGAGCGTGTTCGTCGTCGGGTCGGCCGGACCGCCAGCCCGCTGCCGAAGATCGCGCGAGCCCTCGGGCCAATCGCGCTCCGAGCTTCGGACGTGCCGCCGCCGGGTCGGATTACACGGCGCGTGTCGATCGGTGAACTCTTCCAATGGCGGGTCGGAACGTCCGCGTACCGCTTCGTGACCAACGACCACCTCGTACGCCTCGGCAACGAGCAAGAAGCCATCCACCAAGCGCGCGTCGCAACCCGACGAATTCGCGCCGACCTGCAACTCTTCGCACCGATCCTCTCCCGTCGCGCTTCACACGATCTCCCCGCGGACCTCCAATGGATCGGCGGTTTGCTCGGTGGCGTTCGCGACACCGATGTCATGCTCGCTCGCTTGCGCGACCACGCCATCGGCGCCGGAGGACCAGAACGGGTCGATTCGCTACTCGCGCAACTCGACCACGCCCGCGACGAGCGACGGTCGACCCTGCTCGATGCGATGGGTTCGCCTCGGTACACCCACCTGCTCGACGAACTCGTCGACCTGGTCAACCGGCCACCACTGCGGCCGCATCGCGCCGCGAGACGAGCCGCACGGCACGCGCCCGACCTCATGAATCGATCCTGGAAGAAGCTGCGTCGCACCGTGCGAGCACTTCCCAAGCACCCGACCGACGATCAGCTCCACGCGGTCCGCAAACGCGCCAAGCACCTTCGCTACGCCGTCGAAGCCGTCGAACCCGTGGCGGGGGCGAAGACCCACCGACTCGCCCGACGAGCCAGCCAACTCCAGCACATCCTCGGCGAGCACCACGACGCCGTTGTTGCCGCTCAATGGCTCGCCGACACCGCGACCCCGTCCGACACCGATTGCGCCTTCGTCGTCGGCGAACTCGCCGCCACCTTCCGAGCGGAGGCTGCCGAACTGCGCACACACTGGCGGAAGGCGTGGAAACGAACCCGGCGCGCCCACGCCAATCTGTGACGCAGATTTCTCGTTGGCTCCATGTGATCTGTAGCGCCTCGCGGTGACCCGACGCTCAAAGCGATCAGCCTGCTAGTCGATGAACTGCGGTGAGATCTGGTGCGCTCGGAGGGAATCGAACCCCCAACCTTCTGATCCGTCAGACCGCCTCGGCGGTCCGCATGGGGCGAACCGGTCCTCGGCTGTGTTATCGAATGCGACGCTCCCTGCCGCGATGCGATCCGCTTCGTCCGGATGGTGTGTCTGCATCCGGACCATCTGCCGAAGTTGGTGAGCAGCTGGTGAGCGCTCAGTTGCTCGGAATCAGTTGCTGTCCCCCGCGACGATTTCGAGGATCGCCTCGGCCACCCAGCGACGTTGGCCGCGCGGGCCGACCGCTTGTTCGGTGAGTATGCCGAGGGCTGCGAGTCGGCGCAGGACGTCAAGCGCAGTTGGTCGGGAAACTCCCAGGCGTTGCTCGGCGACACGGCTCGTGAGGATCGGCGATTCGAAGGCGACGTCAACGAGCGCGGTGGCACTACTCCGCGTAGAAGCATTGACGCGCTCTTGGTACTCCTCGCGTAAATCGACCAGGCGCTCCGCCCGCGCAAGGGCGTCGTTCGCCTGTTGCTCGACGCCGGTCAAAAAAAAGTCCAGCCACGAGTTGATGTCGCCCCGCTCACGGACACCCTGGAGACGGGCGTAGTACTCGTCGCGCGATGCCTCGAAGTATGGGCTCAGATAAAGAATCGGGTTGGGGAGGCGGCCTCGCGCTACGAGGAAGAACACGACAAGGAGCCGCCCGAGCCGCCCGTTGCCGTCGAGGAACGGGTGGATTGTTTCGAACTGGTAGTGCAGCAGGCCGCACTGGACCAAGAGCGGGAGCTCCGGCTCGTCGTTCGCGAACCGCTCCCAATCCGCGAGGGCCGGACCGAGGTCCTCCTGTGGAGGTGGGACGAATACTGCGGTCTCGATCGTCGCCCCTGCTGCTCCGATCCAGTTCTGACTCTGGCGCAGCTCACCCGGATCGCGCTCCCGGCCTCGTACGCCGCCGAGGATGATCGCGTCAAGCTCACGCAGCAACCGGATGCACAGTGGGAGGGATTGGAGGCGTTCGAGCCCTGCCTCCATCGCCCGGACGTAGTTAACGACCTCTTCCACATCCGCGTTGGGCGACGTCCCAAGTGCTTCCAACTCGAACAGCTGAGGAAGCGACGCCTGAGTGCCCTCGATCCGAGTCGACGCGACCGCCTCCCGCAGCAGATAGGGCCGCACAAGAAGGTGGGGATTCGGAAGGAGCCGCCCCGAGCCGGCGAGCCGTCCGAGCGCAGCCTCTGCCTCAGACAGGCGCACGATCGTCTGCGGCGCCAGGTCGAGGGTGCGCGGTATTGGAGCGGGAAAGTATGCGTTGTACCCATGTCTTCCTGGTGTTCGACGCGCCTCGCCGAACACAGTGGTGGCGTACCGAGCGAGTTCCATAGGTTCTCACTCTAGCTCGGACCATAAAGGTATAGCCCCATTGCTTTAGGGTCACGGGCGGACTGGAAACCTCTCTTGCGGGTCGACTCTGTTGGCCGTTCGGCCTGACCCAACGCCCGCGCTCAGGTTCGGCACCCCCTCGGCGGAGCTCCTCGACCACCAGAAGAGAGCCTCAAGGTTCCCAGTCGACCGGCTGATTCGCGCGACCACGGGAAACGCTCGGTCCGAGACGACAGTACTGCCGGGAAGACGCGCGATCACACGTGTGTCCAGTTCGCGTTCAGCGTGGTCGGTGATTCGCGTCATATAGCATGAGCGCTATGCCGTGGGGCGAGGTCGAGCTCGAATCCGAAGTCCGAGATTGGTTCCTCGCGCTGGACGAAGGTTCCCAAGCGCGGGCGACATTCCATTTTGACCGGCTCGCCGACACCGCCCGCTCCTTGACGAATCACACACCCGACAACTGGACCGCAAGCTCCGAGAGTTGCGCTTCTATCTGGATGGCCACCCGCTGCGGTCACGTCTTGGATCGCGCCGGGTCGTCGGATCATCGTGAAGACGGTATTCGCTACGACGCAACGCAGCGGACGCGCCGAGGTCGAGCGAGCTAAGCGGTCGATGGAGCGCTGCGTCCGAGAACAAGACGCTGTGAGCGACGAGGAGTGAGCACGATGAGGAAGCGAGTCACCTGGACCGATGTCAAGAAGCAGCGGCCGTTGAGCCACGAGGGCCGCGCTGCGTACGCGGACGAAGCTCGAATCAGCGCGTTTCGCGAGCTGGTGTACCGGCTGCGAAGCGAGGCTGGACTCACCCAAGCTGAACTCGCCGAGCGGATGGGAACAACGCAGTCCGCCATCGCGCGCATGGAAGGTGGCGGCACGCGGCCCACGCTCGAGACGCTCGAGAAAGTCGCGGTAGCGGTCGGCGGTGAACTCGTTGTCGGCGTGGGTGAACACCTCTCGGAGAACCGGTCGATCGCGAAGCTCGTGCGCGACGGCCACGCCGTCGTACGGAAGGCAAGTTGAGGACGCACGATCGGCCCACACTCCCGGGGAGGACGGCGAGGACACTTCCTCCGGCTCACAAGGCGGCACTGCGGTGGAGGCTACGGACCGCTTGTTAGCAAGCGTTAGCAAAAGCGCCCTGAAGTCGACCCGATGAGTAGAGATTCACCCCTCCCACCAGGACTTTCAAGTGCGCTCGGAGGGAATCGAACCCCCAACCTTCTGATCCGTAACGCCGCCTCGGTGGTCCGCATGGGGCGAACCGGTCCTCGGCTGTGTTGTCGAGAGCGACGCTACCTGCCACGACGCGATCGTCGTCGTCCGCCTGGTATGTCCGCGTCGGCGTCTGTCCGGCGAAGTTGGTTAGCAGCTGGTTAGCGCTAGGCCGCGAGCGCATACGACGTGGATCACGGCGCGTTGATCTCACGAACGAGCGACCGAAGATCGCGCAGAGCATCGACCGTGACAGCGCAGACAGCGCGCCAAGCCTGGGTCCAGTCGGTTGGAGATACCCGTACGCCTAGGTCTTCCAGCCGCGTGGCAAGTTCGCTCGAACGATCAGCGTGTTGGAGCGCCGTCCGGATTGCGACCACAGACCGCAGCCGTTCGATCGGTTCGCGTACGTCGATCTGTTCGTGATCGAGCGCTGCTGCAATCCGAGCAAGGCTCCCACGAACGCCACGCGCTTCCGGTGGCACAACTGCGCCCGGGTCCAACGCCGCGAGGACGTCGGCGAGCTCACTCATGCGGGCCTTGAAGCCTTCCCGGTCACCTACGGGCTCGGCGAGGTTCGCGAGCGTCACCGTTGGGAGCTTTCCGACCAGAGCGGCGCCGAAGCGGAGGCTCCACACTGCATCAAGGAAGTCGAACGCCTCGTGCAATGCCAACGGCGGGATTTCCGCGAGCGGGCGAACCGCGGTCTCGAAGACGCGTTCCCAGCAGTCGTGACCGCCAGGTCTGCACCCGGAACACTGCTGAACCTCAGAGTTACCGAGCTCGCACATTGCGCCGCCAACGTCACGGCTCACGATGCCGCTCATTACGGCGATCCCGAAGACCTCGGGATGCGAAAGATGCGAGCAGACGATGTCCGTCGAGGGCAGGTCGCAGTTGGCACACAACGGCAGGCTTGTCGGAGCGAGGATCCGTAACCCGTCACTCCCCACTGCCGTCGCGTCGGACTTTGCGGCGGCGGCACAGTACAGATCCGAGTCCGAGGAGACTCGGGTCTGGTATCGGCACTCCTTGGAATCGGCGATCCGGCGCAGCTCGGGTGCGTCGTCGGAACGCAGAACGACAGAGTCAACGTCGTTCGTGTACTCGGACGGGACTGCGTCGTCTTCAGTCAGCTGAGCCATCCGCCGCACCGCCCACCGGAGCATCGCGGCATCAGCGACGTCGTGGTCGAAGCCAAGCTCAATGTCCAAGGTCCTAGATCGCGCCACGCCGGACACGGTGTGTGCGTCGCCCGAACGGTAGTAGCGGAAGCGCGCTTGCTTACTTGCATCGCCGGTTTGCTCGCCGTACCCCTCGAACTTCGCCGACCAGGTCATTCGGTCCGCCGGGAAAACGCGGTCCGGGCGCCGAATCCGGG